>CALVEI010000010.1 GCA_944326515.1 Candidatus Gastranaerophilales bacterium | reverse complement strand
AAGTTTTGAGCTTTGCAAGCAATGTATCAGGGACAGTTTTATATTGAGGCATGCTATCTTTTTTTACAATCTGAGGAGCTGAATCTTTAACAAAAACAGTTACAGAGTGTCTTGCTCCGTTCTCAAAATTTTCAATAAGCTTGGCTGCTGTAGGGTAAGTAAATTCAACAATATCTTTTGTAATAACAGGAGCCTTTTCGGTACATGAAGCAGCACTCAAAAGAAGAGCCATTGCCCCAGTTTTAAAATATGTACCAGTTTTTCTTATAAAACCAATAGACACTGTTTACCCCTTCAATATTGGTAAAACAAATGAACAGCAAAAATTGCGCAAATCTTAACAACTGACAACTAGTGACAAAAAATAAAAACAAGCAATAAAAAAATGCGTCACCCGCGATTCGAACGCGGGACCTATCCCTTAAAAGGGGAGTGCTCTACCTGCTGAGCTAGTGACGCATTTTCTAGTATTCTTTTTTCAATTTGGTCTTTGGAAAAAACCTCTTATTTCCGACCGCTTATATAACATAACAAGAACATATTTTTACGTCAACATATTTTTTTAATTAATTTTCAAATATGTTATCTAAAAATAGTCTGATGTCTGTCTGGACCTACACTTACGATAGATATTTTAACACCCATTAATTCTTCTAATCTTGCCAAGTATTTTTTTGCATTTTCAGGTAAATCTTCATATTTTCTAACAGAAGAAATATCTTCATTCCATCCTTTATGTGTTTCATAAACAGGCTCTAAATACTTATGAATACTAACATCAGTAGGATAAAACTCAATAATTTCGCCTGTTCTGGTATCTTTATATGCTGTGCAAACCTTAATTTCATCAAAAGAATCAAATACATCAAGCTTTGTAACGGCCATAGAAGTAAGACCGCTAACTAAAACACCATATTTAGCAATAACAGCGTCAAACCAGCCAGTACGACGAGGACGACCAGTAGTTGTACCAAATTCATGCCCGATATTTCTAATTTTGTCACCGACCTCATCATTCAATTCTGTAGCAAAAGGCCCTTCTCCAACACGAGTAATATAAGCTTTAGACACACCAATAATTTCTTGCATCATATTAGGACCAAATCCACTACCTGTACATGCCCCGCCAGCTACAGGGTTTGAACTTGTTACATAAGGATAAGTACCCCAATCAACATCTAGCATGACACCTTGAGCACCTTCAAACAAAATTGATTTTTTTTGTTCTATTGCTTCATGGAAAAGTTTTTGCCAATCAAAGCAAACATATTCTTTAAAGATTTCCGCATATTTTTTACAATATGACATGATTTCTTCTTTTGAATAAGTTTTTAAGCCATATACATGCTCAAGCTCTTTATTTTTTAACGGCAAAATATTATCCAACTTTGCAGATAACCCGTCTAAATTATACAAATCTTGCACTTTTATACCATGACGAGAAATTTTATCAGTATATGTAGGTCCAATACCTTTTTTGGTAGTACCAATTTTTGCAGAGCCCTTTGCATTATCTTCACTATAGCCATCAATATCTATATGATATGGCATTGTTATTGATGCCAAAGGAGAAATTTTCAAACCTGACAAATCTACATTATCTTTTTTCAAGTTTTCAATTTCCTCATATAATACATCAGGGTATATAACAGTACCTGCACCTATAAAACATAATTTATTTTTATACAAAATACCTGATGGTATAAGGTGAAATTTAAAAGTTTTTCCATCATTTACAACTGTATGACCGGCATTACATCCACCTTGATATCTGATAATAATATCAGCATTTTCTGCCAGAATATCAGTTATCTTAGCTTTACCTTCATCACCCCATTGTGCACCGATAACAACAGTATTTTTCATTTCAATACCCCTTATTTCTCTACAAAAACATTATAAAACAAACTTAAAAACGAACAGTATATACTTTCTCGAAAAACACAAAACAGCCTATTATCAACACTTTATACCTTATTAGTCAATTTATTGTAAAGAAATATTAAGCAAAGTATATACTAAAAAAGCAATTTTTATATACTATTTTACTTTATATATATACGAGAGATAAATAAAAAAGAGGATAAAGAGATGGGCTTCGCAGTATCAGCATTAGCAACACAAACAATGATGAATGTTCAATCAGATTGTGAATATCAATTAACTAGAATAACAAATACTCTTTCTAAATTAGCAATGGAAGAACAAGCAATCGTAGAACAACAAATGTATGCAGGTCAAATCTATATGGCACAAAATACAGATGAAGAAGGCCAACCAACTGATGCAGCGATAGAATATGTTAACAGTACAGCATTCAACGCAGTATTCACTGCAAAATTGAAAGAAATACAAACAAAAGAACAACAATTAGACCTTCAAAAACAACAAATCGAAACAAGACAAAAAATGTATGCAACACAAAGAGACGGATGGGAAAAGAACACAACATCCAACATCGAAAAAACATTCAAATACGGTAACTAATAAAAAGTAAAACATAAAACAACTAACACAGGCACTACTAGACTAACAGAGAGAGAACTTAAAATGAGCGTAAATACTAACCCTTTTGCTAACTATACATTATCAATAACTGCACAATATCAAGACACAAGAGCAGGTCTTAAAAAGGCGCAACAAAAGCCACAAAGAAAAATGTATACAACAATGGACGCAATGCTTCAAGAATGTGTTTTCTTAGGTGCAACAAGATTTGGCACAAATTATATTGCATAAGTTGCCACAAAAAAGCTTTACTTCTATAATCATAGAATGGACTTAGGCAAGGGATATTTTAAAGGTATTTTTAACAAACTGAATACAACTGATTTAATATTAAATTCAATATTAAGCTTTTGTATTTCAGTTTTTTTATTTTATTTGTCTTTTTCTCACCAAGTATACGCAAATCTCACAGATTTTTTTACGGGAGAAACAATTTATGCAAACTATCACAAATACTGTGATATAAAGTTTGTATTTTTATATTCAATAATCTGGTTTGTTTTCTCTGCGATTTATTCCAAACTCAAAGCTTATGTTTTTGAGCCCAAAATAGAGGCGACACAAAAGAATAAAAAAATATTCTACACAATACAATATATTTTATTACTGGGTTACTTGTCTTTACACCCAATCGATGGACACTTATACCCAATATTGGATACATGGATAGCAATATTAATTGCTTGTGGAGCATTTGACATAAAGCAAAAACAAGCTTTAACAGAGAAAGACGGTTCTATTCATTTTTCATTCTTCTCTGTAATAGCAATCGCTCTGTTATGTTTTGGAAGACATTACGAGCTGAATCAAGTATTTGTAGACCCACATCACGATGCAGAACACATAACAGCATTTTTCATGCATGCAAAATTCAATATGGAATATTATAAAGATATTATGCTTGTTCACGGCTATAGAGATTTAGTCGAAAGCTGGCTTGGTATTCATATATTCGGACAAGATAATTTATACACGTTTTTCCTTGGAGAAACATTATATTATAACTTATTAGTTTTAGTGTTCAGCGCACTGTCTATCTTTGTATTTGATTGTTCAATTGCAGCAATCATACCTATTATAAGCCTATACAGAAACGATGATTTGGTAATATTATTTGGAATTTATTTAATGGTATTTCTTATACTGTTAAAAGATTCAATATTCAAAAACAATAAATTATTCTTAAGCCTATATATTTTATTTGCATTCTTGTTTTCTAAATACTGGACAACAATGGGAGTTCTTTGGAGTATATCAATACTGCCAATAGCAATTTGCAAAATATGGACAACGATAAAAGAAAAAGAATATAAAAATCTATCAATTCCTTTTATTTTATTTTTAGTTTTATTCGCAATAAATGCAAAAGAAATATACTACTTTTTAATACAAGCAAATTATTATATTCAAGGCAATTTATATGGCTTTGGTACAATTATGCCTTATATAGATACAACCTCAGTAGCTATATACTATAAAATGTTTGCTGTTCTTATAGCACCTGTTCTGTTAGTTCTTGTAATAAAAGAATTTAGCAAAGAAGGAAGAAACAACCACTTAATAAACATCTACCAAACAATTTTCATTCTTATTTTTATCTCTCTTTCATATGCGTTTGGCAGAACAGATAAAGATATTTACAGTTTTAACAGACTATTAATGTTATCACTTAACTTGATTTTCATTTTTATTCCATATCTTTTATACAAATCTAAAAAGAATGAAAAAGCACTTAAATATGCAGCCTTTATTGCGATATTCTTGATTGTCTCAACAACCGCACAAAATCTTCTTGAACATGGTATATTCAGCAAAAAACCTGAACAACAAACACAAAAAATTCCTAAACAAGGTTTATTAAACATACAAGACAAAGAAAAGAAATCATTACTTGAAATCATAGAATTTATAAAATCAAATTCAAAACCAAATGATGCATTTTTAGATTTAACAAATGAAGGCATACTGTACTATCTTTTAGATAAAAAGACTTTGTTACCATATACGTCATACTACAATATAGTTTCACAAGAACAAGCAAAATACGCACTATCATTAATAAAAGGCAAAGAACCTGATGTAATATATATGGATAACATAAGTGCCAAACTTGATAATGTTTATCCATCATTAAGAATAAACCCAATATACAGACACATTATTTTAAGTAAACAATACAAACTTGTTACAGAAAAAAGCAAAGCACTTTTGATAAAAACTACGGACAAAAAAGAACAAAGCTTTTCAGAACAAGATAAGTTAATACTTGATGCAATGTTATCAAACAGTAATTTGCAACAGTTGCCTGATGCCTGGGGACAATCAATAAAAACACTACCAATACAAGAAATCTATTTTGATTATTTGGTACAAAAAGCAACGCTACAAAGCGAAACAATAATTAATATACACTTTAACAAGCCAATAAAAGGCTGTGATATTGATTTAATTTATATGCAAATTCCTATTAATAAAGAAATCAACATAGCTATGCAACCAAATAGCGGTGGTTCTGTACTATCTTTCAACAGTAGAACGGGGAAAATGCTTATACCTTTTGACAACTTTCCATCATGGCTATTAAGCAAAAACATAACAGATATAACAATACGAATCAACGCACTAGTTGAAGAACCTCAAAAAATAAGTTTCTATAAACGAAAATAAGATTTATTTAAAAGAATCACCAACAATGTGATCCTTAGAATCAATATACTCAGAAATTATTTTAAACAACTTCAACAAACGTTCCCTATCGTTTAAATGCAAATAACCAATAAGAACCTCAAGCCCAGTCGCAATACGATGCAATGCTTGATTTGTTTTACGTTTAGAAGTAGAAGGAAGGTTGCGTCCCCTTCTTACTAAATCCAACTCTTTTTCGTTTAAATAAGGTTCTAAAACACCTAAAAGCTGACACTGAAAAGAAGCCCTAACCAAAGAAGTGTTAATCTTGTGCATTCTTGCTAGGTTAGATGTCAAATATACAATTTTTTCTCTGATAAAGAGTTCATATACGGCATCACCCAGGTGAGCGTAACATTTTAAATTCAAATCTTCCATATACACATTATAAAATTATTTTTAAGTTTTGTAAATAAAACAAAATTTACTTCTAAAAAAATTGACCTGATAAAAAACATTCTTATATAGAAAATATGAGCAATAACAATATGATAAATCCAGCAAACTACTACAACCCGTTTGCAAAATATAACTACATCAGCAAGACTCGCGGAGTTTATATACCACGCAACACAGAACCGTTGCTTGATATTACTTCAGCAAAAAGCACAGAAAAATCAACAAGTATTTATTCTGAAAACTACGATGCAGAAACAGATATTATGCAGAGCATAAATGGTGAAAACTCCTCGAATCAATCGGGTGTAATAGGTTTTATTAATAAATTCTTTGGATAGTTAGGTCAACAAAGTATTTTTAGTCAAACATAGTGCAGAAAAGAGTATGTTTATTAACAATTTGCACCACTGCTTATTTATGCTAGAATTTTAATATAGATAAATATCATTAGTATTATAGGGGTGGAGAATTGAGCCAGCAGAATTTATTTGAAGACGGTAAAATTGTACCGGTTAATATAAGAGATGAGATGAAACGTTCTTACATCGATTACGCAATGTCTGTAATTGTGGGACGTGCTTTGCCAGATGTAAGAGACGGTTTAAAACCAGTTCACAGACGTATATTGTTCGCAATGAACGAACTAGGAATGACACCTGATAAACCATTTAAGAAAAGTGCCAGAATCGTAGGTGAAGTTCTTGGTAAATATCACCCACACGGTGATACTGCTGTATATGAATCTTTAGTTCGTATGGCTCAAGATTTTTCAACAAGATACCAAACAATCGACGGCCACGGTAACTTTGGTTCTGTTGACGGTGACTCTGCTGCTGCAATGCGTTATACAGAAGCAAGAATGCATAAAATCACACAATCAATGCTTGCAGATATTGATTGCGAAACAGTTGATTTCACTCCAAACTTTGACGGTTCATTAGAAGAGCCATCTGTATTACCTGTAAGACTTCCTATGTTACTTTTGAACGGGGTTTCAGGTATCGCAGTAGGTATGGCAACAAACATACCGCCTCACAACCTTAATGAAATTGTTGACGGAACAATTGCTCTTATTGATAACCCTGATATTACGATCGAAGGTTTAATGGAGCATATCAAAGGCCCTGACTTCCCTACAGCAGCTACTATTGTGGGCTTACAGGATATTAAACAAGCTTATACAACAGGCCGCGGTTCTATCAAAATGAAAGCTGTTGCACAATTTGAAGAAATCCCTGGTGGCGGAGGACGTCAAGGAAGAACAGCAATTATTGTTACAGAAATACCTTACCAAGTTAACAAAGCAATGTTGATAGAAAAAATAGCAGAACTTGTTAGAGATAAGAAGATTGACGGTATTTCAGATTTGCGTGATGAATCAGACCGTGAAGGTATGCGTATAGTTATTGAACTTAAACGTGACGCCAAACCGGAAGTTGTTAAGAATAACTTATTCAAATATACACAACTAAGCACTACTTTCGGTGTAAACATGGTTGCACTTGTTGGTAAACAACCTCGTTTAATGAATTTATACGAAGTATTAAACGAATTCGTTGAACACAGAGTAGAAGTTGTTACAAGAAGAACAATATTCTTCCTTAAAAAAGCTAAAATCAGAGCTCATATCTTGGCAGGTTTGTTAATTGCATTAGGCAGCTTAGATGAAGTTATCGAGTTGATTAAAAAATCTAAGACAACAGATGAAGCAAGAACAGGCTTAATGAGCAGATTTGGTCTTGACGTTGATCAGGCAAACGCAATCCTTGAAATGCAATTAAGACGTTTAACAGGATTAGAACAAGACAAAATCAAATCTGAATACGAAGAACTTAAAAAGAAAATTGCAGAATACGAAGCTATTTTGGCAGACAGACAAAAAGTTCTTAACATCATAAAAGAGGAATTGACAGAAGATAAAGAAAAATACGGCGACGACAGAAGAACACAAATAGTTCCTGAAGCTGACGAAATGACAATAGAAGATTTAACTCCAAATGTTCCTATGGCTGTGTTCATAACTCGTCAAGGATACTTAAAGAGAATTTCTTTAGATACATTTGAACGTCAAAACAGAGCGACTAGAGGCAAAGGCGGCATCAAGACTAAGGAAGATGACGACGTAGAACACTTCTTTACAGCAATGATGCATGACAAAGTCTTATTCTTCAGTTCTAAAGGTACGGTATACAGTCTGAATGTATACGAGTTCCCAGAAGGTGGAAGACAAGCAAAAGGCTTACCTATCATAAACGTATTGCCGTTGGAACAAGATGAACAAATTACGGCAGTTGTTCCTGTTAGTGACTTCAAATCTGCTTCTAACCTTATCATGCTTACACAAAAAGGTTATATTAAGAGAATTTCACTTGATAACTTCGAAAGCATAAGAAAAAGCGGCATAATCGCTATCGGATTAGAAGAAGGTGACACTCTTTGCTGGGTAAAACAAGCACAAGATAATGACGAAGTTATTATCGGTACATCTTGCGGTATGGCAATAAGATTCCCAATAAGCGACATGAGACCGCTTGGTAGAAGCGCAAGAGGCGTAAACTCAATGAAATTGAGAAGCGGAGATAAAATCATAGGTTGTGATATCGTACCTAGAGATTACGACGCAGATCTTCTTGTTGTAACTTCTGACGGATTTGGAAAACGCTCGAAACTTTCTGAATTCAGACCTCAAAACAGAGGTGGTATCGGTCTTATCGCAACTAAATTCAAATCTTCAACATCTAGATTGGTTGCATTAACAATCGTTGAAGAAAAAGATGAAATTATGGTTGTAACACAAAACGGTGTTGTATCTAGAATTAAAGCTGATTGTATCTCTCGTCAAGGCAGACCTGCAACTGGCGTTAGAATCCAAAACCTTTCTGAAGGTGATATGGTTTGTACAATCAACAAGATAGTTGATACGGATTCAGAAGACGGAAACAATACGGAATGCAATGTTCCAGTAGATGACACACCTGTTGATAATTCTGTTCAACAAAGTATCTTAGATATAAGCACTGAAAACAATAGTGAAGAATAAAACCAAAAAGGTCTCGGTTAAAAGCTGAGACCTTTTTATTTTACTTTACTATTTAGTATGTTTTTAAGAAAATAAAAACTGTACGGATGATAAAGAACATGAGGTGTATTATGAAAAAATCAGTTCACGATTTAGGTGACATCAAAGGTAAAAGAGCTCTCGTACGCGTAGACGTAAACGTTCCTATGGACGCTGACAAAAACGTTACAGATGATACAAGAATCAGAGCTATCTTACCTACATTGCAATTTTTAAAAGATAAAGGCGCAAAAATTATCCTTATGGCACACCTTGGCAGACCAAAAGGAGAATGGAAAGTTGAAGAATTTTCATTGGAACCTGTTGCTAAATATTTAGGCAAAGTTTTAGGTGAAGATGTATTATTTGTTAAATCTCCAGTTGGAGAAGGTGCAGATAAAGAATTAGAAGCATTGAAAGATGGTCAAGTTGCTTTATTGGAAAACATCCGTTTCTACAAAGCAGAAGAAGCAAAAGACGACGATATGACTTTTGCAAACGAATTGGCTAAATTAGGTGATTTCTATGTAAACGACGCATTCGGCGCAGCTCACAGAAACCACACTTCAACTGCTAAATTGGCTAAAGTTTTAAAACCTGCTGTATCTGGTTTATTGATGGAAAAAGAATTAAGATGCTTATCTCAAGCTCTTGATAATCCAGTAAGACCTTTCACTGCTGTAGTTGGTGGTGCTAAAGTTTCTTCTAAAATCGGTGTTTTAGAAAACTTAATCGATAAAGTAGACAACCTTATTATCGGTGGCGGTATGGCTTATACATTCGTAAAAGCTAACGGCGGTAAAATCGGAAACTCAATTTGCGAAGACGACCAAATGGACGTAGCAAAAGCTATCGAAAAGAAAGCTGCTGATAAAGGCGTAAAAATTGTTATGGCAACAGACGTACTTGCTACAGATGATTTTGGTGGAAACGGAACTAACAAAATCACTCCTGTTGACGCTATTCCAGACGGATTTGAAGGCGTAGATGCTGGTCCTGAAACAGTTAAGAGATTTGCTGAAGTTATCGAAAACTCAAAAACTATTTTGATGAACGGACCTGTTGGTGCATTCGAAACTCCTGCTTTCTCAAACGGAACAAAAGCAGTTTTAGAAGCAATTGTTGCAGCTACTAAGAACGGTGCAGTATCTGTTATCGGCGGTGGCGATTCTGTTTCTGCGGCTAAACAGTTCTGCAAAGCAGAAGACTTCACTCACGTTTCAACTGGTGGCGGAGCTTCTCTCGAATTTATCGAAGGTAAAGTTCTTCCAGGCGTTGACGCTTTAGATGAAGCATAAGAATTTCTAATAAAAAGAACTCCTGCTATTAGGCAGGAGTTCTTTTTTATATAAACTTAAAGATAACAACCATCAGATATATCAATTATAGAGTTATCTTTAGCATCATTAATAGCAATCTTATCTATAATTTTTTTAGGATCATTCGTGAGGATAGAATGGACATTATAAGATGTATCAATTTTTAGAATACTTTTTGTCTTATCATATTCTAAATACTTTATATCATTAGCATTAACATACAATTCCTTATTGTTATTTGTCGGCATTTTTACATACTTACCAAATGAAGTATTGCAAACAAGTGTAATTCTCATTTAATCCCCTCCAAAAACAAAATAGCAAAAAAACAAGAATAATAAAATATATTTTTGATAGAATAAAATAGGAATGGGGAAATATTATGAATAAAATTATTGAACAAGCCGAAGAAAAAGTACAAGAATACTTTAAACGAGTAGATAAAATAAAAGAATATAACCAACAAAAAGTTTTAGAAGCCTTTAGAAAAAATAAAATCGGGCTTGAACATTTTGCAACAGTAAGTGGCTACGGTCACGATGATATGGGTAGAGAAGCCCTCGATAAAACATTTGCTGATGTATTTAAAGCAGAAGCTGCAATAGTAAGAAACCATTTTGTATCTGGTACACATGCAATTGCATGTGCATTGTTTGGTAATTTAAGACACGGGGAAAAACTTGTTTCAGTAGTAGGAACACCATACGACACAATGGAAGAAGTTATCGGTACACGTGGCAACTACAGAGCATCATTAATGGGTCACGGTGTTTTATATGAAGAAATACCTCTTGTTAACAACCAAGACGTAGATTTTGAACAACTTGAAAGAACTATAAACAAATCGGTTAATATGGTAACAATCCAACGTTCAAGAGGATATGCGACTAGAAAATCTCTCAACATTGAAACAACAAAAAAAGTTATCGATATAGTTAAGTCAAAAAATCCAAATTGTATTTGCTTTATAGATAACTGCTATTGCGAATTTGTAGAAGAAAAAGAACCTCTTGAAATAGGCGCAGATTTAATAGCTGGTTCATTAATCAAAAACCCAGGCGGGGGAATTGTTGAAACAGGCGGATACATTGCCGGAAAACAAGAATATGTTGAACAAGCAGCCTACAGACTAACAGCCCCCGGCATAGGAACAGAAGGCGGAGCGATGTTAAACCAAACAAGACTAATATTCCAAGGTCTTTTTATGGCTCCATCAATTGTATCAGAAGCTATAAAGGGTGCAATTCTTGCATCGCAAGTATTTGAAGATATAGGTTTTATTTCGACACCAAAACCGGAAGTACCAAGAACTGACTTGATTCAGACTATAGAATTTGGCAAACCTGAACCTTTGTTAGCTTTTTGCAAGGCATTACAGCATAACTCACCAATAGAATCGTATCTCACACCAGTTCCTGATGAAGTTCCAGGGTATGATGATAAATTGATTATGGCTGGAGGAAGCTTTATAGAAGGTTCAACAATAGAACTGTCAGCTGACGGCCCACTAAGACCACCATATGCAGCATATATGCAAGGTGGGCTAAACTACGCTCACGTAAAAATAGCACTTGATGGAGTCTTAAAAGAACTCGGACTATAAATTACAACTTTCACAATATTCTTTTATGGGGCAAACATTACACATAGGCTTTTGTGGTTTACAAAGGTTTTGTCCGAAAGTAACAAGTATTGTATTTATATCTAGCCAATATTTTTTTGGTAAGAGTTTTCTTAGTTCCATTTCTGTTTCATCAGGCGTTTTGGTTTTAACCCAACCAAGTCTGTTAGAAATCCTATGAACATGAACATCAACACATATTGCAGGAATACCAAAGCCTTTAGCTAAAACTAAATTTGCAGTTTTTCTTCCAACTCCCTTAAATTTTATAAGTTCTTCTATAGAATCAGGAACTTTGCTGCCATATTTTTCAACAAGCTCCTTTGAAATATCTAAAATTTGTTGCGCCTTGTTTTTATAAAACCCAACAGGATAAATAGCTTTTGCTAATGTATCAACATCGACATTTAAAAAGTCCTTTGGAGTAGTTCCTAATTGCAACATTCTAAGAGAACATGGATAAGTAGTTAAGTCATTTGTACGCAAGCTCAAAATACAACAAATCAAAACCTTAAAAGGATCGTGAAAAGTTTCCATCATTTTTACAAAATCCCTTTGAGGAAGATTTGCATCCTTTATTCCTTTAACAATTTCATCAACATATTTTAGAGTTTTAACTTTCATAATCATTTATTTATAGCAAAAAAACAGCCTTGATGTAAAGCTTCAAGACTGTTTTTATTATTGAAAAATCAATTATTCTTCAACTTCGATAACGCCTACTGGGCAAGATTCTGCAGCTTCTTTAACGCAATCTTCGTTATCAGCAACAGCTGCTTCGTTAACTACAGCAACATCTTCGATAGAAAATACTGCATCACATACAGATTCGCAAGCGCCACAAGCGATACATCCATCATTAATTTTTACTTTCATTGTTTTCTCCTTTATTTTATGAAAAAGGGGATATCCCCTTACCCTTACTCTGTCCATTATACAAAAAAATTCAAAAAATACATAGTCTAATCAATTAAGAAGTGTAAATAAAAAAGTTATTATGCTTAACAATCAGTCTTTCCTGATGTGGTTATGTTAAGCTTCTCTTTAATTTCCGCAACCTCATAAGTGAGCCTGTTCAACTGACATTTTACGGGGTCAGGGAGCCTGTTATGCTGCAATTGACCATCAACCATAACACGCTGATGAACGACTCTGCCAGGTATCCCTACTACTGTGGAATCGGCTGGAACATCATCAACTACAACGGAGCCTGCTCCGATTCTGGAATTTTTGCCAATAGTAAGATTACCAAGGACTTTGGCTCCAGCACCAACAATAACATTGTCTTCAACTGTAGGGTGACGTTTTCCATGTTCTTTACCTGTACCACCAAGAGTCACACCTTGGTATAAAAGAACATCATCACCAATATAGGTTGTTTCACCAATTACAACACCCATACCATGGTCAATAAAAAATCTTCTACCAATTCTTGCTCCAGGGTGAATTTCAATACCTGTAAATATTCTGCTCCAATAAGAAATCAAACGTGGAATAACAGGAATTCCCCAATATCTGAGTTTGTGAGCAACCCTATGAGAGATAAGTGCGTGTAACCCCGGGTAACACAAAAAAACCTCTACAATGTTACCGGCCGCCGGATCTTTATCATAAATAGTTTTAATATCTTCTTTAATTTGTTCAATAGCACGTTTTAAAAGCATATATCATCTTTCTTAATTAAATAGGGGAGTAGATATATATCTTTCTCCATAATCACAAATAACTGTAACGATAAGTTTGTCTTTATTTTCAGGTTTTCGAGACAGTTCTAAAGCTGCAAATACATTAGCACCTGAAGATATACCGCAACAAATACCCTCTTTTCTTGAAAGTAATTTTGCAGTTTCAAAAGAGTTTTTGGTAGCAACAGTCATTACATTATCAACATATGTTCTGTCAAAATTCTTTGGCACAAAATTTGCCCCTATACCTTGGATTCCATGTTGGCCAGCAATTCCTTGAGAAACAAGCGGGCTTTCATCAGGTTCAACACCAACAATCTGTATATTTTTATTTTTGGCTTTCAAACCTTTACCAACTCCTGAAACTGTTCCGCCAGTACCAAAAGACGCAACGAAAATATCAACTTTTCCGTCACTCTGTTCCCAAATTTCTTCTGCAGTAGAATGAACATGGCTTTCAGGATTGTAAGGATTTGAGAACTGAGAAGGTATAAAACTTTTTTCAATTAATTCAGAAAGTTTTATTGCCTCATTAACAGCACCTTTCATGCCTGCTTGAGCAGGAGTTAAAACGACCTCTGCTCCATAACCTTGGAGCATCTTTCTTCTTTCCATACTCATATTTTCTGGCATTGTAAGAATCAACCTGTACCCTTTTACTGCACATACAAGAGCAAGCCCTATACCAGTATTACCGCTTGTAGGTTCAATAATCACAGTATCATTGTCAATCAAACCTTCTTTTTCAGCCTGTTCAATCATAAACAGAGCCGGTCTATCCTTGACTGAATTAGCAGGGTTAAAAAACTCAAGCTTCACAGCAACTTTTGCGTAACCGTCATTTAGCTTGTTAAGAAATACCATTGGAGTATTTCCAACAAGCTCAAGAATATTATTATGAATTTTTGACATTAAACAAGCCTCATGAATTTACGTTTACCTGATTGTAGCACTTTAGGTTCAGTTGGTACAGAGACCACAAGAGCTATATCAGAAACTTTTTCATTGTCGAGTTTTACACCACCACCGGCAATAAGTCTTTTTGCCTCACCTTTACTTGAAACAAAACCTAGCTCTAATAATAAATCTAGAATATTTTTGTCTTCTGTCATTTTAAATGAAGGAATATCCTCAGGAATACCTTTGTTTTGAACTACGTTAACAAATTCGTCTTGAGCTTTTTTTGTTTCTTCATCACTATGATATTCGTTAGTGATTGTATAAGCTAATTGCATTTTAATATCACGAGGGTTTTCAGTTTTTAAGCGTTCTTCAATTTGTTTTAATTCTTCATCAGAAATATCTGTTAATAGACTAAAATATTTAACAATCAAAGTATCAGGTATAGACATTAATTTTCCATACATATCTTTAGCACTGTCAGTTAAAGAAATACAGTGTTCAGGATATGTTTTAGACATTTTTACCAAGCCATCAGTACCTTCAATCAATGGCAAAAGCATAACCATTTGAGGGTTTGGCTTTCCATAAGCTGTTTGAATTTCTCTACCCAAAAGAACATTGAATCTTTGGTCAGTACCACCTAATTCAATATCAGCATCTATTGCAACTGAATCATAAGCTTGCATTAGAGGATAGAAAAATTCGTGTATAGAAATTGGTTTACCATCTGCATATCTTTTTGCAAAGTCATCACGAGTCATCATCTGAGCAACTGTTACCTGAGAAGCTAATTTTAGCAAATCAGTCAATTGCATTGGATGTAACCAATCTGCGTTATTAACCACCTCAGCTTTTGAAGTATCCAAAACCTTTGACATTTGTTCAAAATATGTTTTTGCGTTTTCTTCAACCTGTTCTTTGCTTAATGCAGGTCTCGTTTCTGATTTTCCAGAAGGGTCTCCGACCATTGCTGTAGCACCACCAACCAAAAGAACTATTTGGTGACCAAGCTCTTGAAATTTCTTAAGTTTTTTCATAACAACAGTATGACCAAGGTGTAAGTCAGGACGAGTTGGATCCATTCCAAGTTTAACTCTTATCGGTTTGCCTGATTCTTTAGATTTTTGCAATTTTATTGCAAGCTCTTTAACACCTCCAGGCAAAAGTTCTGCACCTCTGGAAATTTCTTGTGCCTGTTTTATAAATTCTTCTTTTAGTTGAAATCTTTCTTCCATTAATCAAATCCTCTGTTCAGTTATTTACAAATATTGTAGCAAAAATAAAAAAGTGGTAGAAATAAATAATTTACACTCATATATGCTTAAACTAAAAGTTGCAACAATCTTTCAGTGTCTTTATCTCCACGACCGGATAAATTTACAACCACTATATCGTCAGCATTTGTTGTCGGCATTAATTTTTCTAAATAAGCCACAGCGTGAGCGGATTCTATCGCTGGAATAATACCTTCCAAACGAGAGAGTCTTGCAAACGCCTGCACAGCTTCGTCATCGGTAATCGGTTCATATTTTGCAAGCTCGGTATCATGCAAATAGCAGTGTTCAGGACCACACCCGGGGTAATCAAGACCTGCAGAAATTGAATAAGATTCTCCAATATTTCCGTCTTTATCGCATAAAACATACTGACGTTTACCGTGTAAAATCATCTTTTTGCCTTTAGCTAAACTAGCAGCAGTCTTTTCTGTTTCCACTCCTTCACCTGCAGCTTCAAGTCCAATAAGTTTCACTTCAGGATTATCCATAAAAGCGTGGAATGCACCTATTGCATTACTACCACCACCGATACAAGCCAACACATAATTAGGAAGTCTGCCTTCTTTTTCAAGACACTGATGTTTAATTTCATTGCCGATCACAGATTGGAAAAATCTTACAATTTTAGGATAAGGATGAGGCCCCACTGCTGAGCCGAGAATATAAAAGACTTCATCACTGTGTCTTATCCAATAATCTATTGCAGCATCACACGCATCAGAAAGCGTTTTTGTTCCAGTATCAACCGAATGAACTTTTGCACCGAGAAGCTTCATTCTTTCAACATTCAAGTGCTGGCGAATAATATCCTTTTCGCCCATAAAAACGTCGCATTGCAAACCAAGCAAAGTCGCTGCAGTAGCAGATGCAACACCGTGCTGACCTGCACCTGTTTCAGCAATAACTTTTTTAGCACCCATTCTTTTGGCCAATAACGCCTGACCAATTACGTTATTTATTTTATGCGCGCCTGTATGATTAAGGTCTTCTCTTTTTAAATAAATTTTTCCTTTTCCGTAGTAATTAGTTAAATTTTTAGCAAAATACAAAGGAGTCGGACGTCCTGAATAATCCTTTAACAAGGAGTAAACTTCGTCCAAAAATTTTTCATCATTGATTGCTTTTTCAAACTCGTCATTGAGTCTTGTTAAAACTTTTTTAAAATCCTCAGGCACAAAAGCTCCGCCAAATTCTCCAAAAAAACCATCTTTATCTGGTAAGTTATAATTTAGATTTTTTACAAACATATCTACTCCTTAATTGACATAAGACTATTTTAGCAAAAATAAAACTAAATTTTGATAAAAAAAGAGCAAGTATAAACCTTGCTCTTTTTATCTTTTAGCTAAAAACTAAATTTAATTATTGAATTTCATCAACCAATCTAACTTTAGTTCTTTCTCCTTTACCTGCAAGATCAATTTTACCTTCACCAGCTAACCAACCAATACCCATAGAAACAAAGTTTTGATCTAAATCTAAATCTTTTTTCATTTTAGAAATAGTAGCTTCATTGTTTTTTTGATCAGCTAAAAATTCGTAAACTTTTCCAGCAGCTTCGCCAATGTAATAATTCATATCCAAATCTCCTTCTTCTAATTTATAAAGATAAATTTTATAACGAGTTTATTGTATCAAATTTTTTTAAACTTGTCATATAAATTATATAAAAATTACAAAAAAGAGAGCAAGTAATAAAACTTGCTCTCTTCATAATTATTTTAATACGAACTACTTAACTTCTTCGATTAATCTAACTTTTGTTCTAGCACCTTTACCAGAAAGATCAGCTTTACCTTCTTGAGCTAACCAACCAATACCCATAGAAACAAAGTTTTGGTTCAAGTCTAATTCTTTTTCTAATTTAGAAATAGTAGCTTCGTTGTTTTTTTGATCAGCTAAAAATTCGTAAACTTTTCCAGCAGCTTCGCCAATGTAATAATTCATCTTCAAATCTCCTTCTTTTTTGTATCACAAACAGATAAATTTTATATTATTATATATAGTATATTTTGAAATATTTGTAAATGGAGATTGACCATGAATACACCACTTGTAGGAAATTGTTGGAAATATGATGACAATGTTGATACTGATGTTATAATACCAGCTCGATATTTAAACACATCTGACGAAAAAGAACTCGCAAGCCACTGTTTAGAAGATATCGACAACTCTTTTGCAAAAAGCGTAAAGCATGGTGACATAATAATTGCCGGAGAAAATTTTGGTTGTGGCAGCTCAAGAGAACACGCACCTATTGCTATCAAAGCCAGTGGAGTTTCTGTTGTAATTGCAAAATCTTTTGCTCGCATATTTTTCAGAAATGCAATAAATATTGGACTTCCAATTCTTGAAAATAAAGAAGTAGCCGACGACGCACAAAAAGGTGATAAAATAAGCGTTGATTTACACAATGGCATAATTAAAAACATAACTAAAAACAAAGAATATGTTTGCGAAAAATACCCAAAAGAAATCCAAGATTTAATAGCACAAGGCGGATTAATTAACTACACAAAAAAGAAACTTGGAGTCTAATTTTAAAATAAGGAGTTTAATTTATGATTCATAAAATTGCTGTTTTACCAGGTGATGGAGTAGGCCCAGAAATAATACAAGAAGGTGTTAACGTACTAAAAGCAGTACAAGAAAAATATAAGGGAGAAATAAACTTTGAGTTTGAACACGCTCTTATCGGAGGCTGTGCCTATGACGAATACAAGACACCTTTACCTGATTCAACCATAGAACTTGCAAAAAAATCAGATGCTGTGTTTCTTGGAGCAGTAGGAGATTGGAAATATGACACACTCCCTCCACAAGTAAGACCAGAAAAAGCACTGCTTGGAATAAGAAAAGCACTCAATCTTTTTGCAAATCTTAGACCTGCTGTTGTTTTTGACGAACTAATTGATTCATCAACACTAAAACCTGAAATCATAAGAGGTGTTGATATTATGGTAGTAAGAGAACTAACAGGTGATGTTTACTTTGGAGAGCCAAGAGGAATAGAAACAGTTAATGGAAAAAAAGCCGGTTTCAATAACATGATATATTATGAAAATGAAATTGAAAGAATAGCTCATGTTGCTTTTAAAACAGCAATGAAAAGAAATAAAAAACTTTGCTCTGTTGACAAGGCAAACGTACTAGACTGTTCCAGACTATGGAGAGAAATCATAACAAATATTTCAAAAGAATATCCGGAAGTTGAATTAACACATATGTATGTAGATAACGCAGCTATGCAGCTTATAAGGAATCCTAAACAATTTGATGTTATTGTAACTGGGAATATTTTTGGAGACATTCTTTCTGATGAAGCATCAATGCTACCAGGGTCTTTGGGTATGCTACCAAGTGCAAGCCTATCAGACACAAAACTTGGTATGTACGAACCCATCCATGGCTCAGCTCCTGATATAAAAGGTCAAAATATTGCTAACCCTATTGCGACTATACTATCTGCAGCAATGATGTTAAAATACAGTTTTTCATTAGATGACGCGGCTAAAGATATAGAAAATGCAGTTAAAAAAGTACTTCAAAAAGGATATAGAACTAAAGATATCTATACCCAAGGGACAGAATTAACAACAACATCACGAATTGGTAATTTAATCGTGAATGAATTGTTAAGAAATTAAACAATTTTCAAAAAAAATGTTTAGAAAGTCCCTAATTTGGGAATTATATACATGCAGGCAGTTAACATCCAGGAAATTCCAATTAGGTTGCGATAAAAAAAATTTTTTTAGTGGCTTGGTTTAAAAGTTTTCTGACCTGCGTTTTTTATGTTTTACTATCTAAACATTTATTATCAAGTAACAGTTAGTTAAACCCAACTGTTACAGAACATTCTTTGTCCGAACATCTTGCATTGAGAACATTTTTCAGTTTCTAAATAACATTTTTTACTAAAATCACCAAGAGAAGCTCCACTTCTGGCTCTGTAATCATTTATAAGTGCAGCACAATTATAGATACCTGATTTGCTAAGAAGTCTTGACGTCATACAATCTAAATTCCAATCACAAACCGGTAATTGTTTTTTATTAAAAGATTCAACATCTTCAAATTTATCTTGCAAAATGAATGAAAAATTGATGTCATCAGTTTCAAACCTAAATTTTTTACCTAACTCAGCAAATCCTTCTTTAAAATCTTCAATTTTAGACGGTTCAGTTTTTATAACTAAAATTGGATTAAAACCGTATTTATTTAAAGACGTTATTGCATGAACAGCTTTTCTAAAAGCTCCTCTACCTGCAATTTCATCATTTATCTTTTCATCGTAATGATTTATAGTTACTTTGAAAATGATCTCATTAGTTCCTTCTTCTTCAACCCTTTTTAAAAATCTTGATTTCTTATCATTAATACAACTGCCATCAGAAAAAATTGTAACCGAACAATAAGAAAGACAAAGTCGCAAGATATGATTAAATTCAGGATGAGACATTGAATTTTTTCCAAGCAAATATATGTATTTCAAATGAGATTTATCAACCTCAGACAAGGCATCTTTTATTTCATCAAGTTGTAAGTATTTTTTATTTTTTTGATTAAAACTTCTACTTCTATACACATTAAAACTTTTTGTTTGATCTTTTACATATTCTAAATCTATAAATAAATGATTAAGTTCCTTAAGATTAACACATTGAGCCTGAATAATAGAGTTATTCATTTTTACATTCCCTCCTTAAACATACAAAATCAATAGTGAAATTCTAAACATTTTTGCAAAATTAATAAATTGCACAGTTGGATAAAAGGACTTAATCGATATTCTATATTCTTATATACATTCAAATATAAAAAGTAATTTCTAAACACAACAAATGATTTAACTAAAGTAGCTCAAAAACATTCCGATAAAAAACACACAAGGAGGAATAATGGCTACAATAATAGAAAACCAAAACGGTCGCAGACTTATAAGATTATCAACAGACGACATAATTTCAATTGTCAAAGAATATCAAAATATCTGCTGTTCTACTAATTCTTATGAAGAAACAAGAAAAGAACTGAATAAAAAAGACTTTTATATTCCAGAAGATTATTAGATTGATAACAGAAATAAATGCTGCTATAATCTAATAACTATAGATGGAGGTATAAAAATGAAAAAACTTTCTACAATCTTATTAACAGCTATTTTTATGTTTTCAGCAGGAGCTTCTTTTGCAGCTAGTGGAAACTTTTTACAAGATTACCAACAAAAACGTGATGCTGCCATTAAAAAACAAGATGCAAAAATAAATGAATACCAGAAAAAACAAGAAGAAGCAGCAAAAAAACGAGAAAAAGACAAAAAAGCATTACAAAAAAAACAAGAAGAATACAAAAAACAACAACAAGCTCAACAAGAAGCAATTAAAAAGAAACAACAACAAAGAAAAGATGCTATTCAAAATTTAAAAGACTCTTTTAAATATTAAAGACAAAAGGTGGCAATAAATTTGCCGTCTTTTTGTATTTACTAATTTTTTAAAATATGGTAGTGTAATGTAAATTACAGAAAAAGACAAATAGAAAAGAGAGAGTTTAATGAAAAAATTACTTACTTTAATCGCTGTTTTAGCAATGGCTACACCTGTTTTTGCTGCTGATAAATATGCATCAGTAGACATAGACAAGGTTCTAAAAGGCTACAAAAAAACAGAAACAATCAACACTACTTTCCAAAAACGTGAAGCTGACATCAGAGTATTCATTGTGGATGCACAAAAGAAAGTTGTAGCAGCAACTACTGATGCAGAAAGAAAAAAGCTTGAAGACAAATATGCTAAAGAATTAAAAGCAAAAATGGACAAATTACAAAAAGACAAAATTGCTGCTTTACAATCAATCGAAAATGACGTAAGAAAAGCAATTGATGCAGAAGGTAAAAAAGGTGTTTACGCATTAATTTTAACAAGCAACAATGCGTTATATGGAGCAACAGATATATCTGACAATATTATAAAAACCCTAAATGCAACTGCAAAATAAACAAATAAATAGAGAATAGTAAACTAAAAAGGTAAACTGTTTTCAGTTTACCTTTTTGTTTTGTTATTATGTTTCTAGGCCAATGTTCCGCCTGATACGAAGTTCATTACATCAAAAATTGTATCTTTTACAAAAGCAACTGCTAGTTCTTTTACAGGTCTTTTGTCAATATAATCAAATGCGATATAAAGAGGATCTCTTGAGTTTTTAAATCTCATTCTGATATCTTTTTTATCAAGAATTGCAAGGTTAGCTTGTAATCTATTTTCTTGCTGAGCTTTTCTCAAAAGGGGTCTGAATTGTCCATTACCGCCTCTATTATTATTTGTATTTCCTGCCGGATTAATTGACATTTTAGAATCTCCTTTATATCTCTTATATATATAAAGGTATATACTTTATCGAAATTGCGTATATACTCTTATTTTGTTACAAAAAGTTTACAAACAAGAGTTATTAAATATATATAAAAATTTTGTAATTTTTCCCTGATAGTATTAAAATAGAACAATATAGTTAAAGGAGAGAGAGATGAAAAGTTACAAAATAGAGGAAATATCAGAAATAGTAGGCGGTATTTTAACAAAAGTGAATGATGCCAGTATAGATAAACTTTTGCCACCTTTGCTCGCTGATGAAAACGCACTTGCTTTGGCTTTGTCAGAGGAAGAGATTGAAAACCTTATGAAAACAAAAGCGAAAGTTGCACTTGTTCCTCTTGGTGTTAATTTCGAACACATTTCAACAATAGAGGTTGAACGTCCTAGATTAGCAATGATGAAACTTCTTCATCTATTCTATGATGCACCTGATGCACCAAACGGAATCCATCCTTCAGCAGTAATTCACCCAGAAGCAAAAATAGGTGAAAATGTATCAATCGGACCAAACGTTGTTATTTCAAGAAACGCAGTAGTAGGAAACAACACAAAACTTCTTGCAAACATATATATAGGTAAAAACTGCACAGTAGGTGAAAATTGTTTATTCCACCCTGGAGTAAATATCGGTGACAACTCTCACATCGGAAACAGAGTAATCTTGCAACATGGTGTAAGCATCGGTGCAGACGGTTTCAGCTTTGTAACAGAAAACCCTGATGTTATAGAACAAGCAAGAAAAGAAGGTGCTGTTAAAGAAGCAAACACAAAACAAAAAGTTTATAAAATACCATCTATCGGCGGTGTTGTTATATCAGACGATGTAGAAATCGGAGCTAACACTTGTATCGATAGAGGTACAATTGAAAATACATTTATCGGACCACAAACAAAGATTGATAACCTTGTACAAATCGGCCATAACTGTAAAATTGGCGGTGCTTGTATGATAGTTTCACAAGTAGGTTTGGCTGGTAGCTGTAAAATAGGTGACAGAGTTGTTATTGCCGGTCAAGCAGGTCTTGCGGACCACTTGAGCATAGGCTCTGATTCTATTGTTATGGCTCAGGCTGGTGTAACAAAAAGCTTCCCTGATAAATCTATCATCATCGGTGCACCTGCTGTTCCAAGAAAAGACTTTATTAAACAGTTAAAAATGCTTAAAGCTGCAGAAGAGGCCGTTGGCAAATTCAAAAAATATGAGCACTTGCTTGAATCATTTGAACAAGGGGAAGAATAATGACTATGACAACAACAGTTAATACAATCTTAAAAGAAACAGAAGTTTCATCAAAGGGCTTGATGACGGGTGTTGATTGCACAGCAAGACTTGTACCATCAGATGCAAAAGGTATAAGATTCCACCTTGGTGACAAAGTAATCGAAGCAAATGTAGATAATGTTGTTTCAACAGAACATTGTACAGTGATTGGCAACCAAGATATCAAAGTAATGTTAATTGAACATTTTATGGCAGCTTGTGCAATTTGTCATATAGAAGCAATAGATGTTTATCTTACTCATTTTGAAATGCCAATACTTGGCGGCGGTTCAGCTGAATGGGTAGAAATTTTCAAACAAGCAGGAAACAAAGCAAAAGAAAGCTACGTTATAGAAGAACCTGTTTCTTACTTTAACGGAAAAACTCACTTAATTGTTGTACCGTCAGACGAATTTAAAGTAACATACAGCGTTAACTTTAACCACCCGGAATTAAACCACAGATGGGTATCTCTAGACAAAGAGAAAATGAATGAAGTAATTGAAGCAAGAACCTTTGGTTACTTGAAAGAGCTTGAAATGCTTCAAGCTGCGGGTTATGCAAGAGGTGTAAGCATCGAAAACACAGTTGGTATGACTGATGACGGCTACACAACAGAATTAAAAAGCAATTTTGAACCTGTAAAACATAAGATATTAGACTTAATTGGTGACTTTTACCTAACTGGATTTAATCCGCTCGATTTAAAAGCAGAAGTCATTGTTAAAGAAGCAGGCCACGCTGTTCACGTTAAAGTAGCAAAGATGCTTAAAGACAAAATCAAAAAAGAAAATTAATTAGACTAAGGAGAAGTATAGATGAGTACAGAAAATGTAAATACAACAGAGGAAGTTCTTCAATTTGACGTAATGCAAATTATGGAAATGATTCCTCACAGATATCCATTCTTGTTGGTTGACAGAATCACAGAATGTGTACCTGGAAAATACTCGAAAGGATATAAAAATTTAACATTCAACGAACCATTCTTCCAAGGACATTTTCCTGGTAACCCAATTATGCCAGGTGTTTTACAAACAGAAGCATTGGCTCAGTTGGGTGCAGGTATCTTAATGACAATGCCAGAGTATAAAGGTAAACTTGTTGTTTACGCTGGCATAGACAATTGTAGATTCAAAAGAATAGTACGCCCAGGTGACAGACTTGATATGGAAGTTGAACTTGTAAAAGTAAAAGGACCTATCATCAAAGCTCAAGGTAAAGCTATGGTTGACGGACAACTTGCAATGTCAGCTGATATGATTTTCTCAGTTATGTAGGAGGCAACAATGATAGATAAAAGAGCAATAATTGCCGATGATGCACAAATAGGAAAAAATGTGACAATAGGTGCAAATGCTGTAATTGGAAATGGCGTAAAGATTGCAGACAATGTAACAATTATGCCAAATGCATATTTAGAGTATTGTGAAATAGGTGAAGGTACAATAATTTCACCATTTGCAAGCATAGGTACAGCACCTCAAGATTTAGGTTATAAAAACGAACCTACAAAATCAATAATAGGTAAAAACTGTATAATTAAAGAATATGCAACAGTAAATAGAGCATCAGGCGAAGGCAATGCGACAATAGTCGGAGACAAATGTCTTTTAATGACATCATCTCACGTTGCTCACAACTGCGTATTAGAAGACGAAGTTATCATGGCAAACCTTGCAACAATAGGTGGACACTGCCACGTAGGCAAGGGAGCATTCTTAGGAGGAATGAGCGTATTTCACCAAAACTTAAGAATTGGTGAAATGTGTATTATAAGCGGTTTCTCTGCAGCAAGAATGGATTGCTTGCCATATGTAAAAGGAGAAGGTCGTCCGCCAATACCTCACGGAATCAACGCAATAGGCCTGAAAAGAAGAGGAATTGCTCCTGAAGTAAGAAGTAACCTCAAAGAGGCGTTAAAGATTCTTAAATCAGGGGAATATACAATTACCAAAGCTTGTGACGTGATAGAAAGAAATATTGAACAGGATGAATACGTTAAGAAGTTTGTTCAATTTATTCGTGAATCTAAAAGAGGAATAACTCTAAGAAAAGCAGAAAACACAATGTTTTAAAACTTAAAACAACATAATAAATAAAGCAGCTTAAATGGCTGCTTTATTTGTTTATATCGAGAAAAAAGGCTATAATAAACTAACAAACTTAAAAGAGGATAGAAAAATGAATAAATTATGGGAAAAATACGCAAAGGTATTAGTTGAATATTCAGTAGATATACAACCAAATGATTTAACAATAATTAGAGCAACAAGTCACGAAGCTCAACCATTGGTAAAAGAAATATATAAACAAGTTCTACAAAAAGGGGCTCATCCAATCGTCCACGCAACAATGGAGGGACTTGGAGAAACTTACATCAAATATGCTTCTGATGAACAACTTGAATATATCGACCCAATGACAGAACTTGAATATAAAACAGCCAACAAATTCATATCAATAGGTGCACCTACAAACACCAAAACAATGGCTAAAGCTGATTCAAAAAAAATGGCAAAGCGTTCTGCAGCAACAAGACATCTTTCAAACTTACTAATGCAACGTTCAGCAGAAGGCAGCTTAAAATGGGTAATTGCTGATTTCCCGACAAATGCATTGGCACAAGAAGCCAAAATGTCTCTAGATGATTATACAGACTTCTTAATAAAATCTTGTTACTTGCATTTAGACAATCCAATAGAAAAATGGAGAGAAATCGACAAAGAACAACAAAGAATAGCTGATTACCTAAATAAAACAACAAAGCTGCATATCATAGGTGAAGAAACAGACATAACATTCAATACAGAAGGGCGAAAATGGCTAAACTGCTCAGGACAATGCAACTTCCCTGATGGAGAAATTTACACATCCCCTGTAGAAGACAGCGCAAACGGAACAATTTACTTTGACTTTCCTCAAATATACAGAGGCAATGAAGCTCACAAAGTACGTGTTCGTTTAGAAAACGGTAAAGTAGTTGAAGCAAGTGCAGAAAAAGGCCAAGAGTACTTCCTTGATATGATAAATATGGACGAAGGATCAAGGTTTGTAGGTGAAATCGCTATCGGAACAAACTATATGATACAAGAAATTACAGGAAATATTCTTTTTGACGAAAAAATTGGCGGTGCAATTCATATGGCATTAGGTGCTTCTTATCCGGAAGCTGGAGGAAAAAATGTTTCAGGCCTTCACTGGGATCTAATTAAAAATATGAAAAATGGTGGAGAAATATACGCAGACGACAAATTGATTTATAAAGACGGCCAATTTGTAATATAAAAGTACAGACAGAGAGAAACAAAATGACAACAAAAGAAGAATGGATTGAAAAAGACCTAAAATATGTATGGCACCCAGACACACAAATGAAACAATATGAAGGTTCTGATTTTAAGCCAACAATAATTGAAAGAGGAGAAGGAGTTTACCTATACGACATTGATGGAAACCAATACATTGATGGAATTTCCTCTTGGTGGGTAAATACGCTGGGACATTCAAATCCAAAACTAAATAAGGTACTTACACAACAAACAGAAAAAATAGAACACGTTCTACTTGCCGATTTTACGCACAAACCGGCAATAGAACTGGCTGAAAAACTTGTAAAGTTGGCAGGAGAACCATTTTCAAAAGTTTTTTACTCTGATGACGGCTCGACAGCTGTTGAAGTAGCAATAAAAATGGCGTATCAATACTGGTACCAAAAAGGGAAACCTGAAAAAAAACATTTTGTTTCTATGACAGAATCATATCACGGAGATACTCTGGGGTCTGTATCAGTAGGTGGAATTGATATTTATAAAAAAATATTTAATCCGCTTGTTTTTGAAACTCTTAAAGTTTGTGCGCCATATTGCTACAGATGCCCTAAGAATTGCAAACAAGGCGAATGTGGTATCGAATGTTTTAATGAGGTTGAAAAACTTTTTAAAACACGCCACAAAGAAATAGCAGCAATGATTGTAGAACCTCTTGTTCAGGGCGCTGCAGGTATGAGAGTATACCCTGCAGAATACTTAAAGAAATTAAGAGCATTGTGTGACAAATACGACATTTTACTAATTGATGATGAAGTAGCAATGGCTTTTGGTAGAACAGGTAAGTATTTTGCATTCGAACACGCAGAAATTAAACCGGATATATTTTGTGTCGCAAAAGGAATTACAGCAGGTTATATACCTCTTGCCGCTACTATAACAACTGACAAAATATACAATGCTTTTTATGACGATTTTTCACAACTAAAAACTTTCTACCACGGTCATAGTTTTACAGGTAACCCCATAGCTTGTGCCATAGCAGTTGAAAACTTAAAAATAATGGAAGAAGAAAAAATTATAGAAAATCTTCAACCAAAAATCAAAAAACTAAAAGAATGCCTCGAAAAATTCCAGACATTAAAACATGTCGGAGACATAAGACATATAGGAATGATAGGCGCAATAGAAATAGTTAAAAACAAAACAACAAAAGAACCATATTTATTTACTGAAAGAATTGGACACAAAGTATTTCGTGAAGCGATGAAAAATGGAGCACTATTAAGGCCAATTGGTAATATTATCTATTTTTTACCTCCTTTAATCATAACTGAAGAAGAAATTGAAAAACTCACCGAAATAGCTTATAATGCAATAAAAACTGTTACGGAAAAGAATTGAGGATAAGATGAAATTTAGAAAATTCCATGCATTCACAATGGCAGAAGTATTGGTTACATTAGTAATCATAGGTGTTATTGCAGCAATGACAATACCAACACTAAATATGAATACAAAGAATAATGAACACGTTGCTGGTTGTTTAAAAGCATATTCTTCTTTAAGTCAAGCAATAGACAGAATGAAGATTGACTACGGACCGATTGGTCTTGGTAAAAAATGGAACGATCCCAACATATTTTGGAAAGGTACAAATGGAGACCATAAAGAAGGATTTGTAGCTCAGTTTAACACTGCAAGAATCGATGACTCCAGCACTGCACAATGTTACGATGAAGCCCCAAAATACCTTAACAATACAGTAGATGAAATTAAAGGTTATACAATTGTTACAACAGACGGAATGTGCATTAGTTTTGCAACAGACAAGTGTGATGCAAAAAAAGGATTTGCAGACGGAACACCGACTCCATCAGACAAACATCTTACCAACTGCATGGGCCGTTTTGCCGTTGATGTAAACGGATCGAAAGGTCCAAATATGTATGGACGAGATATATTTTTCTTTGGTTTGATAAAAGGTGTAGGTGTACTTCCTGCAGGAAACGATAATAATTCAGCCAACTGTGTAAAAGGCGGACATGGTATTGACTGTGCGGCAAAAGTAATAAAAGAGAAGAAAATAAACTTTTAAGCAAGCACAAGTTCTGGCTCTGCTGGATAAACCGAGAATAAAATAAAATAAAAAAATAATAGGAATGTATTAATACATTCCCATTATTTTTTGTATAGCAATCTCTGCAGTATCCAAAATTTCATACAACTCAGCTTTAGTAAATGGATTTCCTTCAGCAGTGGTTTGAAATTCTATAATCTTGCCACTTTTAGTCATAACAACATTAGAGTCAACCTGTGCGTGAGAATCTTCACTATAATCCAAATCAAGCCTAATTTCACCATCAATTAGACCGATAGAAACTGCTGCAATGGGTTCTAATATCGGATTTTCTTTTAATATACCTTTTTCCATCAGTTTTTTTACAGCATCTTCTAATGCAAGATAACCGCCACAAATACTAGCACATCTTGTACCACCGTCAGCTTGTATAACATCAGCATCAATCGTAATTGTTAAACCACCAATCTTTTCTAAATCAACACAAGAACGCAAACTACGACCTATTAATCTTTGAATTTCTTGAGTTCTTCCAGATATTTTTGTTCTTTCTCTTTGACATCTTGTATGAGTAGAAGTAGGTAATAATGAGTACTCAGCTGTTACCCAACCTCTTGGATCATCCTTTTCCATCCATTTTGGTGCTTTTTCTTCAACTGTAGCAGTTACAATAACTTTTGTATCCCCAAATTCAACCAAAACAGAGCTTAATGCATGTTTTGTATAATCCTTTGTAAATTTAACAGGTCTTAAGTCTTTATTGCCTCTGTTATTAAAACGTTCTGACATTTTTATCTCCTTTTTTCTATTGTCTTTTTGTGGTAACTTTATCTTATCAAATTAGTATAAAGTGGGATAGATTATGACAAAATTTTACTTAACAACAGCAATAGATTACGTAAACGGAGCACCTCATATAGGTCACGCATATGAAAAAATACAAACTGACGTACTTGCTCGTCATTTCAGACAAAGATATGATTACGTATATTTTCTCACAGGTACTGATGAACACGGTATAAAAATACAAAAAACATCAGCATCAATGGGAATAACGCCAAAAGAATTGTGCGACTTGAACGCAAACAAATTTAAAGAGTGCTGGGCAGGTCTTGAAATATCCTACAACAAATTCATCAGAACAACCGATGAAGACCACGAAAAAATCGTACAAAAAATATTTAAAAAATTACAAGATAATGGTGACATATACAAACACTCATACACAGGACTTTATTGCTCAGGTTGCGAATCTTTCTTAAACCCTAGAGATTTAACAGAAGACGGCTTATGTCCTGATCACTTAAAAAAACCTGAAGAAGTTAAAGAAGAAAACTATTTCTTCAAACTTTCAAAATACAAAGACAGATTAATTGAACACATCAAAAACAATCCTGACTTTATACAGCCAGAATTCAGAGCAAACGAAGTAATTAACCAACTCGAACATATAGAAGACATTTCTGTTTCTCGTTCAAAAGAATCTGTAAGCTGGGGTATTCCAGTCCTTGGTGACGATTCTCAGGTCATATATGTTTGGATTGACGCACTTTCAAACTATATTACAGCTTTAGGTTATGACCCTGAAAATCCTTCAGAAAACTTCAAAAAATATTGGCCTGCTGATGTTCAAGTTATTGGTAAAGACATTCTAAAATTCCACGCAATATACTGGCCTTCATTCTTGATGGCTCTTGACATCCCTCTACCTAAAACAATACTTGCACACGGTTGGATTACTATCGACCAGACAAAAATGAGTAAATCATTAGGCAATGTTATTTCACCAAAAGATGTTATGGATAGTTTTGAACTAGCTCATCCTGATGCATTCAGATACTTTATGATGGTTACTGCACCAACAGGCAGAGACGGAAACTACTCAGACTTAGATTTTAAAGAGAGAGTTAACGCTGACCTTGCAAACAACATAGGTAACCTCTTAAACCGAACTCTTAATATGCAAGTAAAATACTTTAACGGAGAAATAAAAGAAGAATTCATAACTTCATCTGACTCTGAAATAGCAAAAGAAGCAATGAAAACAGTTGAAGCAGTAAAAGCAAGATTTGACAAATACGAAGTAGCAGAAGCGGCTCAAGAAATCGTAAACTTCTCAAACACTGTTAACAAATACGTAAATGACACAGCACCTTGGAGCTTAGCTAAAGAGGAAAAAATGCTTGAATGTGCTCAGGTTCTTTACACTGTATTAGAGTCAATGAGATTTATAGCAACTATGCTGGCTCCTTATTGTCCAAACATTGCCAAAGATATATATGAGCAACTTAACCTGTCTACAGACCCAACAGAAGTTAAGCTAGACTCACTAAAATGGGCAGAAATTCCGACAGGTATAATAACAGAAAAATCAAAAATTAAACCTGTATTTTTAAGATTAGATTCTGAAATAGCAGGAGCATCTAAAAAAGGCAACTAAAGAAAATAAAATGCAGAAGCTTTATAACTTCTGCATTTTACTTATTTGACCATCTATAATTAAAAACACTTCGCCATTTTCAACTCTATATGCATTTCTAATTCCTTCATGGTATGAAAATATTTTTGCTGCATATTTTTTCTCTCTGTTATTATGATTAAAAATCGATAAAACAGCGTACGGATCAATAAATCTACCCATCTGTTCAAAACGAGAAATTGATCTTTGCATAGAAAGCTGTTTTGGTGTAGCGATGTGAATAAAATCTACGTCATAACCGTTACTTTTAGCTTGTTGAATAATTTTGTGAATATTCACAGAACCACCACCTGTTTGAAATATCATGTTTTTTCCTTGAGCAAATACATTAGGAATAATATAGTTACGTAAAATATGACTGGAAGCTTTGTGAACAAGCTCAGCACATTCACCTTGTTTATAAACTTCTTCAAACATACCTTTTATGTCATCAGCATCAGGTGTGTAATACGAATTGATATCACCATTTAAAATTTTCTTTATAATTGTTGATTTTCCTGCTCCGGGCAATCCATCAATTATAAGTAGTTTTCTTTCTGCTCTAATATTTTTCAACTTAGCTTCTTCTGCTTTCAAAGTTTTTTGCAAAACTTGATTGTAATACTCTGACCCAACCTTAACAGGCTCAGATAAAACATTTCTTCTTCTAATTTCAAGATATCTGTCATTATCATAAGGAGTCATCCTTATTTTATTCTTTGCAAAAAATTTAAAATCACTTTCAGGAATTGCTCCTGCATTATCGGAACATATTTTTATCAAGTCATCTTGAGATATTGCACCTTTTTGCCAATAGTTAACGAGCAAATTATCCGGCAATTTAAAATCTGTATTAATAAAGTGCCCTTTTCCTGAGTGAATAACATAAAAATTATGCTTATAAGCTTTCATATACATCTGCTTTACAAACTCGGCATAATCTTGAATATCATCTAATGCATAAAAATGTTCTTCTTCAGAAACTCTTAAATTATCAACAGTATTATTAACAACAGATACAGATTTTTTTGAAGCAAATGGATTTAATCTTGAGAAAAAGCTTTTATTAACAAATTTTTGAGCATCAAAATCAACATCAGACTTATAATTCTTATTTAGCTTAAACTGATTATCAAAAACATAACGATGCACCTTATGCTCGTTTTCTGTTAATAATGACATCACATAGTTATTTTGATATTTTTTAACAGAAATTTCTGTCACATTGTCTTTAAAAAGATCATTTAAAGTATTAATGCGATTTTTTAATTCCTGAATGTTGGCATTATTATCTTTACAAAGAGCTATCAAATCCTCTGATGGTATTTTATTACCCAAAAGTATCATAGCTTTTTTAGACTCATCTTTTGAAAAATTAGCAATCGTCTTAAGTGAATCATAAGAATAATTGAACCGACCAATCGCATTTTTTTCTTTCATAAATGGTTTTAAAAAACGTAATTTTTCAAAAGGTAAATCAGCTATAGAGATAAGCTCTGAAGGTGAAAAACGTTTCATCCCAAAAGAATCTTGCATGTATGCTGATTTATACAAAGATTTTAACTTTTCTACAGAAAAATTCTTCAAGAACTGCAACTGATAGACATCAAACATCAATTGATAATGTTCGCTTAAATTAGCAAATTTATGTATAAAGTTTCTTTTTCTAGGTTCAAGGTTAGAAAAATTATTTTGAAAAACATCTTTTGGAAAAACAGGAGACTTAATAAAAACAGGCTTAAATGCAGTAATAAAATTGTCTTTAACATCAAACAGACTGTTATGTAATTTAACAGCCTTAAAGTTGTTAGTATTTGGTTTATAAGTTATAGATTTGATATTATTGCTTACAATCATTGCAATTGTGACAAAACCTGTAAATATAAATAGTTGCTATTTGTGCTAAAATAAATTTACTATGACTGATATAGAACAAAAACAGAAATTAGAAGAATTGGCTTTGAAAATAAACAAAGCGAAGGAGTGTCTTTGACCTCGCTACTTTAAAAGACAAAGTTAAAGAAATAGATTTAAAACTTCAAAGCGAAGATATCTGGACAGATCCACAAAAAGCATCAAAACTGTCACAAGAACTTACTGAATATAAAAACACTATTGAACAAGCAGAAAATTGGGACAAAACAATTGCTGATTGTGAGCTTTTGGTTGAACTGTATAACGAATCTGATGACGAATCATTGTGGGAAGAACTCCAAAATTCAATAGAATCTCTTGAAAAAGAAATGAATGAATGGGAAGTAAAAATGACGCTTTCCGGAGAGTATGACTCATACGATGCCATTTTAACTGTTAACGCAGGGGCAGGAGGAACAGATGCCCAAGATTGGGCACAAATGTTACTTAGAATGTACACTCGATGGGCAGAATCAAAAGGCTGGAAAGTAGAACTCCTCGACAAGTCTGATGGAGATGAAGCAGGAATCAAATCAGCAACAATAAAAGTATCAGGCAAATATGCTTTTGGCCTTGCTAAAGCAGAAAGAGGCGTTCATCGATTAGTCAGAATTTCGCCATTTAATGCAAACGGAAAAAGACAAACAAGCTTTGCGTCACTGGAAGTAAGCCCTGTAATTGAGGACTTTGAAAAAGTTATAACAATCCCACCTGAAGATATAGAAGTAGATACTATGCGATCAGGCGGAGCCGGCGGACAAAACGTAAATAAAGTAGAAACAGCTGTAAGAATACTTCATAAACCTACAGGTATCGTAATAAAATGCCAGCAACAACGTTCTCAATTACAAAATAAAGAAACAGCTATGCAAATGCTTGCATCTAAGCTATTAGCAATAAAACAAGCAGAACACGACAAAAAGCTCGCTGAACTAAAAGGCGAAAATTTCGACATAAACTTTGGCTCACAAATACGCTCATACGTATTTCATCCATACAAAATGGTCAAAGACCATAGAACAGGCTACGAAGTAGGAAATGTAGACTCTGTTATGGACGGAGATATTGACGCTTTTGTTGATTCCTATCTAAAGCAGAACATTTCAAAAAACTAGATGCAAGCAATTTACTAGAAAGATTCATCTGCACCGTTGCAAGTGTTTTTACAATATCTGCATATTCTCTTGTAATCTTATCATACTGTGGCAAACCAGTGTTGCTTCGTACAATAGGAGTCGTAACCATACTGTCTTCAAAGTTGTTTTGATACAATCTATTATCACAACTTCCCTGTGACAGTGAGTTGTTCATATTTTCCATTTTTCACACACTAATAATTTACTACCTTAGCTATATAAAAACATTTGTTGTAAAAAAATTGCCCAATAATAAAAAAAGCTTTACAATTGATACAGAAATTATGTTTGGCACACTAGGACTACAGATAAAATATTTACTCATTCTTCAACACTTAAGAGATATTACAAATGGGGTGTTTGATAACTTTTTCATTTCTATAACTTGGTTTGGAGAACTAATAATCCCACTTTCTGTTATGGCTATAGTTTATTGGGGTATTAACAAAAGAATAGGGCAATTTATGCTTTTTACTTTTGGTTTAACCTTATTTACTAACGTTTTTTTAAAAATGACTGCCTGCATAAAAAGACCTTGGATATTAGACTCTTCTGTAAAACCTATTGAAAGAGTATTGCCTGCTGCTGACGGGTACTCATTCCCAAGTGGTCACACAGCCGGTGCAACAGCTGTATGGGGCAGTATTGCCTACAAATGGTGGAACAACAAAATTTTAAGATACTCTATGATTGCAATCATTCTGCTTGTTGGATTTTCAAGAAATTACGTTGGTGTACATACCCCTCAAGATGTAATTGTTTCTATAGTTGCAGGCATCTTCATAATGTTATTTACAGACAAATTATTAAAATGGATTGATAAAAAGCCAGAAAGAGATTTTATATTTTATATCCTAATAATATGGCTAACGATTCTTTTATATGCATACTTACATATAAAATGCTGTGCACAAATGACCGCATACAATGAACTTACAGATACAATAAACCCTGTTTCTATGAAACAAGGCGTATATCCAAAGATATCTTTTATGCTTGGTATATTCACAGGATGGCTACTCGAGAAAAGATTAGTCAAATACGAAATACCTGACAAAATGACAAAGATAAAGAAAACAGTGGTAATCCTAGCTGGTGTAGTTGTTTTATACGCAATATCTTCCGTATTAAACAGCTTGTTATCAGCTGTTACATACAAATATTTAGCTTATACTATCACTTCTTTTGCTAGCGCAATATTTATAACTTGCTTATACCCTTTTGTGATAAAAAAGCTCAGTTAGCGTTGTAAATCTTTTACATAAGAAGCTATATCAATACCAAGTTTATTGATTTTTTCATAATTATCAGACAACAACATTTTTGTATCTGAAGAGATAAAAATAACATTAGTAATATCAATAACTCTTTCATCTAAATCAAAGAAAGCTTTGTAATATACCCTATCTGACTCATCGCCTTTATAAATCATCACATCTTTAAAATAGGAGTTATACAATTCTTTAAGCGAGCGGAAGAACGAATTATCCTTATGCTCAAAATCAGCACTGGAGCATAAGTTTGAAACAAACATCCCCTTATCGTTAAGAGAATGTTTTATCAAATTAAAATAATCATCACTCAAAAATCTCTCGTCTATACCATCATCAGATGCAACATCAACAACAATTAAGTCATATTTTTTAGAAGATTCTCTAAGATAAACTAAGCCATCTTGTAGAATAAAGTTAACTTTATCTGACTTTTTAAAATTAAAATATTTTTGAGCTATATCAAAAATATTTTCTTCAATATCGACAACGTCAATGCAATTTATGTTATCAAATAAGAATTCCCAATCATTAACAATTTTTCCTGAGCCAAAACCTATTAATAAAATATTTTTTATCTTAGGATTAATCAAATATGGAATCGTAAAATAATTAATATAAGGCAAATTACCTTTGTATTGTTGCGTATCAATAAAACCAGCCTGATAAGTATCCTTATAATGTAAAAAACGCCCTACTTCGTTTTCTATTACCTTTATATTATGAAAATCAGACTGTTTTTCATACAAAACTTTATCATCAAACTCTTTTTCGTTGATAATATCCAACAATCTGTCATCAGGTTCATGAATGGCTAAATATTCAGGTATAATAATCATAGTTTTTATTGTATCATAGGCTAAAGAAAGATAATAATATGAGTGACTATTTTTTAAGAGCAAAACTATTTAAAACTAAAAAACGCCTTGGGCAAAACTTTCTTGTAGATGAATCAGTAATCGATAGAATAGTGCAAGAAGTTACCCCTGATGACACTGTACTTGAAATCGGGCCGGGAGCTGGGTTTGTTACAGAAAACATTGTAAATAAGGCAAAAAAAGTTTACGCGGTCGAAATTGATAAAGATGCGATTGAAGCACTTGCGCACATTAGAACAAACAAATTCACTCTAATTCACAACGATATTTTAAAAACAAATCTAAAAGATTTAGAAGACACAACTTTTAAAGTTGTTGCAAATATACCATATTACATAACAAGCCCGATACTTGCACACTTGCTTGGTGAAATAGATGATTTAAACAACGACAACAGAAAAAGAATCTCTGAAATCATACTAATGGTTCAGTGGGAAGTAGCCCAAAGACTTGTTGCAAATGAGAAATCCCCATCAAAACAATATGGATTATTATCAATATTAACTCAATTTAATGCAGAGGTTGAACTTATTCAAAAAGTAGGCAAACGAAGCTTCTACCCTGCCCCAAAAGTTGATTCAGCTTTAGTCAGAATAACAATAAACAAAGAACCCAAAGTAAAAGTGAACGATTATACTTTTTTAAAGAGAGTAGTAAAAGCTTGCTTTGCTACGAGAAGAAAGAATCTTAAAAACTCTCTTATAAACGGAGGCTTTTCAAAAGAATCTGTATCAAAAACACTCAGTAACTTAGATATAGAAGAAAACACAAGAGGCGAAACTCTTTCTATACAAGAGTTTGCAAAACTATCAGAAGAGCTGAAAAACAACCAATAATTGAGGTCTAACAAAATGGAAGAAACAAAAAGTATAAAACTTGCTGCTCCTGCAAAAATCAATCTTACATTAGAAGTATTAAACCAACGTGAAGATGGCTACCACAATATAAAAAGTATTATGCAAGCAATAAGTTTGTACGACTACTTAACAATAACAATAAAAGACGCTCAAGAAAACTTGATAAAGCTATCAGGCAATTCAACACAGATTCCTTATGATAACAAAAATTTGGTATACAAAGCCGCTGAAAAATTTATAAACAAAGCAAATATCAAAAATAAAGAAATTGAAATATATATAGAAAAAAATATTCCAATAGAAGCAGGGCTAGCTGGTGGAAGCACTGATGCTGCCGCAACATTTTACGGATTAAATAAGCTATTTAATTCACCATTACAAGAAGAAAATTTGGAAAGTTTATGCGCCTCTATTGGCTCAGACCTAAACTTTTGCCTACACGGCGGAACCGCAATCTGTTCAGGCAGAGGAGAACAAACAGAAAGAATAAACACAACAAGCAACTATGTAACACTCATAAAGCCTATCGGATACGGGATTTCAGCAAAGGAAGCTTACAAAAAATTTGCATTGTCTGAAAAACCTAAAATAAAGAATTATACAGAAAAAATGGCAGAAAGCTTTGACACAAAGTTCTTATACAACAGTCTGGAGTTAGCTTTGCTAACAGACTACAAAGAACTTGCACAAATCAAGGAATCATTACCAGAAGCCCTTATGAGTGGCTCAGGCCCAACTTTCTTTATACTGGAAAGATTCTCTCCGGTGGAATTTGACAGTTCAAAATTCCTTGTGATTGAAGATTTACAATTTATATCTGATGGAATAAATATTGTTAAATAATGTAAACATATCTCTCCAAAACTATTAAGTTTATCTAGAAAAAACCGATAACTAGTATGGAAGTCAAAATCTTTCAAGATAGTTAACAGGGACTGATGGTTGTCTGACAAAAGGAGATTATCAATGCAGGTAAACAGATTAAGTTTAGGGTTACAAGAAGCATTAAAAACAGCATCAAACTATAACACAGCAAGAAGTGAAACTTTATTTGACCAAAATCGATACGGAGAAAATGGAGAAGAAATCGATTTTAGCAATCTCAATGTTGATGAATTAAACATAACAGAAGACAAAATCCAAAATTTACTACAATTGTTTGCAGATGAGATTATTGCAGTATTTGGAGGCGAAATTCCAGGTATTAACCCAAACAACGAACAACCCCAAAATCCACAACAAGGAAATCCTGCACAACCACAAGGACAAAGCAAACCAACGGTTTATACAGCATAAAAAAAGCCTCTTAAAAAGAGGCTTTTTTATTATAATCTTTTCTAATTACATAGAATAAGTAATTAAAGCTTTAACAGAACGAGCTGTATCTTTAATATCTTGTTTTTGTTCTTCTGAGTTCATAGTTTCTTCTAAAACTTTTAAAACTTCAGATTTATCGTTCAATGAAAGAATTTCGTTAATAGAGCTCATTGCAACTCTAGCACTCAAGTCATTGATACCTTTACCGCTTTTTGCAACAACTACTTTTAAAGAATCAGTTGTATTCTTTTTAATAAGTGCATGTGCAGTTTTTTCTCTGATTTCATCAATTTCAGAATTTGTTCCGATTTCCTCAAGAATAGAAACTGATTTTGGATCTTCATGTCTAGATAAAGCTTCGATAATATTGTCTATTTTATTTATTGTTTTCATTGGCAACCTACGCTTTCAAACTTTCTTTATAAGTAGCATGTTCAAGAGCAAACATAGCATGCAAATCATCTACAGGTCGTTTCAACAGATTGTTAACACTGTATTGATTGTTAAACTTAGAAGAAATAGACTCAGCTAATCCTTTAAAATCAAGTGTGATTTCAGTATTTTTAGCTTTTTCCCAAGAATTAGCTATTGTATCTTTTACTTGTCTACCAAAAGAAATAATAGAATTAATTCTAGAACGGAAGGCCTCATTAAAAGAGTTCATACTACCCACAACAGCACTTGCAACCATTTTTGACTTACCAGTAACAGCTGCAAATGGGTTAGAAATTGTGTTGTTAGTTTCTTTTGCTTTAGATGACTCAAAAACATCTGATGTCAAAACATTACCTTTGAAATTGATTCCAAAAGGATTTGAGTGAACTTCCTGTCTTTCTTCTTTAGAAAGTGGCTTGAACAGTGTAAAATTAGATTGTGTAATTTTCATCTTTTACTTGCCTTCCTTATTTAATTATTGATACTCATAACTCTTTAAATTAGAATACCTTATTAAAGTACCATTATAAGAAGACAACATAATCATCTTTATAGAGGATTTATCAAAAAATTCTTACAACTTTAGTATAAACCTAACCCGCACTCAAACCCGCACATAGACTGATACTTTGTGCTGTCATGCCTTTTGCTTCTTCTGAAACCAAATATTTTACAAAATTAGCAATTTCCTCCGGCTGAATGAATCTTTTTTGAGGAATCATATCAATTTCTTCCTGATAACTAAAATCGCTATCTACAACAGCGTTTTCAGCCAATTCAGTTTCGACCCATCCTGGATTAATGTTATTAACAGTAATGTTATACTCTGCAAGCTCCAACGCAAGAGCTTTTGCAAAACCACATAAAGCAGACTTAGTCATTGAGTATAAAGAAGCATTAGCTTCTCCGACAACACCGCTAATAGAACCGATATTAACTACCCTACCCCATTTGTTACTTTTCATATTATCCACTGCATATTTGGTAAGTAAAAATACAGCCCTAATATTAAGATTTAGCAAATTATCAATATCTATTTCTTTTGTTTTTTCAACAGGAGAATACACATAAGCTCCAGCATTATTAACAAGAATATCAATAGAACCTGCAACATTAACAACATAATCGATAAGTGATTTACACGCATTTGCATCAGTCAAATCGACAACAAAAAAGCCTTCTGCACCGATTTCAGAAGCAGTTGTTTGCAGATCATCCTTATTTCTTGCACATATAAAAACACGATACCCACATCTAGAAAGAATCTTAGCAATAGCTTTACCAATCCCCCTAGAAGCGCCTGTAACAAGTGCAACCTTATTCATCTTCTGATTTTTCATAATTATATTCCGTTAAAATCTGAACTATAGATTCCATTATAAGAGAAATTATCTCTTTTCTTTGAGTATCATCCAAATTTTTTATTATTTCTACAGCAGAATGAAGTGAAATGTTTTTGTCATACCAACGCTTATACTCAGTAATTTTGTTTTCATTCAATAAAGAAATTTCACCGTCTGTATTAGTTTTTAGCTCTGAAAGTATAATTTGAATTAAATCTTGTGCAACTTCGTCTCTAACATCATCATTCAATGATTCCAAAAAAGCCATCAAGCTACTTAAATCAGGATCTTTATCATACCATCGAACATAATTCATTTTTTATCACCAAACAACAATTCGAAATCAAAACAAAATTAAAATATCATATTTTTCAATACTAGTAAAGGATTTAGAAAAGTGGGATTATTTTCCCACTTTCCATCTCAAACCAAATGTGAGGGACACACCTCTTCTTCCGCCATTATGAATCATAGTTTGACCAAATGCTGTGTATTTATCATTTTTAAAGCGTCTTTGTACACCAAGCCCATATGATACATAAGGTTTAATACTCATTGAAGGCAACCTCACATCATTAGCTCTTACCCTTGTATCGTCAAGTATATTCCAAACCATATCAACAGCTAAGTAAGGCTGCCAACCGCTTTCGGTATTCATAATAAACTTAAGTCCCGGAGAAAGCTGTATTGCGTGTAAAGGATCACTATCAATTCTAATACCTGCAGCATTAGTATAATCAAATGTATTGATAAATGAATAACTCATAAGCATTGCAGGTTGAAAAATAAATCTGCCACCATTAAATTCAAAGTTATAACCGGTCTTGTTACCGACGCCAGCCATTAACATAGCGAAGTTTTCATTACCATACATAGTAGAAGCATCACCAGCACTTGCCCCAACAGAAAGAGTTGTTGCATTAAAGAAATTACCTTTATAAAATGTTGCTGTTCCACCTAAAACACCACCATTTTGATAAGAATCTACGCCTTGAAATCTTTGACTTGAACCGTTATAACCAATATATCCTGTTAATACTCTGGCAAAACCATTGCCTAGATCTTTCATTTCACTATCATGACCAATAAGAGTACCATAATTTATGTTTGACACTTTTGGTCCATTTTGAAGAGGAACAGACTCAAAAGACGCATAAGGTTTAACCCAAAAACTATTTGACTCAGATGGTGTCATCAAAGGAGAAAATACCCCATTGTCTGAAGCCAAAGCATATTTATTTTGAGCTGCAAAGGCAACCCTTTCTAAAGAAGGGAACATCATAAAATTGTCAGCATGTTGAAAAGCAAAATTAAAAGTCTGAACCTGAGTTGAATAAGCACCCGCTTGAGTTACAACAGGAGCAGGCAAAACCGCAGGGTTGTAGCTTTCAGAACTTCCTGCAGCACCACGAACAAACATAAACTCGCCTGAATCTTTCAAATAACTTACGTCATATTTCCATATAGGACTATAAGCTATAGGAGATTCTCCGATATAAGCAACATTGTTTTTCAACTGTGCATCAGCAAAAAGTATCAGAGTGTTATCTTCTGCTGCATCAGATAACAAATTTAAATAATTGACATTAAGATTTGAATCTGAAGCAATATTATAATTATCTGCGGTCAGTCTATCCATTGACTTGTTAGCCAAATCAACATCAACGGCCAGATTTGTATTACCGTTGATATTTAATGTAGGAATGTGCATTTCACCAATAGAATTGTTTATCAAAAACATTGAACCAGAATTTAAAGTCAATGATTGTGATTGATCAAACACATTTTCTCTACCAAGATATAAATTGGTATTATCAAGTGTTATATTTGCGTTAATTACATCATTATTTAATATAACTTTACCGGTATTATCACCATTAATATTTAAATCAAAAGCAGTCTCAGGAGTTTCGATAAACGGAGTATCCCATAAGTCTTCTTCTGTTAATCTTGCATCATCAAGATTAATGGACTGGGCTTGCCTTCTTGGATCATAATTTACATTAACAGCACCACCTGCAATTTTATCATCAATCTGAATAACACCGTTATTTTTTTGCATTAAGATTCAATTGAGCTGTCTTAATCATGTAATTATAATTGTCAGGCAAAGACATCCTTGCTTCATTACTTCTAAAGTCAATCAATGATGCCATATATATGGCATTTGACTCTTCGCCGTTTTTATCAATAGTTTTGTTGCCTTTGAACAAAGATACACCATTATCAGCATTAATCGTTAAATTACCTTCAGAGTATATTGCACCGCCTTTGGCAGTACCATTTGGAGAAGAAGCAAGGTTATTAACAAAAGAAGTATTGGTTATTTCCAATGAGGAGTAATTGCTTTTATCATAAAGGATATTGGCACGAGATTCCTTTGGCTCGGAGACATCATACCCTGCAATATCATGTTGAGTTTCTTTCATTACAGAATAAATAGCACCGCCCAAAGCCATTGAACTTTCATCTCAGTTAGCAACTGCTTTATTATCTTCAAAATAAGAATTCAATATCTTAGGGTTAACATCTGTAGTTAGCAGGAAAGGCAAGCCTTCTGCAGCTGCCTCTTCATTAGCAAGAACAATGTATTTATCAACTAATTGATTATCAGATAAACCAGTAACATCGATTCCTTCTTTTTGTAAGTTATTTTTAAGTTCATCAATAGGCACAACATCTGGTGAAATAAGTAAATCATAATTAACGATAGAAGCAATAGCTCCACCAAAAGCATTAACTGATGATACATAATTATTTACAAATGTTGAATCCTGAACAACAGTAGAATTATCACCTGCAAAATTTGCAAATACAGACATTCCATTGTCAAATAAAAGAACAGCTGTCACTAACATAGAATTATTATAAACAGCACCACCCAGAGCAGTGCCATATTCTAAACCATCAACAACAGCAGAGTTCTCGATAAAATTGCCGGTAATTTTACCAATATGCGCGTCTTCAAGCCACCCCATAGAATCATTTGCAATGGCACCGCCTGCGGCAACACTATGATCAAGCCAATCATCTGAAGAAAAATTAGAAACAGATTTATCAGTTATCCGATGAGGATTAAGCGCATATCTAACGACTGCAGTGTTTTTATAGAAATTCCCGTTAATCTCATCAATATTAGCAATGTTATATACAGCACCACCCATTGCATTAACATTTCGACTTTCTTGCGCTATAGCAGCATTTTCAACAAAATTTCCGTTTATTTTTTTTACACCGTATGGCTCTTGGTATCTGGGCTCTTCATAAGGTATTGCACGACCAGCAGTATAAACCAAGTTAGAAATCGCCCCACCTTGAGCGCTATAACTACCTATTGATTTATTTCTGTAAAAATCAGCAGAAATTTCAACAATATATCCGTCAAGCGAAGCAATAGCCCCACCGGCAGATGAAGAAGTATTACCTATAAAAGTACCGTTAATAGAGTTTATCTCGCCTTCTCTATTATATATAGCACCGCCTTGTTCAGCACTATTACCAATAAAATCAGCATCAATTTTATCAATAAAGCCTTCATTGTATATAGCTCCGCCTTCATAATCTGCCTTGTTTGCTATATATATTCCTTTTATTAAATCAATTGTAGTCTCTTTATATTCAGGTAAGCTAGCATCTCGTTCTGCACCAAAACCATTATATATAGCCCCACCTTAATCAACAGAGCTACCTGCAAAATATCCATCTATTGAAGATATCTCACCTGAATTTCTAATAGCAGAATTTTGATTAGCTATAAAATACCCTGCAACAGAAGCTATTTTGCCATAATTTGAAATAGCAGTACCGTTACTTGCAAAAACACCATCTATTTTGTTGATTAAACCACTATTACCAACAGCAGTATCAAGACCCACAAACACCCCATTAACAAAATCCAAGGTATTCGATTAGGGATTATATAATTCTTCAACCGGTAAGCTGTCAAAGTCATAATTTATAGTTATATAATCATCACCTATAGGGGTTTCTGAATAATCCAAGTAAGGACCATCAGCGTCAATAGCCCAATTATAATAAATCTTGTCACTACCAGTACCAATATTTATAGCGGTCAATTTTACTTCATAATGTGTTGGTTCAAGAGTTTTTGTCTGCTCATTCCATTCGTATTTTGTTATTGTATTTTCTGTCTGCGTTGGTGTTTCCTCAAGTTGATAATAAGAATTTTCAGTACCCGCTGTTTTAGGCACAGGAACATTATCAGCAAATGATTGAACATTCATATTTAACAAGACTGCCAAAGCACATATGCTAAAAGCTGACGCATTTGGAAAATAACATTTATTTGCATAATTTTTTATGAAATTAAATTTAAAAATCCGTTTCATACCGCGACCTCTATAAAAATCCTATGTATATTGATAATACCCAGTTTATTTAATTTATAACAAGATGCATTGCTATTTTATCATTTGTTTACATGATTTTGAGTTGAACCTTAAAAATTTTAAGATTTACATTTACTTGTGTATGTTATCTAATAAAGGTAAATGAAAATAAAGTCAACATCATATAACAACACACCGTCTTTTAAAGGGATATATAAAAACAAACTGCTTTTAAAAAGCCTAAAGTTTGCTGCAGATTATCCTGCAATATTTTCAGGCACAGTATCACTCGGACTATCTACAATAGTAAGACCAATTGCTATATTAACTACACCAAAAACTGACAAAGAAAACAGAAACTATGCCTGTGCAAAATCATTAGCATCAAATGCTATAGGATATACAATTATGGCTGGTGCAACTCTCCCTGTCAGTAAAGCTGTAATTAAAATTGACAAATCACCTCAAAAATATATTTCAAAACAAACAATTAACACCCTAAAAGGCAATTCTAAAGAACTTTTAAACTCAAAAGTTTATCAGTTTGCAACTCAACTTTTCAAACTCGGGCTAGGATTTGTTATAGCCGTACCAAAATCAGTACTGACTTGCTTGTTAATCCCACCCATTATGACATTATTTTTTAAAGATACAAAACAAGAAGAACAAAGAGTAAAACAACACCAAAATATATCTTTCAAAGGTTTTTATAACACAGCAACAGAGCATATAGCAAATGGAATAGGCAAACTACTAAACAAAAAACCGTTACAAAAAATTGCAGAAAGATACGCAGATACAAACTTTGCTCAACACATTATGAATGCAACAGATGTATTGCTAACAGGAACATTTATACAACAAACGGCCAAAAGTAAAAAAATAAAAAATGAGAGAAAAAAAGCATTAATATACAACTCTGCAATATCAACTGGATTAAGCATTGCAGGGGGATACGCAATAAACCACTATACAAAAAATCATACAGAAAAATTTATAAAGAAATTCTCAGAGATAAATAAAGAATCACCTTTGTTGG
>CALVEI010000009.1 GCA_944326515.1 Candidatus Gastranaerophilales bacterium | reverse complement strand
AAACCTTGAGCTTGAAGAAAGAATGAAGGTTTTACTTTTGCCACGTGACCCTATGGATGACAAGGACATTATGCTTGAAATCAGAGGTGGTGCTGGTGGTGATGAAGCTAACATATTTGCAGGCGACCTTATGAGAATGTATCTTCGATATGCAGACAAACAAGGCTGGCAATCTCAAATATTGAGTAAAACAGATTGCGAAGCAGGCGGTGTATCTGAAGTTATTATCTCAATTAAAGGCGATAGCATTTATTCTAAATTGAAATATGAGTCTGGAGTACACCGTGTACAACGTGTACCGCAAACAGAATCTCAGGGACGTGTTCACACATCAACAGCTACTGTTGCTGTTATGCCTGAGGTTGATGACGTTGAAATTGAATTGAATCCTAATGATTTGGAAATTTCCACTGCTCGATCAGGCGGTGCGGGCGGACAAAACGTTAACAAGGTTGAAACTGCGGTACGAGTATTTCACAAACCTTCAGGAATTATGATTTTCTGTACAGAAGAACGTTCTCAACTTCAAAACAAAGAGCGTGCATTGCAAATTTTAAAAGCAAAATTGTATGACATTGAAACTCAAAAACAAATGCAAGAAATAACCGACCTTAGACGTTCTCAAGTTGGTACGGGTGATCGTTCTGAACGTATTAGAACATACAATTTCCCGCAAGGTCGTTTGACAGACCACCGTATTGGACAAAACCTCAATGTTTGGACTGTTATTGACGGTGATTTGGATGAGTTAATCAATCTTTTGATGGAACACGATCAAAAACTAAAACTCGAAAAACTTGCTGAAATAAATTAATTTTCATTGTTAAGGTTTGTAAACTTTTTTATAAGTCACTGATATTTGGCACCCCGTATATACTTTATATATATAAGTGTATTAATGGAGCAGTGATTTATGACAGCAGTTGACGGTATAGGTGAAGTAAGTTTTTTTCAGGGAAAAACAACAGATAAAAAAGTTGTAGAGTTAACTCTGAAAAATATAAACAGCTTATTAGATAAAAATGTTCTCACTAAAGAAATGGCTGAAAAGTTGAAAACAATGTTTCTTAATGGTGAGGTTGATTTTGGTACCGATGGTTTAACTGTAGAAGAGGCAAAGAACCTCGATGTTGATGCTTATAATGAGGTAATTACCCGTTATAACGCTTTACAATCTCAGTTGAAAACAAGTTCTACGTCTTCTGCAAATCAGGCAGAAACTCAAACAACTACAAATTATACTGTACAAGCTGGTGATACTCCTGAAATAATAGCTAAAAAATTGGGTTTAACAGGACAAGAAGCCAAGGATTTTGCTCGTCAAATTAAAGAAGACGCTCAAAAAGCTGGTAAATATCACCGTTTTGGTTTTAGAGCAGGAGATGTTATCCAATTACCGGGTGATTATTCTGAAAAAATTGCTCAAATGAAAGATGACGGCAATTATTACACAGATTTGCAAAAGATTAACGAAGATTTTATCGCTAAAACTAATGCTCGTAATGTACCCAAATCAGAAACAAAACCAGCTCAAGAAATAAAGACAGAAGCTGTTGAAGAAGTAGAGGAAACTAGTGCTACAAGTCAAACTACTTCGTCACCTGTTAATAAGCCTCAAAATGCACAAAAAATAAGTTTAAAAGATCTAAAAAAGGATGAGCAGGGACGATACATTATACCTGAAGGAAACTGGTCTATTGATAGTTCAGAATTGCCTGCAGATGATGTTAAATTTGTCTTAGAAAACGAAAAATCCGTTTTGGTATTTGATGGACCTGTAAAAACAGCGACAGCGTCAAATTATAAAGAACCTGAACAAGGCGTTTTCAATATCAGATTTTCTGAACCAGAAAATAAAAGATACAAAAGTGGAGATTTTGAATATCAAGATGGTCAATATTATTACAAAGGACAACCTATCGATGAATCTGAATTGGATATTCGATATTCTGACATAAAAAATGCTGACGGTGAATTTGTTGGTCAATCTATATCAATAACCAAAAAAGATACAGTTATGGACCAAGATGATATTGTTCATACTGATCGTAATATAGAAATTACAGGCAAAGGCAAATTTTATGCTGATGAGATTTCTTGTCCGATAAGTGCTGATGTTGCCTCTTTTGAAATTGGCAAGTTGTCTAATGGAGCAACAGGTTCTATCAAAGGCAAGGGCACTATTCATAATATTATAGGCGACAATACCTATGTAAATCTATATGATTGTACTGTAAAAAATATGGCAGGTGGTTCTGTCAATGGTGAAAATATTAATGTAAATAAAATGGTTGGCGGTAATTTTATGGCACAAGGCGTCATAAATGAACTGAGAGGCGGAACCGTAGAGCACTCAAAAGCCAATATAGATATTATGAATGGTGGCCATGTTCTTGCTGCTAACAACATAAAAGTAATGCAAGGCGGTTACTTAGATTTGTATATTCGCAGAAGTGAAAGAAATTTTACAAAACCTGGTAAAGTTACTGTCGAAAATTATATTGCAGGCAGAATAGATGCTTGTGATGGTTATAACGTTATTATTAAAAACGGACTTGATGATTATTTACTTGCGCAGGCAGATTCGCCATTGCAAGAAAAACGTGGCGGGAAAATATCAGATAAAGAATCAGTAGATGTTCCTGAAAATTCAGGTACCAGCTATGCTGGAATTGGTACAGCCGTTTGGAACTGGATAAAAAGCTTATTTTAGGTAATATATTTCTTTTATATATTTAAACCCTTGTATGTTTATAGTAAATTGCTTATGGTTACATACAAGGGTTTAATTTATGAAAGAATATAAATCAGGTTTTGTTGCTGTTATAGGTCGCCCTAATGTCGGCAAATCTACGTTGCTTAATACCGTAATAGGTCAAAAAATTGTTATTGCAACTGATAAAGCTCAAACGACAAGAAAAAGAATAAAAGGCATTTATACAAATGATGAGGGACAAATTGTTTTTATTGATACGCCAGGCATCCACAAACCAATGGATAAACTTGGTGAATTTCTTATGGACGAAGCAAAATGTTCGATTCCAGATGCTGATTTGATATTGTTTCTTGTCGATGCGTCAGAACCTGCTGGTGCAGGTGATAAATGGATTGTTGAAAATTTACTCAAAAAAACAGATATCCCGATAATTATTGTATTAAATAAAGTTGATAAATTAAAAGACCCGATAAAAAAAGAACAAAATGTATTAACCTATAAAACACTTTTTGATATTAATTTACCAACAGCGAGAATATCTGCTCAAACAGGCAGAAATATTGATACGCTTATTTCTACAATTATGCGCAAACTTCCTTGCGGGCAACCGATATATGATGAAGATGATTTAACCGATGAAAGTATGCGATCTATTGCGCAAGAAATAATAAGAGAAAAGATTCTTTTAAATACAAAAGATGAAATTCCTCACAGCGTTGCTGTTCTTATCGAAAAATACGAGGAAAAAGAAGATATCGACAGAATTTCAGCCACAATACATGTAGAACATGACAGTCAAAAAGGGATTATGATTGGTAAAAAAGGCCAAATGTTAAAAACTATAGGAACTCAAGCAAGATATGAGCTTGAAAAAATGTTGGATAAAAAAGTATTTCTGGAATTGAATGTAAAAGTATCTAAAGATTGGAGAAAAAAGACTCCTGATCTAGAAAATTGGGTTTAATTTTGTACAAAATAATCAATAAAAAGCCCGATACTATTGTATCAGGCTTTTTATTGAACTTAGTTTTATTTTATTAAGGATTTGTACCTTGTGCACCTTTGTTAAATAGACCTTTGCCCCATTCATAAGCTTTTTGGGCATAAGTCATTACAAAGTCACCCACTTCTGCAACTGCTTTTTTACCATAATGAGCAGCTTTATCAAGAAGTTTTGCATCCTGACCTAATTGAGCAGCTTTATCAAAGTCTTTGAACATTCCAACTTTGCCTCTTAATACAGTAGCAGCAGCTACCAATACTACTGCGCCAATTACAGTGTTTCTAAACCAATGGCTTTTTTTCTTAGCAGGTTGGTCGTATGGACCATTCATAGGTGTACTTGCCGCAGGCTGCGCTTGCGGTGTGTTTACAGCATATGTCGGCTTTTTAGAAATTGTAGCCGGATTCATAGGCGTAATGGTAGAAAAACTTGTTGACATGCTAACACTCCTTTTATTACACACTTGTGTTTATATAAAACCGCAGAAAACTTTTTATTGCTACATGGCCAAGCCATGCTATTTATTATGAAACATTTTGTTACATTATAACATTTCTTGAATTATTTTGGAATATTTTTTGAAGAACTGTAATCTATATAATTAGAGCATGGAATAAGAGGAAAATTTATGAGTGTAAATCTGGATATAGACAATGATGTAATTGATAATGCAAAATTTGTTGCTTGCAAAATAGATGATACGTATTTAAGAAAAAGAGCCTATGCGCTTGCCATCGCAGCAAATGCAACAGCAAAATACCTGAATACAAACGGGTTAAAAACTTTATCAAACCACAGTTTATATCGTTCTGCGGTTTTTGCAAAAGAAGTTGAAATTGCAGATATTTATGCAAATAATGCTAGATTTGATGTTCGTGTAACTTTTAATGATAAGACCTTTACGGTGCCTAAACTTCAGGTAAAATACGACATTAAGCCACAGGCTTATATCGTTGTTAAGTTTGATTCATCATTAAAAGATATAGCCTTTTTAGGATTTATTCCTACTGAAGATTTGACATTTGATAAAAACGGTGAGGAGTATTACACATACTCTCTTGATATATTAAAACCGATTGAAGATTTTATTCCTTACGCTCAACAACTTGATCTTCCTCCTCATCCATACAATGAAGAAGATCATGAAAATGTTAAGGCTCTTTGTCTAAGCTTTATAGATGAAGAAGCTACAGAAGCTGATAAGATTTACTTTATAAAACATGTTGCAGATTGTCCTGTTTGTCGTGAGACATTCTGCGATATGAATGATTTTGATGATATTGTTTCGCAGCTCAAAAATTACCATGAACTCTTAAATGATAGTACTTTAAGTGTTTTATCCGGTAACAAAAAGGAGGTGGATCAAGCTGTTATCGCTAATATGGCGTTTGTTGAAAATGCCGGTGAGGATTTGCCGGACGAAGAGGCAATAAAACTGGAGAGCTCACTCCCATCGGCTTCTGATACATTGATTGCCGGTGAAGCTGCATCAATGCTTGCTGAAGGTGTATTGGCTGCAGGTGCTGTAGGTGCAGCTACTGAATTAGAAAAAGAGCTTGAACCTGAAATTTTAAATTTATATGATGAAGCTTCTGATGAAAATGAAGATGAGCCTATTGAATCAGAAACTACGAATGATAATATTTCTCAGGCAGAAGAGGACGCGATTGTACCTCAGGATATTCAAGAAGATGAAGAAAAAGTTGAAGAGCCTGCTCTTATTGAAGAAACTGGTATTTCTGATGAAGAAGATCTTTTGTTATCAGGTGATGATGACGATTTGTCTTTAGAAATAGCAGAAGATTTGCCTTTGTCTCAAGAACAGGAAGATGAGTCTGCAGATGTTTTAGAAGATGAACCTGAAAAACAAGCAGAATCAGCAGAAGTAGCAGAAGTAGAACCTCTTTTAAATGAAGATGTTGAATCTGTGGAAGATGAAGAAGGTATAGAGAATGGTTCTTTTGATGAGTTGAATGCTTCTATAGAAGCATTTGCTAGTGAACCTGTTCAAGAATTGTTGTCTGACGAAATAGAAAATCTGTCTGAGGCTGAGCCGACAGTATTAGAAGAAGATATTGAAGAAGTTTCTGTTGTTGATGAGGCTGATAATCTTTCTGAAAACAATCTTGATGACTTGAATGAAGATGTTATTAATGAATTGTCTGTTGGTGATTCTGTTGATGAGATACCTGCAGATGTTGATAATATAGACGCATTAACATCTGATGATGATTTGACAATGCTTGAGGATGCTGAACCTCAAGGGTTACACGAAGACGTTTCTGCTGTAGAATCATTGCCACAAGAAGATATCTCATTAGATTTGTCTGATGAAGTATCTGATATACAAGAACAGCCTGAAGAAGTTTCTTTAGAAAATATTGAAGAAACGGAAGAAATTCTTGAAGAAGTGACTGATACTGTTGAAGAATTTGCAGTACCTGAATTAATTGAAAGTGATGAAGAGTTAACTCTTGACGGTATAGATGAACAGGTCGATTCTATTGAAGTTGTAAAAGAACCAGAATTAGACGAAAGTCTTGATGTTGATGCTGAGGCTCTCGATGGTGGCGAAGTTGATTTGATTGGCTCTGATGATATAAGCTTGGATGAAATTCATCCGATAGATGAAGTCGAAGAGTTAGAAGAAATATCTGAACCAGACGAAAAAGGTTTACCGTCTGAATTTTCAAATCAGGAAGAACTAGAAAAAGAAGAATCGTTGTCTAACGATGTATTGGATATTGAAGATTTAGAAACAATTGATTCTCTTGATATTGAGGAAGCTGATGAAAAGAACGATGCAGATACTGAATTTATTGATGTTTCTGAAACAGAAGAATTTGAAGGAATTGAATTAACAGACGATGAACAAGACGAAGAATTGTCAGTTCCTAATACAGAGAATGATGATTTGTTAATGAACAATGAGGTTGGAGAAGAACAAGGAATAGAGTTGGTCGATGATTCTGAAGAAGATACAGTAATTGCAAATGAATCATATTTACAGGAAGAAGAACAAGCGGATTATGTTCTTCCATCAGCAAACGATATTCCTACTTCAGAGGGTAGAGACTTTGATGCTGTTTCTGTTGAAGAAACAACCCAAAATGCTGAAGAAGACGAATTACAAGGCCTTTTGGATGATGATCTTTTAGCTTTGCTTTCAGACGATGATGAACCTCAAGAATCACAAACAGAAGCAACTGTTGATAGTGACGCTATTCAAAATGCTAACGATGAAGTTGAGTTGAATGGTAGTGAAACATTGAACAATGAAGACGATAATACTCAGCCGGAAGAAGAAAACGGTGAGATTGAAAACTTGTTTGATGAACAGAATATTCCTCAAGATGGTGAGCATGTTGAATTAGATTTATCTCAAGAGCCGATGAGTGCTGAAGCTGTTAAGAAAACTAAAAAATTAGCAATAGCAGGTGCGTTAATAACTCTGTTGGCTATAGGCGGAGCTGCCGGCGGTTTTTATATGTATCAAAAAAATATTGCTGCTAATAATGATTCCATTGACACAGCGCAAGATAATCAAGTCTTTGACTTCCAAAACAAAGGTTCAGATGAAGAAGTTGCAGACACTGCTTCAGCTGCTGTTTCTCAAGACATTAATAAGTCAATGACAAATTCTTTCTCAGATAAGCCAGCTGCTATTTCGATTACAAAATTATCATGGCAAATTAATGAAAAATTGGCAGTAGAACCTTCTGTTAAAGAATATTTACAAACTGCTGGTAAAAATATACAGTTGAATTTGCAAAATGATTTAGCAAATGCTTCTGATGTTGCCTTCAATAATAGTGTAAAAGTTTCTATTGAAATTGCACCTGATAATACGATAAAAGGCATACAAGTATTGGAATCTAGCGGTTCTGATAAAATCGATGCAGCAATAACTACAAGTATCAAAAATACTCTTAAGTATGTTAGTGTTCCAAAATTAAAAAATTACAATTCAGATTATTTCTTAACTTTAATAATTAATTTCTAATTCTATGATATGATATAATCAAATGAGGTTATTTATAGAATTGGGTTGCGAAATTGGATACTATAAACAAACAAAAAGAGATTATAGAAAAATTAATAAAATCAAATAACAAATACAAAGGTAATGAGGATCTTTTAGAGGATTTTTGTTCTGAAACATTAAAAAGATCATATTCGTTGTTTGATAACGTTAATATAAAAGATATTGAAAATTATATTGCTAAAGTTGTAAACACATCGATTTTGACAGTTTTGAAGCAGAATGGACGTGTGAGACGTCGCGAAAACAAATATGTTAGTACTCACGAAGTTTTAATTAGTCCTGTTCCTTCAAAAATGCAAGAGCCTGAGGTTGTAAAGACTCAGGAAACTGCTGTTGTAGCTGAGCCGTTTGTTTATGACATTGCTGATCCAAGAGATTCTTTCGAAGAAAAGATTGTGAGAAAGGACCTTCTTCAAAAGATAGTTGATATTGTGCTGGTTGCTCAAAAAGAAAATCCTTCAAAAGAGTTTTTGAAGATATTCTATTTGAGATATGTAAAAGAGTTTAAGCAAAAAGATATAGCTAAGGATGTGAATATATCTCAGGCAGAAGTAAGTAAAAGATTGATAGAAATTTTAAAAATAGTTAAATCTCATTTCTAATAGCTCTTAGCTCTGTCTGATTATGTAATTTGCAAATCTTTATAATATAATATGCTTAAACAAATAAGCGGTTTTTTATAATGCTCTGTTTAAAATGTAAAAAAGAAATACCTGATAATGCATTAAGATGTAGTCATTGCCACACAAAGGTTCAGTCTGTTTGCCCTGTTTGCGGTAATGTAAATTTGATTACATCTGAATATTGCGCTAGATGTGGTTTACAATTGTTAAAGCATTGTCCAAAATGTAAAAGTATAAATTTACCTAAGGCTCAAAGCTGTAGAAAGTGTGGTACCGCTTTTACAAAATCAGTTGATGAAGTTGCGATAACAGATTTGTCTAAGATGAAGAAAGTTGCAGATAAAGCAGTTTCGAATTCTCAAAAGCCTGTTGCAATTTATAGAGGCGTGTCTAAAGATTTGTTGGCTTTTCCTGAAGCGGGGGACAAAATTTCATCAGGATTAAAAAAAGAAAATATCAAACCTCAAAAGGTTATAAATTCTGATATTGTTGTTTCAGAAGAAAAAATAGTTAAAAATATCGAAAATTTTACCCAAAAGTCACCGATAGAAAATGTCAAGCCTCCTAAAAAAGACGTTAAAAAGGCTTCTCAAGATGTGTTGAATAAAGAATTTTCTTTTGATAAGCAAGTTGTTCAATCAGCAGAAGAAGAAATTCAAGTGGCAGAGCCAGCTCAAGAATTAGATCAAATAAAGGCAAAAAATCGTATAGTAACAGCTATTAAGCAACCTGAGAAACTAATAATAGGTTTGAGTGCCCCTGAAGGTTGCGGAAAATCAACTGTTTTAAGATATCTTTTTAATGATTTATTAAAGCAAAATTATGTTTGGCTGTGGGGTGAATGCAGTGCGAACTCGCAAATAAGCCCTTTCGGTATTTTTCAAGAAATTGTCTTGACGTTTTTTAATATGCCTAACTTTTCAAATATGTCTAATGACTTTTTGAAACAAGCTAGGCGCATGTTATCTGAAAGTCTTCCATTTTTTAATGCTGATGAAATAAGCAATTTGTTTAACTTTTTGTATCCTACATTAACTGCAAATTTTGAAGACATATTAAATAACAAAGATGTTACTTTTTCATTATTGGAAAAACTTATCTGCGAGTTGTCTAAAAAATCAAAACTGATTATTATAATCGATGATTTTGATATGATTGACGGTGCGTCTTATGAATTTTTGTCTTATTTTGTTGACAAAGGCAATTTAAATGAAAATATTAAGTTGATAATTTCGTACAAGGATAATCGTATAACACAAGGTTATTTTTATTCAGAAAAAGTGTTCCAGAACCAATATGAAGATATAAGACTTGCTAATCTTTCTTTGAAAGATGCAGATAACCTTATAAGATTATTTTTAAAAGGTTCAAATCCTTTACCAAAAGAAGTTTTTGAAAAAGTATATGCACTGTCACAAGGAAACAGCGCGTATATTGAACAAATGATAGTTCTGTTGAATGAAAATAAAGCTTTTTATACAGAAAGTGGAAAAATCAGATATTCGAAAAACCCGATAGCTTCAAATTTGCCTAAAAATTTGTATGAAATACTTGTTTATAGGCTAAATTATCTGGAAAAGAAATACCCTTTGGCTTTCAAAACTTTATGTACAGCTGCCATCATGGGTAACAAATTCAATGTAAAGCTGCTTGAAATAATAATGAAAATAGAAGCTGTAGAATTTGAAAATATTATAAATATGCTTAGCACATTTGCATATATTTCTCAGTTTAACAGCAATATATATGAATTTAAAAATACTTTATTGTGGCGTTTTGTCTATGAAAAAGCAAAGCAAAGCAAAGACTTTGTGCTGTTGAATGAAAAGATTTTTGATATTATCAATTCCTTTACTCTGTCTAGCAATGCTTTAAAAGCACTTATCGCACAAAGTTTAAATCAAAAATTGCTTGCACTAAACATTTGGACGGATAATATAAAATTATGTGCTTATCTCGGTGATGAGCATTTATGGACTTTATCTCAAAAACAATGTTTAAAAATTGCTCAAGAAGAAAAACCTGAAAACAATTCTGTTATTATTAACAACATACAAGAAAGAATGGGCAAGCTGATTTATCAAACAAGACCGTCCGAGGCTATTTCTTATCTTTCTGCAGCTATTAACAATGCGATGAAAGTGGATAATAAGCCTAAAATTATTGAACTTGCCGGTTATTTGAGTAAAAGTTGTTCACTTACAGGCAACTATTATGGCGTTATAGAGTCAGTAGATACTGCTTTAAAATTGATTGAAACGCCTGAAAGAAGATTGGAAAGTGCATTAATTAAGCAAAAGAAACTTAATGCTATGTTTTGCATAGGTAATGCAGAAGAGATCTACAATATTGCAACAAATGACATTATTCCAGTTGTAGAGCAGGCACTTTCTCACGAGATTCCTGTTAACGGTATTTCTTTAGATACTATTTATGAGGCTTGGCTGGAGTGTAATTTAACGCTTGCTATGGCTCTCATTTCTCAGGGAAATAATAAAAGTTTTGAGATTTTAAAATTAATCGATGAAATAGTTGAAAAAAATCATGTTGACAGTAAAAACTATCTTCAACGTGTAAAATTAGCTCGTGCATTAGCTTATTCTATGCAAGGAAATTTGAAGCGTTCTGATGATATTCTTATTGAATTAACGCAAGAAACAACCAAAGAAATTGTTGAACCTGAAGTTATTTCAATGTGGAATTTTATAAATATTTTGAATAAATTGCACAGGCATGATTGGCAAAACATAAAATCAGATTTGTTCTCGGTTGTTACTTTTGCAAACAACTACAATGATGTTCTTGTAAAAAATCTTTTAAGAGTATTTTTAGGAAAAATTCTTCAAGAAGAAGGAAATTTATCTAAAGCTTTAAACATCTTTAACGAACAAATTACCGTTTTTGCTAAAGAAAAAATAGCCGCTGGTGCATTTCTTTGCTGGTATTATATAGCGAAGCTTACTCTTGTCACAGATGGTAGTGAAAAGGCTTTGCATATTTCTCAAAAAGCTTTGGATGTTGCAAAGAATCCTAAGATTTCAAATTACTATTTTATGGTCTTATTTAAAAAACTTATTGCAGAAATCTATATCATTAAGGGTGATATGGAAGCAGCAAAAATGTATATAGAAAAATCTTTGAGAATTGCTAAAAAATATAATATGAAGCTTTTAAAAGTTTCTGTTTATCAGCTTTATGCAAAATATCTTGAAGAAATGGTTTTAAGAAAACCTAAAAACTCTCATACATACGCACAAAATGCTGTAGCTGCGTACAAAAAAGCAATCGAACAAGCTGAAAAACTTGAAATAGATGCAATTATTGATGAAGCTCAAAAGGGTTATAATTCTTTTAAAACTTTCTGTCAGTTAAATAAAATAAAAATCTAATTAGAAAGTTTTGGGAAAAGGCTTATAGAACCATCGTCTTCTCTCCATTGAACATAACCTATTTTTAGCTGGCCGCCCATATCAAGCACTGTTACAAGTGCCCAGTTTCCACTGATTTTACTTAGTTTTATTGAACGTATATATGTAAAACCACCAAGTTTTTGAGACAGCTTGTCAGCTCCGCTGTAGTAGCCTCTTTTGCGGTAGTCTATGTTTTTCATATAATATAGGCCGTATTTTCTTCCATAGTATGAATAAAAATCCTTCAGACTCCAAAAATTATCGATGTTTGTTGTTTTTATCCAGCCAGTTTTATTGCCATCTTTGTCATATATAATTTTGTACCAATCATCTTGCATATCAACAACCATACAAAAAGCAAGATCTTTTGCTTGCACTTGAGCAGCAAAAAGAGCAACAGGTTCTATTGTCTTTTTGTTAAGCTTAACTTCCGTATCTGTCCAAGTGACATTTTCTATATTTTGAGAATCTTCTCTTGGATACAGATAAAGCTTAAAGCTTTTTGGAACTTGTAAAAAACCTATTGTATCATTGCTTATCGAACCTGTATAATAAGGCATCACATCGGCCAATGCCTGTGCATTAAATAACGATATTGAATATACTAAAACTACCAAAAATAAAATAATAAATCTTTTCATAATAAAGGTTTAGCATAAATCAACCTGTTTTTCAAAACAATTCATACATAAGGCGGAACAATTTATCTTATACATACGGTTTTTATGTATGTTTGCAGTATATCTTTTATCTTTAAAAATTCTTCGTCAGAATAAGTTTTTTCTTTTGAAAAATTTGAATTGAGTGTTGTGTCAGGCTTGAATTTTTGCAAGTAATATAGGGGTGCACCTTTTATCAAGAGTCCGATTTTTTCAAAATCAGTATAGGAAAGCTGAGATTTAACCGTCGTTGTTCTAAATTCATAAGGTATATCAGCGTTTTTTAAAATACTTATGCTTTGGTGTATTTTATTTGTATCAATATTGGTTGCAACAATGTCTTGGTATTTTTCTAACGGAGCTTTAATATCCATCGCAACATAATCAACAAGTTTTTGTTTAATTAAAAGTTCTAATGCTTGCGGGTTTGTACCGTTAGTATCAAGCTTGGTCAAAAAATCCATATCTTTAAGCTTTTTGAAAAATCCTGCAATATCTTTTTGTAGTGTTGGCTCCCCACCAGAGACAACTACTGCATCAAGCTTTCCCTTTCTAGTTTCTAAAAAATCAAACACAGCAGCCTCTTCAAAAAGTTTGTTTGAAGAAACTGCTGTCAAAATATTTGGATTGTGACAATAGTGGCATCTGAAATTGCAGCCTAACGTAAAAATTACAGCCGCAATTTTAGACGGATAATCCACCAAAGATGATTTTTGTAGCCCTGCTATTTGCACGTTATTCTCCGCAATCACATTCTTTTATATTGAAGTATTTCCGATTTTTGAATTCTTCGGCTTTGCCTTCATTCCATTGATTAACGGGGCTTATGTAACCTACAACACGAGAAAATACTTCACAACTTTCTCCACAATCAGGGCAAGTAAAGTGTTCTCCAGCGACATAACCGTGTGTCGGACAGATGCTAAATGTTGGCGAAAACGTAAAATAAGGTAGCTTGTAATTCTCGCAAACCTTTTTAACCAAGTTTTTGACCACATTAGTATCATATATTCTTTCCCCAGCAAAGATATGTACCACTGTGCCACCTGTATATTTTGTTTGAAGCTCATCTTGGTTGTCTAAAAGCTCAAAAATATCGTCGGTATAATTAACAGGTAGGTGAGTAGAGTTTGTGTAGAAAGGTTTAGCACCTGATTGGTAGTTTTTTTCATTAGCACATTTTATTGTGTCAAATTTTGTTTTATCTAATCTTGCAAGTCTGTAAGATGTGCCTTCTGCAGGTGTCGCTTCTAGGTTGTAGTTGTTTTTTGTTTCTTTTTGAAAAGCTGAGATTAAATTTCTCATATAATCCATAACCTTTAGTGCAAACTCTTTTCCTTCTTTAGATGCGATATTTTTACCCATAAAGTTTTCGCAGGTTTCATTCATCCCGACAATACCAATAGTTGAAAAATGGTTCTTCCAATATTGGCCAAAACGAGCTTTTATATCTTTTAGATAAAATTTTGTATATGGATACAGATTTTTTTCTGTATATTCTTCTATCACTGCTCTTTTAATTTCCAAACTTTCTTTAGCAAGCTCCATATTTCTGCATAACATTTGAAAAAATTCTGCCTCATTATTTGCAAGATAACCTATTCTTGGCAAATTTATAGTAACAACCCCGACCGAACCTGTAAGAGGGTTAGAGCCAAATAAGCCCCCGCCTCTGTATTCAAGTTCTCTGTTGTCAATTCTGAGTCTGCAACACATAGAACGAGCATCTTCAGGGTTCATATCAGAGTTAATAAAGTTTGAAAAATAAGGAATACCGTATTTTGCGGTCATTTCCCATAAACCTTCAAGAGCAGGATTTTCCCAGTCAAAGTCTTTTGTTATGTTGTATGTTGGTATCGGAAACGTAAATACTTTGCCTGTGTAATCGCCTTGCATCATTACTTCAAAATAAGCTTGGTTTATAAGATTCATCTCATTTTGAAATTCTTTATAAGTCTGTTCTTTCAGCTCTCCACCGATAATAACCGGCGCATCAGCATAATAAGAAGGAACAACTAAATCCATCGTTATATTGGTAAATGGTGTTTGAAATCCTGTACGAGTAGGCACATTAAGGTTAAAGACAAATTCTTGCATAGCTTGTTTTACCTGTTCGTAATCAAGATTATCGTACTTGATAAACGGAGCAAGCAAAGTGTCAAAGTTAGAAAAAGCTTGTGCACCTGCTGCTTCGCCTTGCATTGTATAAAGAAAATTTACTATTTGTCCTAATGCTGTTCTAAAGTGTTTCGGCGGAGCACATTTGACTTTTCCACTTACACCTGTAAAACCTTCCATTAATAAATCTTTTAAATCCCAACCTACACAGTATGTTGAAATCATATTTAGGTCGTGAATATGTATGTCACCGTTTTGATGAGCTTGTCTTATTTCTTTTGTATAAATCTTATTAAGCCAATAATTTTTACTTATTTCTGATGATATATAGTTATTCAAACCTTGGATAGAATATGTCATGTTTGAATTTTCTTTTACTTGCCAATCAATTTTCTTTAAATAATCATCAACAAGCTTGACATTTTTATCTATAGAAAAATCTTTTATCTCTGCAGTTTTGCTTGTGTAAGGGTTGGTTAATTTTGATGATTCTTGATTTTGCGCAAGCTTTAATACCCCGTTTTGTGAACGGCTAATGTTTTGTTGTTTTAATTCCATGAAAAAATCTCCTTGTCTCGAAGTAATACATACCAGATAAGCATTCCGACTTTCTCACTTTATAAGAACAGGTCTTTTGGTGAGGCCATTTTGCATTCTTAAACCTGCAAAATAAGGCACGGCTGCGGACCAGTGAGGGAATTTCACCCTGCTTTCCTTAAATGGTATTCATATGATAATTCTTTTTTTGTTTAAGGTCAACATTTAAATGGTTTATTAAAAAACATATAAACTGTAAAAAATACTTTGAGCAAAATTCTGCCAGCTTAGCTGTTTTGCTGTTCTATAGGCTTCTTTGGTAAGATTTTGTAAATGTCCTTTATTTTGCATAACAGTTTCTATCTTTTCTGCAAGATTTTTAGCAGGATTTTTGTTATCAAAAATAAATCCGTTTTCCCCATCTTGTATAATGTCTGCAGCTCCAACGTTTGAGCCAACAATAACAGGCCTATTGCAAAGCATTGCTTCTGTCACCACTCTGCCAAAAGCTTCGTAGTTGCTTGCACAGATTACACAATCAACTGTTTTGTAGAATTTGTTAATATCTTTTTGATAGGGTAAAAAATCAACATATCTGTTTAGCCCTGTTAGTTTTACAAAAAGTTTTAAAAGTTTTTGCTTTGAATAGGTTGGGTTTATTATCCTTGCTTTAAGTTGTGTATGAGAGTATTTTTTCTTTAATACTCTTAAAGCTCCCAGTACGTTATAACCGCCTTTTGTTACAAACCCGCAAGTGACTGCACCTATTGTAAAGGTGTTTTTTGATGTATTTTCAGGAAGATTTATAAGATTATCGTTATTTGTTCCGGGATAAGCCACGATTATTTTTTCTTTAGGATATGAACAATTTTTTGAATAATCCTCCTTCAAATAATTTGATACAACTACCATTTTGGGACAATTTTTGTAGTAATGTTTTTCGTGATCAATTTGTTTTTTATGGAATATTTGAAGAATTTTTCTATAGATAGGATTTCTAGCAATAGACATTCTTTGAGTGAGAGAAATGTTATGAAAAATATTGCAAGTAAAAGACAAGCCCATGCAATCAGTCAAAAAATAATCGTAATCATCTATATTCACAAGGCTTTTTATTTCTTCTTCTACAATTGTTTTAGTTTCAAATTTTTTAGGACGATAAACAGATTCAAGCTTAAATACTCTATCTGCGAGTGTTTCATAATTAGAATTTCTATAAAAAGTAAAAAGATGCACTTCTATATTATGTTTTTTGCAAAGCTGTATAAATTCTTCTATATAGTTAGACATAAAGCCTGATTCGATGATTGCGATTTTATTTTTCATACTTCTCCTTTATGACAATTCTAGTTTAATATCATCAACATATATGACATGAATGTCATGATTATATGACATTCATGTATCAAAAATCAACAATTTAAGGCACTAAAGTGCGTGGCGTTATATTCAATTGCAAATTAAGCTAAATATATGGCAGAAATGTATAATTTGGATTTAATAGGTCAAAAAATTAAAGACATCAGAAAGAGAAAAAAGATTTCTCAAGAAAAACTGGCTGAAATGGTTGATATGAACCATAGAAGCATAGTAAGGTTAGAAAATTCCTACAGCAAACCTTCTATTGAGACTTTAGAAAAAATCGCACACGCTCTAAATGTAAATATTTCTGATTTTTTTGAAACTGAAACAATCAAAAACCGTGCACAAATTATTGATGATATAAAAAATTGCATCGACTCTATGAGCGATGATGAATTAAAAACTTTTTATAAAGCAATTTATTATTTTATACATTAAGATATTGAGCTAAGTTTTCTATATATTCTACAGGTTTTATTGATGAGTAAGGTTCAAAGCTCAACACATTAAGATATTTTTTTGCACGACTTACAGCGACATAAAAGAGTCTTAAGGCTTCGTTTTCTTCTCTTGGCTTTTGCCATAGTTGTTTGTATATAAGAGCTTTAGCTGTAGATTTACCTTTGTATTTTGCAGCTATAACCCCAAAACCAGGTTTATTGCCATATTGCATATCAAATATAATGCTAGTTTTATCAATATTTTTTGCGGAATTAGCAATACTCAAAACAAATACATAAGGATACTCTAGCCCTTTTGATGCGTGGATTGTGAGAATCTGTACAGCGTTTAGTTCTTGAGTATTAACTGACGGAAGCTCAAAGTTTCTGTCATCTTTTATTTGATCAAAATAATCGATTAAATTGTTTATGCTAATGTAGTTTTCGTTTTGCTCATAATCGTCAATTATTTTGGCGATAGTATTTAAATTGTTCTGCAAACTAACGGTTTCAGCTTGCGCTGATTGTTCTGAAAGTTTGTATATAGGAAGTTTGTTTTTTATTATTTCAAAAACCTGCAAAAGTGTAAGAGTATTTTTATTTTTTCTGAGATAATTAATGTTTTTGTATATGTCATTGAGCAGTTGATATTCTTCCCTTGATTCTTCATCTAAAGACATAAACTTTTGTGCAAAGTTGAGTCTTTTTAGTTCATCATATTCAACTGTATCAATAAGCTTTTTATCAAAAGACTTTTTCATTTCAAAAATTTGAGAATCAGACAAGCTTGTTTTCAAAAGTCTTATCAATGCTTGTTCGTCTTCAGTGTTTTTTATAAGCCTTAGGGCACATATTACATTTTTTACAACAGGTTCTTCAAAAAAGCTTGTATTAACTTTTTTGACGGATGGAATATTTCTTTTTTTCAATTCTCGTTCAACAATATCAGCCTGAGCGTGGGATTTTACAAGAACGGCAAAATCTTTGAAATCAGCTTTGTCTCTTTCAATAAGCGTTTCAACTTCTTGTGCTATGTAATTTGCCTCTGCAATTTTTTGTTCGTGTGCGTTTTCGAACCCGTCAATAACCGTTACTTTTATATCTTTTGATGTGTCAGGATAAGTTTTATCAGGGTTTGCATTTAGATTTTCGTCTTTAAGGTTTAATTCATTTTGTGTAACGTAATTTACAGCATTTAAGACTTCAGGTGTCGAACGATAGTTGATAGAAAGATTTATTGGTGAATATTTTTTACCATATTTTTTTTCAACATTTTCATAAAGAACTTCCAAATTTTCCATCTGTGCATATCTAAATGCGTAGATAGATTGTTTTCTATCCCCTACAAAAGTAAGGTTTGCATAATCAGGATTTAACAAAAGTTCTATAAGCTCAAGTTGTGCACCGTTTGTGTCTTGGAATTCGTCCACAATAATTTGTTTAAAATAGTTTTGATAATATTCTCTTATAAGCTCGTTTTGCTTAAAAATCTGTATTGTCTTGTTGATTAAATCGTCAAAATCAGCGAGGTCTTCTTTTTCAAGCTCTTTTTGATATAAATCATAAATCTGAGCAATTATTTTTGTAAGCAAAAGTTCTGTTTCTTCGATTACAGGGATATTTTCGGGGAAACCTTGTGCTTGTCCGTAATCTATAGCTTTTCTTTTGTTGTTTTTATCTAATATGAGTTTTGATTTTGCAATTTCATCAAAGATTTTTTCATCTAAAACAGTGCTGTCATCTGTATAAGGGGTAAAGTGTCTTGCCCAACTGTAGGCGTAATCTTCTTTTGTATCAAGCTTAAAAGGAATTGATTCCAATGTTTGAGAAAAGTTTTTTGTAGCTTTGGTTGCTTGGTCTAAAAACTCTTGAGGCGAAACACCTAACGACTTAATTTTTTTAATTACCGAATAAATATCTTCTAGGATTGTATCTATATCATTGATTTTATTCAGTTGAGAAATTTCTTTTATATCAAGGAGTTCTCCGTACTTTATTCTTTTTATCAATCTATCGTAAATTTGCTTAAGTTGTTTTTCATCCGCCATTTTAAAAGATGGCGACAGACCTGCTTCTATTGAATATTTTTTAAGTATTCTCATACAAAAGCTGTGGAAAGTAGAAATCCATAAGTCTTCGGTACCCAGTGCTTTTATTCCGTTAGATTCAAGAGTTTTGACAATTCTGTCTTTCATTTCTCCTGCAGCTTTGTCCGTAAATGTGATTACAAGAATTTTCGATTGAGGATTTTCTACACCTTGGTTAAGCAAATCAACAACAAGTTTTGTAAATCTGCGAGAGATAATTTGCGTTTTACCTGTTCCCGCCCCTGCAACTATTTTTGTACAGGAATCAAGAGGGTTTAAGACAGCTTGTCTTTGAGCTTCGTTAAGGCCTTGTGCGATATTTTCAATAACTTTGTTCATCTATTCTTCCTCCTTATCGCACAAAAAATTGTATGCACAAGTGTCACAATTCCAGCCTTTTTCTGGTTTAAATTCTGTCTCGTTAATTATTTTATCTATTACGGTTTCTTTAAGGTTTTGAATAATTTTATCCTTGTATGCTTCTATTTGTTTTGCACTTACAAAATCCTCATTACAGCCGTTATCCTTTGCTTTTGGTCTAATATAAACCAATCCCAAATCAGTAACTTTGTCTTTGTAATTTTCCAGTTCTTTGCTGTTTTGTATAGCAAGATAATATAGTGGAATTTGATAATCATAAGCCTTTTGTAAGGTTTCTACATTTGACGGTTCTTTGCCTGATTTAAGCCTAAAGTTAACGCCATTATCACTTATTGCATAATCTAGAGAGTTGGTTTTATCTTTGCCTGTTTTATAGTCAATAACCTTTGTTACACCGTTAGAATCCGTTATAATTGCATCGATTCTGCCGTCAAAAACAACGTTTGGCAATTCCTCCAGTGTAAAAGAAAAAGATTTTTCACAAACAGCTTCTGTCGGAGGATAATCAAACCCACCTGAGTAGTCATAATCCTCAACAGCGTCTTTAAAATTGTTTTTCATTTCTTCTATAGAAAGTTCAGGTGCCGCCTTAACAAGTTCTATATCTATATCAGAAAAACCTGCTTGTCTAGCTTTTTCTTCATCGATTGCAGAATTAAAAAGTATATCTGCAAGCTCTAATGCTACATTTTTATTGTATTTGTCTTTAAACCTTGTATTTAAAACCTGAAAAACAGCATGCACGATACTTCCGTAACTTGCAGAAAAAGTGTATGGTTCTTTTAGGTTTAAAAGGTTTTTATAATAATATTTTCTCGGGCATTTTAAAAATGTGTTTATTGCTGACGGGTTGAGCTTTAAAGTATCGTTTTCTTTTATAATTTTTGAAGCTGATTCTATTGCGACTTTTTGGGCTTGCAAATCAGTTTGAAGCGTCAAATCAGAGACAACATCATTTACCTCTTTATAATTAATTTTATCCGCTGTTGTCAAAATCTTAAAAAATACTGACGGTTGAGCTTGTTTTTTAGCTTCGTAGTTATGGGTTGTCAGTGTTAATTTGTTTTTTGCAATGCCCATTGCAGAGCATAGTGCACAAAGTTTTTGGTTAAAATAAATTTCATCAGTTTTTAAAAAGAAATCAAAATCAAAAGATATTTTTTGAAGTTCCTTTAAAAGTTCTGTGTTTGTTTGCTGAGAAATAAAAGGATACGCATTATTAGCAGCAGGATAGTTATTTTGTGTCAAACCCGCTATATAAACATATTTTATATCTTTTAGTTTTTTAGTATCTGTAGTTATTGAAGAAAGAAAAATTGCGTTTTTCTCAAGTTCCTTATCCTTTGGCAACCCTTGCATAATTTCTTTAAAAGAATCAAATTCTAAGGGTGCATTAATCTTTTCAAAAAGATTTTGTAATTCGTTTAAGCTTTTTATTTTACCTAAAACAGCATCCTTTACTTGTGTATTTTCAAACTTTGAAAGATTTTTTTTGATAAGAGTTTCTATTGATTTTGCGTAATTTTGATTTTTGTAGTCTTCGTAGAAATTTTTTATTGAATTAAATTCTTGTGACAAATTGTTTTTGTCGTCTTCCTCAAGTGTATTCCAAAGAGCAAATATACATTCTAACAAAGATTTTTGAGAATTTTCTTTATTAGAAAAAATCTTGTCCGCATTATACGGATTTTTTAAGGTTTCTAAAACTACCGTTTTAAAAAGGTCATCAAGCTTTTCAAAACTTATTTCTTTTTGTGCTTTTGAAGGAATATTTATATTTTTTATTTCGTCATAAGAAAACTCTTGCAGATTTAGCTCAAGAAAAACATCAGAAATTTTTTGGTATAAATTAATCTTGTGCTTAAGGTTTTCGTAATCTTCGCTATAAATACTGCTTATTACAGGAAGGTTTTGCGATTTCACAAGGTCTAAAAACTTTTTTCTAGCCTCTGTCTTGTCAAGAAAAACAGCAATTTGAGAGTAACTGGCGTCACCATTTTCTACAAGCTTTTTTATTTCATCAATTATGTACAAAGTTTCGTTTTGTATGTCAGAAAATTCTAAGTATTTTATACTGTTTGATTCTTCTGTAATTAACTCAGGTATAATTTTGCCGTTAAAGCTGTTATACAAATATTCAACACGTTTTTGAACATCGACATTATTTGCTTTTGATAAAAAACGACTATTCTGTAAAGAAAATGGGACTTTAAAACCGTTCTCTTCCATTGTCGATAAATAGACTGCATAAAGCTTAGATATTAACAACAGCCTTTTATTATCAGTCTGAGAAGTTTTTATGCTTTTAACAATATTTTCAAACTGCAAAGGCATTATGTTATTTTGATAAAGCAAGCTAAAAATGCTTGATAGATCCTGAAAAAACATATCTGATTTAGCGAGACACATAAGAGCAGGATTGTCTTTAAAAAGAACTTTTGCCTTAGCTTTTAATATGTTAAATGCTAAAAATCTGTAGTTTGTTTTATTAGAACTTGTTTCTTCGATAAAAATATTATCATCACTAGATTGTGTATTCATAAATGTAATCGTCCATTATGTAGCCGTTGCCGATATCAAACTCTTTTGAGTCAACTCTGTCAAAACCAAGTTTTTCGTAAACCATTATTGATGCAAAATTGTATTTGTTTACCGTAAGAGTGATTTTAGGCAGTTCCAGTTCTCTTGCTATAGGTATAATTGCATTAGTAAAAGCTTTTCTTGCAAAACCTTTACCCCTAAAGTCTTTTTTAATATAGATTTTTGACAAGAACAAATTATCTTTTTGTTTTTGAACAGCAAAATATCCTATATTTTCACCATCTTCTTCCATAAAATAATACTGATAGTTTTGAAAATTAATCTGCCCTTTTACAACCTGTTCTGATTGGAATTTTTCGAGCATATAATCAATCTGCTCTTGTGAGATAAAACAGATTGAGTATTCATTCCATATTTCTTTAGCAAGTGAGCACAGCTCTTTTATTTGTTCTTCGGTTTCAACCTTAACCCAGTCAAACATATTATATTCCTCTTAAAAATTAAAAAGGCTTTTGCACTTCATTTTTTTGTTAAAAGAAATAGTACAAAAGCCTTTTATTAAATGTTTATTATCTTTCAGCAGCAAGTTTTTCTCTTACTTTAGCTTCAACTTCTTCAAGGACCTCAGGGTGAGCTTCAAAATATTCTTTTGCTTTTTCACGACCTTGTCCAAGTTTTTCTTCGTTATAGCTAAACCAAGCACCTGCTTTTTTAACAATATCCATATTAACAGCAACGTCTAAAATACAACCGAGTTTGCAAATACCTTTGCCAAAAATAATATCAAACTCACAAGTTTTAAACGGTGGGGCTACTTTGTTTTTAACAACTTTTACTCTTACTCTGTTACCGATATCTTTATCATCTTTTTTGATAGAATCGCATCTTCTGATATCAAGACGTACAGAAGAATAGTATTTCAAAGCGTTACCACCTGTTGTTGTTTCAGGGTTACCATACATAACCCCGATTTTTTGACGTAATTGGTTGATAAAAATAACAGTTGTATTTGTTTTGCCTACAATACCTGTCAATTTTCTCAACGCTTTACTCATCAAACGAGCCTGCAAGCCCATTTGTTGATCTTCCATAGCACCTTCGATTTCTGCCTTAGGAACAAGTGCCGCAACAGAGTCGATAACAACAACGTCAACAGCTGCTGAACGTACGAGTTCTTCTGCAATTTCAAGGGCTTGTTCACCTGTATCAGGTTGAGAGATAAGCAATTCATCAACATTAACGCCCAAAGCTCTTGCATACTCAGGGTCTAGTGCGTGTTCAGCATCAACAAACGCAGCAATGCCGCCCTTTTTTTGACATTCCGCAACGATATGTTGTGCAAGTGTCGTTTTACCTGATGATTCAGGTCCGTAAATTTCGATTACACGTCCTCTTGGAACACCGCCTATACCTAGCGCGAGGTCTAAGGCAAGTGCACCTGTCGGTATAGCTTCACAAGCTACGGCTGTTTTATCACCGAGCTTCATAATAGAGCCTTTACCAAAATCTTTTTCTATTTTTTCAATAGCAAGTTTTAGTGCTTTATTCTTTTCTTCAGAAACAGCAACTGCTTCATCTTTTTCTTTTACTGCCATTAATTTTCTCCCCTTTAAAGTTTGTATAATCTCTATTTTACCCTATTAAGGCGTTTTATACAAATAGTTTTTAATAAAAAAGTGGACAGTTTAAAAATCACAGAGAGCTTCTTTTTCTTTTCTTGAAAGATGTTTTATTCGATATTCTTCTTTCATCGCTTCTGATTTTGTATCAAACTCTTTTAAATAAACCATTTTTAACGGTTTATGAACACGAGTGTACTTGGCTGCTGTACCTTCTTTGTGTTTTTCAAATCGTTTTTCAGGGTCGTCTGTATAACCGCAATATAGCGTATTATCAACAGTAAGAATAATATAAGTATAAAATTTCTTTTCCATAATCAGAACATTTGTGAAATTTTGTCTAATTCATCAATTATTGTCTTGTAATCAGTCGCACTCATTAGAGTACCGCGTGTTGCAGCTGCATTTTGGACACCTTTTATGTAATAAGGGTAGAATTTTCTCATAAACGGAATAGCATTCTTTTCGCCTCTCAAAGCTACTTCTGCATCAATGTGTTCTTTTGCCCATTTGATTTTTGTTTGAATATCCGCTTCTTCAATAAGCTCACCGGTCAAAAGATAATGTTCAATTCTATGAATTAAATCAGGAGAACCCAACGTTCCTCTGCCTATAGCTATACCGTCAACACCTGTTATTTCCAAACATTCTTTAGCCTTTTGCGGTGATGTAATATCTCCGTTTGCATAAACAGGAACACTAATATATTTTTTAATCCCTGCTATTGCCTGCCAATCTGCAACACCTGAGTACATTTGAGAGCGTGTTCTGCAATGTATTGTCATTGCATCGGCTCCTGATTCTTGCATAAGGCTTGCAAACTCCTTAAAGTTTATTTCAGAAACTGTATATCCAAGTCGAAATTTTACCGTAACAGGAATATCTACTGCATCTTTAACTGCTTTGACTATATCGCAAGCAATCTGAGGAGTTCTCATAAGAGCGGAACCGTCACCACCACAGACAACTTTTCTAACAGGACAGCCCATATTTATATCTATTATGGAAGGTTTTCTCTCAAGATCCATAAGTTTTTTAGCTGCGGTTGCCATCATGTGGGGTTTATGGCCCGATATCTGATATGATAAAGGAAATTCATTCTCAAGATTTTCAAGAATTTTATTTCCGTCTTTTCTGTTTTGCATAAGCATTTCAGAGCTTATCATTTCTGTGGTCAAAAGGCTGTTTGAAGAAAACCTTCTGATAAGCTGCCTATATGGCAAATCAGTAATCCCAGCCATAGGAGCAAGCATTACACAACTTTTTAGTGTAACGTCTCCAATTTTTATTTGAGAATTTTCGTTATCTTTTAGTTGCGGCAGGCTTTGTGTTTGTTGCTGCAGGTTTTGGTTCATAAGCTTTCAAATCCTGTATTCTTTTTGCAGAATATCTTGTGTATTCGTTTGTTTCTCCAACTTTCTTCGTTTCTGCTAAATATTTTTTATAGTATGAAAGTGCGTTTGAATATTGTGCAAGATAATCATAATCAATTGCAATTGAGTAGTTCGTAATAGTCAATTGAGGGTTAAACTGCAATGCTTTTTTATAATCGTTAATAGCCAGTTGATATTTTTTTTGAGAGTCATAAACACTAGCTCTATAATAGTATGCATCTGCGTTTTTAGGGTCAGACTTAATTACATTATTCAAAATTGTCATTGCTTCAGCATTTTTTTGAGCGTCAATAAGAGCAATTGCCTTATCTAATTGCGCAGTTGATTCTTGTTCTGTTACGTAGTCAATGAGTTCTTTTGTTGATTTGTGCTGAGGATTTATTGCAAGAGCTTTTTTTGCATACTCTTTAGCTTTAGCATAATTGTTGTCGTTAGCGTAAGCCAATGCTGTAAAATATGCTGTTTCCACATTTTGCGGATCTAAAGTAAGTGATTTTGCATATGATTCAGCTGCCATCTTGTTATTACCCATTGCTTGGTAACAAGCGCCTATACCCAATAAAGATTCAGGGGTGTTAGGTAAAATCTTGTTATAAACAGCGATAGCTTCTTGATACTTTTTCTGACTGTATAATTTTGACGCATCGTTGTACAAAAGAGAAATAGTTTCTGCATCAATGGATGCTAATTGTTTTTTTATAACTTGGTTTTCTGGAAATAAAGCTTTTGCATCAGTTAAAATTGCACGAGCTTTATCATAGCTGCTTTGTTGAGTATATGCCTGCGCTAAATTTATGTAAGCATTTTCATTTTTTGGTGCAAGCTTAATTACCTGATTATAATAAGGGATAGCTTCTGCAACCCTGTTTGCTTTATGAAGTTCATAAGCATAATTGTACAAAATACCTGCATTGTTTGGTTCTTCAGAAACTTGGGATTTTAAGTATGCAAGTTTTTCTTCAGGAGTCATAGTCGTTTCGTACATATTATACAGCTCGTTTTTAATATCCTGATTAGTTGGATCAAGGTTAAGAGCGAGTTTGTAGTTTTCGATTGCTGCATCTTTTTTGCCTAAAGCTTTGTAACACTGAGCTTTATACAAATATGCAAGCATAAAATTAGGATTAAAGTTTGTTATTGTATCATAAGCTTCAATTGCCGTTTCGTAATCTTTTTGTTCTTGGTACAACGTGCCCATATTGAGTCTTGTTGTAGTGTTAGAAGGATTAATTGATTCAGCCATTTGATACTGGGCTAACGCACCTTGATAATCTTTTTTTCTTTGTAAAACAGCGCCAAGGTTTGCGTGCGCTTCTGCATCGTTAGGATCATCAGAAACCTTTTGGCGCCAAATGTTTTCCAATGACATTATTACGTCTTCATTACAACCGTCTTTTGTTAAAGCTTTATTGTATTCTTCTGCAGCCAAATCAACTTTACCAAGTCTTTCATAAGCACCGGCAAGCTTTAAATGAAGATTGTTATTTTTATTATCAAGCGCTATTGCTTCTTTCAAACTGTCAACAGCTTGTGTATTTAAATTTAAGACGTAGTATATTTCACCGATATTTGCCAAAGATGGCTTGCGATATGTGGTATCGTTAACAGATTTTTGAAACTCAGTCATAGCTGCTGCAAATTCGCCTTGAGCTCTCAAAGATTTCCCCATCATATAATGGCCTTTAGGTGTTTGATCTGCATTTATAGCATAAAGAATTGTCTCAAGATTTTCCTCCATCGTGTTTATATCAGCAATGTATTTAGCGTCTGCCGATTCATTGTTGTAATATTTCATATAAAACAGAGCAGAACGCAAATCATTTGCAGCTTTATTGTAATCCATCGCTTTATTATTGAAGTATTGCGCACGTGCAAGATATGCGTTAACCAATTGAATTCTTGAAGACTTGTCTTGAGGGTTTTCTCTTAATGCTTTTCTAAATTCAGTGATAGCCTCTGTGTATTGATTGGACTTAAGGTAATTTAGCCCGTTGTTGTAATATACAGAACCCTGTTCTGAATATCCGGAGTTATCATAGTTTACTTTTACTACGTTATCTTCCGAAAAAGCAGGAAGATTCATCATAGCTAGCAAAAATACAACCGGCAATAATCTTTTAAAATTAACATTTTTATGGGCAATCTTTTGCATATTGGCGCCTTTCAAATTTGATGGACAAAATATGTTTACATTATAAGTCAAATATTAAAAATATGTATTCTCGTTACAAAATATTACCAGTCGTATTGCGTAAAAAAAATTACCATGTATGATAATAATGTCAGAAAAGTTACCCAACAATTTAATATACGTTCGACTGATATTTTTCGGTCTTGTTTTTGTTGTTAAATTGTTTTAAATAGTTTACAAACACACTAAGGAAAGGTAATAAAGTGGAAGAAAAAGAAATTCAAGAAGTTGAAACAGTTGAAACTGCAGAAGTTGTAGAAACTGTTGAATCAACAGAAGAAAAAGCACCTGCTCAAGGCAAAAAAGGCAGAGGTCAAGCTAAGGGCAAAGGTAGAAAAAAAGTTGAAACAGTTGAAAACGCTCCTCAATCTGAATGGAAAGAAAGAGTTGTTCAAATCAGCCGTGTAACAAAAGTTGTAAAAGGTGGTAAAAAATTGAGCTTTAGAGCTATCGTTATCGTTGGTAACGGTAAAGGCCAAGTTGGTGTTGGTTGTGCTAAAGCTTCTGAAGTTATCATCGCTATCCAAAAAGCTATTGCAGAAGGCAGAAAAAATCTTATTACAGTACCTATATTTAAAACAACAATTCCTCATCCTATCACAGGTCGTTCAGGAGCTGGTGCTGTTATGTTGAAACCTGCTTCTCAAGGTACTGGTGTTATCGCAGGTGGTGCTGTTCGTGCAGTATTAGAGCTTGCTGGTATCGAAAACATTTTGAGCAAATCTTTAGGTTCAAAATCTCCGCTTAACGCAGCTAATGCTACAATGGAAGCTTTAAAAGGATTGAGAACATTCAACGATGTTGCTAAAGTTAGAGGTTTGTCTCTTAACCAAATGCTTAATGCATAATTAGCGTAAGTTTTAATCAGAACAAACAAATTAAGAAAAGGAAATAATAAAAATGGCTAAAGATAAATTTGAAAAAGTTTCGATTAAGCTTACAAGAAGTTTAATCGGCTCAACAAAAGATCAAATCAAAGTAGTTAGAGCTCTTGGTTTGAAAAAAACTAACGATGTTGTTGAACACTTTGCCAGCCCAACTATTATGGGTATGGTAAATAAAGTTCCTCACCTTGTTACAGTTATTAAGTAATAGTTAAGTACAATAATTAATAAGGACATATAAAAATGGCAGAAAGAATAACATTAGAAGATTTAAGACCTGCTGAAGGTGCTACTCACAAAACAAAAAGAGTAGGCAGAGGCAGATCATCAGGTCACGGTAAAACATCTTGCCGTGGTCATAACGGTGAAGGACAACGTTCAGGCAGCTCTCAAAAGAGAGGTTTTGAAGGCGGACAAATGCCATCTTACAGACAAATGCCTAAACTTAAAGGCTTCAAAAACTTTGCAGCTCTTAACTGTGCAGAAATCAACGTAAAAGACATCGAAAAATTAGATGCTACTGAAATTGATTTGTGCTGGTTAATTGAAAACGGCAAAGCTCACCCAAGCTCAGAAGTATTAAGAGTTTTGGGTAATGGTGAAATTTCGAAAGCTGTTACAGTTAAAGCAAGATACTTCACTCCGTCAGCTAAAGAAAAAATCGAAAAAGCAGGCGGTAAAGCTGAATTAGTTTAATGATTGTATAAACCGCAAGCTCAAAAACAGGGCTTGCGGTTATACCATTTAACCCGTTTATTGTGCGGGCAGATAATATGGAGAGGATAATACTCAAATGCAAAATGCAAGAATGAAGCCCCCATCTATGGATGATGTGGTCTCTATGTTTCAGGCTTCCGGCTTGAAAGCAAAATTAATATTTACTTTTGCAATGATTGTTGTTTTTAGATTAGGTGTTGCTTTGCCTTTATATGGTATTAACAACGAAGTTTTTTCTAGAATAGCACAGGGCAACAATATTATCGGTTTTATCGATTTATTTTCAGGTGGTGCGTTAGCGAATGTTTCTATATTAGCATTAGGTATCGGACCATATATTACGGCATCAATCATTATGCAGCTTTTAACGGTAATCATTCCACACCTTGAACAGTTGCAAAAAGAAGAAGGTGAAGCAGGTAGAAGAAAGATTTCTCAATATACAAGATATTTCACTGTATTTATATCTTTCTTTCAGGCATGTATTTTCTTGTTGTATTTGTTACATCAAGCACCTGCAGCTATTTTGCCGGGTGTATCACACATCGCTTTTTTCATCGGTTCTGCAATAATTTTAACTGCAGGTTCAGTATTTGTTATGTGGCTTGCTGAACTTATGACAGAAAGAGGTATCGGTAACGGCGGTTCTATGTTGATTTTTGTCGGTATCATTTCAAGAATACCTTTCTATTTTGAAAAAACAGGTCAGCTCGTTGCAAATGATTCTTCTTTGCAATTAGGATTATTGCTTTTATTGGCTATTTTCTTTGCAACGATGGTATTAATTGTAATTATGCAAGAAGCAGTGAGAAAAGTTCTTATTGTTAACCCGAAAAGACAGGTTGGTAACAAAATATACGGCGGAGTTAATACTTATATTCCGTTTAAAATGAACCCTGGTGGTGTAATGCCAATCATCTTTGCGATTGCAATTTTGCTTTTCCCAACAACAGTTATAAGCATTATTGGACAAGCTAACTTACCGGCAGGCGCTTTGAAAGATTCTATCACATGGTTGTCAACGGTATTGAGCCCTTCAGGATGGATTCATTACTTGTTGTACTTCTTGTTGATTGTTTTCTTAACTTTCTTCTATGCGTCAATTATGCCAAACATGCAACCTAAAGAAATTGCAAATAACCTCAAGAAATACGGTTCTTCTATTCCGGGCATCAAGCCAGGTAAACCGACAGCAGAAGCTCTTGATAAAATTATTTCAAGACTTACATTGTTAGGTGCGTTATGCTTAGGTATCATTGCTTTGATTCCGTCAGGAGCGTCTTATATTACCAATATCACTACTTTGCAAGGTATTGGTGCAACATCTTTAATCATCATGGTTGGGGTTGCTCTTGATTTTATTAATCAAATTAAGACACAACTTCTTGCAAGGAACTATGAAAGTTTCTTAAAAGAACCAAAATAGGATAGATAAAAATACATTTTAACAAAGCCCTTTTTATTAATTAAAAAGGGCTTTGTTTTGTAATATATAATGAAACATTAGTGTAAAATTGGATTTTTTTCTATTTTTGTCAGATAGTTTTGGATGATTTCTTTGGGCATATACATATAAATTCCGAATAAGTCTGATGTATCAACTTTTTGACCCTTGGGTGTTTCTTTAATTCTTTTTTCTACAATTTTATTAGGGTCGTTTGTTCCGTATACTTCAACAAATTCATAGTAATCCAAGTCTTTTTCATATTTATCTACAGGTAAAAAACGTCTGCCTCTTTTGTAGTGTGCTGCGTGTGAATTTGGTTCTGCTAAAGATAATATGTTTGGTTCAATACCTTCTTGCAAACAGTATTCTATTGCTATTTGGTCAGATAGTTTTCCTATACCTGAGTAATGTTCTTCGTCATTGTTTTGTAAATATTCTATAGAAATTCTGTCACCTTCTATACCCATTTCAGGGTAATCATCAAGAAGTTTGCTGTTGTCTAGGTAGTAATCGTATGTAGGGTTTAACTTTGCAAGATTCCAATCTTCGATTATCACAAAATCTAGTTCTTTATTTGTTTCAGGTTCTAAAAAGTAATAACTCACAGTGTGTTTGTCACTGGATTTTGCTATGTTGACTGCTACTGGGATTTTTTCAATTTTATTGTTTTTTTTGTTAAATATTTTTTTATATATTATGCCTTTATCCTGTGGATTTATTTGTACCGTTATTTTTTTAGGCGTTTTTGTTTTTGCACAAATGTGTTCAATTTCTATATCAAAAACTTTTGGCTTTTCTACAGTCTTTTCAAATACATCTTTGTCTAAAACATTTAGTTTGTTTTCTGGCGTGGAAATATTTTCTTTTTTTATTTTTATTGGGCGAATGGGTGTATCTAAGCCAAACAAGCTGTTAAAATCATTTATGTTCATATTTAGATTAAAACCGTAAATATAAATATTTGCTATGGTGTGATAAAATTTAATATATATAGTTAATTATGTAAATTTAATTAAATATGAATTTTAATCGTAACTATTATAAAATCCTTGGAATAGAGCCAACAGATGATGAGACTGTAATAAAAAACGCCTACAAAACTCTGGTAAAACGTTGGCACCCTGATCTTAACGACAATTCTATAGAAAGCCGCCAAATGATGAAGGATATTAATGAGGCATATGAGGTTTTGTCTGATTTTCGCTTGCGAAACGAGTATAACAAAGTGATGTTTGGCTCGGTAAAAGGTAAAAGCAGAAAAGAATCGACTTATTCTTATTCCGGCGGTTTTTCTTATTCCCCTCAATCGGAAGAGGTTAGAGAAAAAGTTCGCAAACGGTACGAAAATAAATATCAAGACGCAAACAGCTATTATAAAGATTTTGAAAAAAACATAGAAGAAGGAAAGCAAAATATTTGTACAGGTTCTTTTGCTGATAAATATCACTTGATTCTCTCTGATGCAATGTATTTGCCTTCCGGTGTAAGATTTTTTATGACACCTGTTTTTATTGTTGTTGCTATAGTTTGGCACGGTGCTGATGTAGTAAGTAATATACTACTTGGTTTTTTTAACTTTTTTGTCGCTCCCAAACAGTAAATTAAGCAAAAAAAAATGCTTACAATTCGTTGCAAGCATTAAATAAACACGAGGATATTAAGAGAGAGAGAGTATATGGATAAAACTTTATTAATCTTTTTTTAGTTAAGTTCAATCTCTAACTTAAAGATATATATGGTTTTTAGCTTCCTTTAAATTTTTGATTTCCCTTACTCTTATATAAAGTATTTTTTAATTCTAAAATTGCCTTACTTGTTTTAGATTATTAAGAAATGTAAAGTGAGTTTTAAAAAACTACTATTAAATTTAGAGTTTGTTTATTTAATAATTAAATAATTAAAAAATTAATATAACTTTACAAAAAATCCCGAAAAGCTTATAAAAAGAAGAAGTCGGACATAATCGATTTTATTAAATATGTCTTATTTTTTATTAAACAAACTTGGTGCGATTTTTAAAAATTGGCTTAAAGTTTAATAAAATCAATGAAAAACACTTGCTTATGATTTTTGAGCATGTAAGATTAGAAAGGTGGGGCATATTGTGGCCTGAAGGGAGCAGTGTTACAGCCGAAACAACACCCTACAGCTTCAAATATACCCAAAACGCCAATGATACACAATCAAAAAAGTCAAAGAAGGTAAAATGGCAAAAGATGTAATTGAATTTGAAGGCAAGATTTTAGAGTCTTTACCAAACGCAATGTTTAGAGTTGAGCTCGAAAACGGGCACGAAATCCTTGCTCATATATCAGGAAAAATCAGAAAAAACTTTATTAAGATTCTTCCGGGTGACAAAGTAAAAGTCGAAATGACACCTTATGATCTGACAAGAGGAAGAATCACTTACAGACTTAAATAACAGCTTCGGCTTTATTCATATATAAAGTGTCCCGCCTCTCGGGACATACGCGGCAAAAACAATAAAACACTAGATAAGGAAAACAAAATGAAAGTAAGAGCATCAGTTAAAAAAATGTGCAAAGACTGCAAATTCATCAGAAGAAGAGGCAGAATCACAGTTATCTGCAAAAACCCAAAACACAAACAAAGACAAGGGTAGCGGATTTCTGTACGGGCGCCGAGTGAGCATAGCAAACCCAGCCCGGAATGCGAAGCACGAAGTGGTTATAGCTAAGCGAAACGAACGACAGTGCTGAGCGAAAAAGAAATTCAAGACAGCGGATTTTGTATCATTAGCAAACATCATTATCCGACTTGTAAGACAAACAAAAAACAATCACAAAATAAAATAAGGAGAAAAGATGGCAAGATTGGCTGGGGTTGATTTACCCCGTAACAAAAGAATGATAATCGCATTAACCTATATCTACGGTATAGGACCAACTCGTTCTGCTAAAATTCTTGAAGCTTGTGGCATTTCTCAAGACTTAAGAACAGACGATTTGACAGATGACGATATCAAAAAACTCAGAAATGAGCTTACAAACTATCATATCGAAGGTGACTTGAGAAGAGAAGAATCTCTTAACATCAAGAGACTTTCAGAAATCAACTCTTACAGAGGTATGAGACACAGAAGAAAACTTCCTGCAAGAGGTCAAAGAACAAAAACTAACGCTAGAACAAGACGCGGTAAAAAAACTGGTCCAGTTTCTAAGAAGAAGTAACGGATTTTGACAGGCACGCCGTGTGAACGTAAGTGAACCCAGTGCCTCTGCGTAGGCGGACGTTACTCCGCCGGAGCGTCAATAATCAAAGACTAGTACAAATAAGCAAAATAATAGAATAATTTAAAGGAAATAAAAATGGCAAGACCAATAAAAACTAAAAAGAAAGAAAAAAAGAATGTATTGCAAGGTGTTGTACATATTCAATCAACATTCAACAATACAATCGTGACTTCTTGCGATACTCAAGGTAATGCTATTGCTTGGGCATCAGCAGGAGGATGCGGATTCAAAGGTGCCAGAAAAGGTACTCCATTCGCAGCTCAATCAGCAGCAGCTCAAGTAGCTAAAAAATCTGTTGATCAAGGCATGAAAAAAGTTGAAGTCTATATCAAAGGACCTGGTTCAGGCCGTGAAACTGCTATCAGAGCTATTCAGGCTGCAGGTTTGGAAATCACATTAATCAAGGACGTTACTCCAATTCCACACAACGGATGCCGTCCACCTAAAAAACGTAGAGTGTAATTAATTAACGACAAAGGAGTCAAAAATTGGCTAAATATACAGGACCTTCAAATAAATTATTCCGTAACTACGGTGTTACGGACTTATCTAACAGAAAGTTGGTTTCTTCTTTGAGACAGACTGCTTCAGGTCAGCATGGTGCTGCAAGAAAAAAACTTTCTGACTATGCTATTCACTTAAATGAAAAGCAAAAAATCAGACTTACTTACTTGGTAAGTGAAAAACAATTCGCAAAATATTATAACAAAGCTGCTAGAACAAAAGGCGTTACTGGTACAGTTCTTTTACAATTATTGGAAAGAAGAATTGATAACGTATTGTTCAGAGCTGGCTTTGCTACAACAAGAAAACAAGCTAGACAAATCGTTAACCACGGTCACGTTTTAGTTAATGGTAAAAAAGTTGACATTCCATCTTACCTATTAAAAGTTGGCGACGTTGTTACAATCAGAACAAGAAGTTCAGAATTTGTAAAAACTGTTATGGAACCGCTTGATGTGGCTGCTCCTCAATGGATGACAGTAGATGCGGCTGCTCAAAAAATTGTATTCGACAGAATACCGGAAAGAGAAGAACTCGATCCTGAATTCAAAGAGCAACTCGTTATTGAGTACTACTCAAAATAATCCACATAAAGTCCGAATAACAACAAATTAGGAGAAAAACAGATGGAATTAAAAATTAAAAACGTTACAACAACAACAGGTTCTGATGGTTCACAATACGGTAAATTCGTAATTGAACCATTAGAAAGAGGTTTTGGTAATACAATCGGAAACGCTTTAAGACGTGTGTTGTTATCTTCTTTGGAAGGTGCAGCAGTTACTGCTGTAAGAATCGAAGGTATTACTCACGAATATACCGCTATTCCTGGTATTGTTGAAGACGTAATTGATATAATGCTTAACCTCAAAGGTATGGTTGTTAAAACAGAATCAGCTGAACCTGTACAATTGAGATTAGACGTTGATAAACCAGGCCCTGTTCTTGCTTCTGATATAGAACTTCCTGCAGGTGTTAAAATTGTTAACCCTGACTGGTTGATCTGTACAGTTGCAGAAGGTGGTTCAATTCACGCTGATATCGTTGTAGAAACTGGTAAAGGTTATATCGCTCATGACGTGTTGAAAAACAATGACGGTTCTATGCCGATTGATATGTTGCCTATCGACGCAACATTTATGCCTATCAAACGTGTTAGCTACAATGTAGAAAACACTCGTGTAGGTGACGTTACTGACTTTGATAAATTAAACTTGGAAATCTGGTCAAACGGATCAATCGATGTAAACGTTGCATTATCTCAAGCAGCTAACATCTTAATCGAACACTTTATGCAGATTGCATCAATTTCAGGTGGCGCTCCTGTTCTTTCAGTAGCTCCTGTTGCAGCTGTAATTGAGGAAGAAGAAGTTGTTGATACTGCTGCTCCTACAATTTCTATCGAAGATTTGGAATTGTCAGTAAGAGCATACAACTGCTTGAAAAGAGCAAGCATTAACAACATGGCTGAATTATTGAAAAAATCAGAACATGATTTGTTAAATATTAAAAACTTCGGTAAAAAATCATCTGATGAAGTTATCGAAAAATTACACCAATTTGGTTTAGACCTTATGCCTAATCCTGAAGGTGTAGATATGGACGAACTTGTATAGTCTGTATTTTGAATAGACATAATTAAGAAAAAGGATAAATAAAATGAGACACCAGTCTAAAAAACATCACTTAGGAAAAGCACAAGATCAAAGAAATGCTTTGCTTCGTTCTTTAGCGACTGAACTTATTTTGCACGGTGAAATAAAAACTACTATGGCAAGAGCAAAAGCTCTTAAACCTTATGCAGAAAGAATTATCACTCTTGCAAAACAAGGTACTCTTCATTCAAGAAGATTGGCTGCTAAATTTATCTTTGATAGAGAAACAGGCAAATTCATGAACTTTGAAACTGGCGAAGTACTTGAAAACGTAACAAAAGCTGATAAAGAGCAAAAAGCTGTTGCTCAAACTGTTTTGAGAAAATTATTTGCTGAAACAGGCAAAAAATACTCAAACAGAAACGGCGGTTACACAAGAATCTACAGAATGCCTCCAAGACGCGGTGACGCTTCTGAAATGGCATTGATTCAACTCGTTTAGGCGAGGGTGTAATGCCGAAGTATTCAATGATTGTTGAATATATCGGAACTAATTATTCGGGCTCACAAGTTCAGCCTGATAAGGTAACGATTCAGTCTGAACTTAACAAAGCCCTTCGTACTTTAGATAAATCTATAGTAAAAACAATTTTCTCCGGCAGAACAGATGCAGGGGTTCACTCAAAAGGTCAGGTTGTCCATTTTGAGAGTGAGTTGCCGATTGTTGCTTCAAGGTTTCTTAACTCTTTGAACGGGATACTTCCTGATGATATAAGCGTAAAGTCTATACATTCTGTTGATGATTCTTTTCACGCACAGTTGAGTGCAAAATACCGCGTGTATCAATATAAAATTGTCAATCGACAACAACGTTCTGTTTGGGATGGGCATTCGCTTCTGATTCGAGAACCCTTAGATTTGGAACGGATGAACAAGAGTCTTAGCTATTTGATAGGAGAACACGATTTTTCTTCATTCAAGTCCTCTAAGACCGAAAACCCCGCAAAGGATTGTGTTGTTTATAAAGCTCACTGCACTAAGGACTGTGATGTCATTACTTTTGAAATAGCTGCAAACAGATTTTTGTACAACATGGTTCGTGCGATAGTTGGTACTTTGTTGATGATAGAACACAATAAATTTGAACCCGAATTTATGAAAAAGGTTCTTGAAGCAAGGGACCGAACTAAGGCGGGACCGACAATTAGCCCGGATGGGTTGACGTTGGTAGAGGTAGGGTATCAACCTTACAAATTAATTGAGAAGTAACTATTAAAATATAAAAGGAAACTGAAAGATGAAAACATATTCAGCAAAACCTCTTGAAGTTGAAAGAAAATGGTATATCATCGACGCTGAAGGTAAAACTTTGGGTCGTTTGGCTACTGTTTGTGCTAACTTATTGAGAGGCAAATTAAAACCTGAATATACACCTAACGTTGATACAGGTGATTTTGTTATCGTTATTAACGCTGACAAAGTTCAGGTTACTGGTAAAAAAGAAACTGATAAAATCTATTTGCACCACACTGGTTACCCAGGCGGATTGAAAACAGCATCATTCAAAGAAATGATGGAAAAAGATCCAAGAAAGGTTATCGAAAAAGCTGTTAAAGGTATGTTGCCTCACAACACTTTAGGTGCACAACAATTTACAAAACTCAAAGTATATGTAGGTTCTGAGCACCCACATGAAGCTCAAAAACCTGTAGTATATGAAATGGAGGTTAAATAATGGCTGATAATAAAGTAATTATGGCAACAGGCAGAAGAAAGACCTCTATTGCAGTTGTTAAATTAGTTAAAGGTAAAGGCAGAATTTTTGTTAACGGCAAAACTCTTGATGCTTATCTTGGCAACAGACCTGCTATGAAAATTTTGGTTTACAAACCTTTGGCATTAACAGAAAATATGGAAAACTTTGACGTAAGAGTTAAAGCTGTTGGTGGTGGCATTTGCTCACAAGCAGGTGCTATCAGACACGGTATTTCTAGAGCATTGCTCGAATACAACCCTGAATTAAGAAGCGTTCTTAAAGCAGAAGGTTTGTTAACAAGAGACGCTCGCGTTAAAGAACGTAAAAAATACGGTAGAAAAAGAGCAAGAAAAAGATTCCAATTCTCAAAACGTTAATCAACATTTGCGAAAGGCAATCTTTGTTCTTATCAAAAATATCAAAGCAGAAGTTCATTTTGGACTTCTGCTTTTTTAATATAAGTTAATAAAACGGCAAAAAAAATTTTGTTATGTGTTTTAAGCTTTTTAAAGAGAGGTATGGCAGATTATGAGAATAAATTACATAACTAATACTATTGTTGGTAGAAACATAAACTTTTCCGGTAAACAAAAAGAAAAAGCTTCACAAAAAATTGAAGATTCTCAATTCAAAAATATGCAAAATGTGCCTGTAGAAAAATTATTGCCGGCAGTTCTTGCGTTGACAGGGGCTATGTCTTTAAACAGTTGTTATGACGATTTAAAATATTCTGATATGAATGATTTTAAAAATGAATATTTTAAAAGTGTATCGGATTATGAAAAACATCTTTCTAAGATGGATGAAAAAACTTATGTATTTAATGCTAATAAAGACAGTTTATACAAAGAAACTGATGATTTTAAATACAATCACGTAAGAGTTTTTTCACCTGATCACACAACTGTTTTTGGTGAAATAGAAAGCAAAAATGATTGCAGAAAGATTAAATTTATAAATGTTTACGATAAAGATGACGTTATAAAATCAAGTATATTAAAAGATCCTTATACTGATGAAACTTTTTATGTAAATTATACTCACAACGGGCATTTTAAAGAAATAAAAAATGGTGAAGGAGAAGAAATCCCTTCATCTAAATACGGTGATATTGTTGCTATATTATTATTGGCTTTGGGGATATATGCTGCTGGACACACTGGTAGAGTGATAAGTGAGCACCGTAACAAACAAAGATAATAATGGAGAAAATTATGATAAAGCAAATAGGCGGGTATGCACATCCTGTAATAAAAATGATAAACGGAAGAAAGTTTTCCGTAACACCTGTAATTGAGGAATTATCTCAAGATATAAATCCTCAAATAAGAGAAAAAATTCAACAAAATCTTGAAAAGATAAAAGAAGAACCTTTTCAAATATCGGGTATTTTTGAGAGAAAGATGACTAATGGTGATGTCGCAATACTTGTAAACAGAGATGCTTATAATATATATAAAGTTGGCGGAAATATCGATAAATTAATGGTTTTTAAATCTGACGGTACTGTTAAAGTTAAATCTTCAAGCTTTATCCCACAAAGGGAACGAGGTGCTGATGTTAAAAAGTTTACCAGCCTCAAAAGTGTTATAAATAATGGCGTTGCTGTTTTTAAAGAATCTATAAGTAAGATATTTGTTAATAAAAAGCAAACACTTATGGTTCAAGATATATATACACCAAAAGGTTTGTACAGATATCAGCTTTCAGATGACTCTTTAATAAGCAAAACTTATGGTGAGGGATTTGGTAGTTTGAGCAATTATCTTGAAAAAAATGAAGTTATGAAAAGAGAATTTGAAAGCAACGGTAATAAGTTTATTGAATATTCTCAAATAAAAAAGGGAAATTACTTAATTCCTTCTGACTCTCAGATATAGAATTAAATTATATCTTTTAACATAAGGTATTTTGTATATTCTGCAGTGCGTCGTGGAGTTGCCCAAGATGTTCCGTTTTTTATTATTGTTTCTGGGGTTACTTCATTAAACATTGTATTTATTTTTAATGGGATGCCTTTGTAAAAACTTATGCCGTCTATTTCTTTAATATTTTGAGAGTTAGGATCTAATTTTTTAATTCTTTTATAAAGGCTGGCTACAGTTTTTGTGTAAGGTATATCTATGCCTGCTCCGCCTGAAATATTGAAACCGCCGTCTCTATATTCAATGCATAGATTTCCACTTTCGTAATGGGGGGTGAAAATACTTTTCCTGCTTGATGAATAGTGGGCAACTTTACTTTCATCATTTAGTGCACCAACGCCTTCCGTTGCATTAGTTATAAGGTTATAGTTCAGAGTTTCTGTTAATTCTCCGTTTACTGTTTTTGTTCCATTTCCTGAACCAAAGAAGATTTTTACGCCTTTTGCCTTGAGTTTTTCAAAAAGCTCAAATTCTTTTTTTATGTCTTTTAATTCTTTATATTGTTCTATTGTTTGTTGCAAAAGCTTTTTTTGTTCAACCATAGATTTGTTTTTGAGCGTTATGCCCATCATATCTTCCAAATCTTTGTATGTGAATTCTTTTGCAAAAGAACAAGATATTGCATCAATTTTTTCACCTGCTTCGATTCGTTTTAATATTTTTTTTAGCATACTTGCAGCAGAAATAATTTTAGAACTTTTAGATACGTCAATAAATTCGTAGTCATTAAAAGGATTGCTTCGTATTATTAAGTGCTTAACAACTTCCCCGTGAGGTATTTTTTGTTTTTCATTGTATGTCATTCCAGTATTTTTGTACTTGAAATCATCAAGTACAATAACTTTTTTGGGTTTGATTTTACCTTCTTTTACAAAAGCTCCGTCAGCATCTAAAATTCGTACAGTTAATGTGCCGTTACTGTTTCGTTTTTTTAAAAGGATATGGTAATCTTTTAAATCTTTTGGATTTGTATAAGTACATTTTTTTAAAATATCTTCTGGGGCAGCGGATAAAAGTAGTTTTAGATCTTCACTTGATGCTGCAGGAAAATAGCCTTCAAGCGGTTCTCTGTTACCTGCAAGCAAAGGGTTTCTGTAGGAAGCTGTTTTATTAAGTGCGCGAGCTATTTTACCTTCTTTTGTGCAGAAGATTTTTTTTATTTCTTTTCTGACGTATTTAGAGCCTTTTTGAAATTGATTGTTTATTCGCATAAATTAGTAAAACAGCTAAAGGTTTAAATTTGCCTATATTAAAATTATATTGACCATGTGGTCAATATGTTTTGTTCAAGCTTTAACCCCGTGATTGATGTTTTTAACATGCCAAAAACGTATGATTTATATGTGAACGATGAGTATCACGTTTTTGATGATGTTGAGTAACCCGTGGGGAGTATTGGGAAATAATGAGAAGTATCGCAAAATTTAGTACAAGATTATCGATTGCAGGGCTCGCAGTTTTGATGGGAATGTCTGCAGCTTTTGCAAACACTCTTTCAGAAGTGCAAATTAATGCTCAAGATTCAGGATATGGAATTGTTTTAAAAACTGACGAAACACCTCAGATGAAAAAGACAGTTTCTTCTGATAATAAACTCACTATACAGCTCAAAGATGTTGAAGTATCTCCCGACTTGAACACTGTGTACAATAATGTTGCGAATCTCGATAATGTTACAGTTGCCCCTGCAGGTAAAAGCGATATAAAAATAATTTTTAAAGGTGAAGGTATTTCAAATAGTAAAGTATATTTTGAAAATATTAAAACAGATTTGAGTTCAAATGTTCCGGCTAAAGAAATAATAAGCTTAAGTGCTCCTGTTTCAAGTTACACTCCTGTTTATAATACTCAAGCTGTGGAAGCTGATGAAGAACTTGATCAAACAGCAAATCCTCAGGTTAATGAAGTTTTGACACAAATGCACATTTCAAGAGGGATGCTTGTTGGTGTAAAAAGCACAGCAAAGAAAATTATAAAAAAAGCTACATCAGGTGATATTAATTTAATCACTGTTATAGGCGTTTTGTTCATCATAGGTTCTATGTTGTTTAGACCAAAGAAAAAAGCACCTGTTTCTAAACAACCTTCTTTAAGTGAAATGTTAGCTAAGCCAAAAACTCCGCAAATGGAAAGAGAAATAGCTCTTAATCGTAGAATGTCAGAAAATATGTCATTAACAAGACCGGATGGTTTAGGCTCTGTAAATCCTGTAAATGCAGGTTATGGTATGAGAGCATATCAAAATAGTCAAAAAAATCCTTATGTTTCTAATATTGAATCTGCAGGTGTATCAGGTATTCCAAGACGTAAACCTTTGCACGCTCCTGCAAGACCTATACAAAAGCAATCTGTTGCAGCTGTAAAAAAACAACCTGTTTTAAACAGACCTGTTACACAAAACCCGATTTTATCAAAATCACCAGCAATGGTTGCTCCAAAAACAGTTGTATCTAAAGCAGAACCTTCTGATTTAGATAGTGTGAAATTTTTAGAATCAATTACAAAAATTTATGAAAAAAATGGTAGAGCTGATCTTGCAAAAGGCTTGAAAGATAATCTTAGAAAAGCTCAAGCAACTCACTCTACAGGAAGAACTTTTTAACAATCTTTAAGAGAGAGAAAAAATAATAGACGATACTCAACAATATACGAGGCATTTTGCCTCTTTTTTTTGCTTATCCCCCAACAGAGGGATATTTGCACACTTTTGTGTTTTTATAACTTAATTTATGTTTTAATTAAATGTAAACTATCAAGAGGTTTTTTATTTGAGTGAAATAGGTTCAAAACAGTATCTTTGCATATTTGGTGGCGGAGCAATAAGGGGGCTTGCATACCTTGGTGCTTTGCGTGCGATGAAAGAACTTGGTATTTCGGTAAAATCATTTGCCGGGTCTTCCGTTGGGGCTGTTTTTGCTACTTATGCCTCTTTGGATTATACTTACGAAGAATTTCAAGAAATTTTTAAAGAAGTAAATTTCGATCTTTTTAGAGACGTAAGGTTTGATTTGACTAAAAAATTCGCGATAAGCAAAGGCGAGCATTTTTTGGACTGGATACGTACAGGGATAGAAAAAAAGTTTTATAAAGAGAATTATCAAAAAGGGCAAAATCCTCCCGTCACTTTTAAAGACATCGATAAAGATTTTTTTGTAATAACCACAAATATTAACGGTTGTAATCCTTATATATTTTCAAAATATACAACACCTGATTTTGAAGTGGCACAAGCTGTAAGAATATCTACATCATTGCCTGGGTTGTTAGAACCTTTTGAGTACGAAAAAAATGTACTCATTGATGGTGATATTATGAAAAGTTGGCCTATGTGGAGAATTTGTGACATTCTTTGTCCAAAAGATTGCAGAGTTATTGAGTTTAGGTTGGAAGGTGCAAAGTGCTGGCCGGATGTAAAAAATTCTGTAGAGTACTTAAATGCGGTTTTTGCAACTATGTCAAATTTTGCTACAGAATATATAATGGAAACCTATCAGCCAAAGGATAAGTTTGACTATATCAAAATAGATACAGATCACATTTTGCCTGTTCAGTTTACCTTGCCTCAATCAGAAAGAGATAAACTTGTTGAGCTTGGTTATGCAACAACTATGGAATATTTCAAAAAAACTTTGTTACAAAAGAAAAAAGAGCTGTTACCAAGATATCAAATTATTCTTGATCATTTGATAAAAGTAAAAAATGCGCTGGTAACAAATAGAATATTAAGTGCAAAATCTCAGGTTTGTGATTTGTTTATTTATCTTTGCGAAGCCAAAAGATACATTGATTCTACAATATATGAATCTGCTGTTAAGTTTAAAGATTACTTTTTCTCTCATATAAAAGAAAGCTTTTTCTGGAAAAAAATTGAACTTAAAGATGCAAGAGAAATAGATTTTTATTTGAACAAATTATATAATGAAGTTTTGGAACGTTGTATTGAGCTTGAGGACTATATAAAAGAGTTTTCATAGATTGTGAAATGATAGGTTTAATAAAAAAGTCCGATTTTAAAATCGGACTTTTGGTTTTTTATCTTATATTTTTTATTGAACTTTTGTTCCGTCAAGCATTTGTTTAATACCGTCAACAGAACTCAATATACCGGTTGCTTCGTAAGGCATATAGACAACTTTGTTATTTTGACCTTCAACCATTTCTTTTAGTGTATCAAGATATCTCACCGCAATAAGGTATTTGTCTGGTTGTCCGTGGTTTTGTATTGCTTCTATTGTTTTGTTGATTGCTGTTGCTTCAGCTTCTGCTTGTTTTACCCTTGCCGCTGCTTGACCTTCTGCTATTAATCTTGCTGCTTCTTTTTCACCCTCTGCTTCTAAGATTGCAGATTGTTTTTGACCTTCTGCTTTGTTAATAGCTGCTGTTTTTTCACCTTCTGCTTTTAAAATTGCAGCTTGTTTCAAACCTTCTGCTTCGTAAATTGCAGCTCTTTTTTCTCTTTCTGCTTTAACTTGTTTTTCCATAGATGCTTGAACATCAGCAGGCGGAGTGATTTCTTGAAGCTCGATTCTGTTAACCTTTACGCCCCATTTGTTACATGCTTCGTCAAGTGTTTCTCTCAATTTTGCGTTAATTGTGTCACGAGATGACAGTGTCTCATCAAGAACCATATCCCCGATAACGTTTCTCATTGTTGTGAGGGTTAGTTTTTCGATAGCTTCAGGCAAGTTTTGGATACGGTATGCTACGCTTTTGGCATCCATAATTTGAAAATAAATCAAAGCGTTGATTGATATTGATACGTTGTCTTTTGTAATAACATTTTGACGTGGAATATCCATAACAGATTCACGAAGGTCTATTGTTGTTCTTTCTGTAAGTTGTGCATATGTTCTGCCGTCTATTGTTCTTAGTGTTTCTTTCCAACGTATTTTTCTTGGGTATTCAAAAAACGGTATTATAAGGTGAAAACCTGCATATAAAACCTTTTCGAAAGCTCCAAGTCTTTCTATAATAATTGCTTCTTCCTGTTGAACAATTTTGATACCTGCAACAAAGTAGCTTATAACCAGTGCAAGCAGTACAATCAATAAAATTCCCATTTCTTCTCCTTTTCTTTTGCTTGTATTTTAAAAGTTTCTTCTTATTCCATTAGTGTCTGTTATTTGTTTGAGTTCAAAATTCAATATCTTTATTCCCCATTTTTGACAATATTCATTGCAGGTGGGGAGAAAGGTTTCTGTTAAAGATTTTAAATAATCTACTTGATTTGTGCTTTCTGGAGCATCTAGCAGTCTGCTTTGTAATATACCTGCGCAGAGCTGATTTAGCGCATCAAACAGATAGTCAACTTCATAGACTGCTTTATAACTATCAAAAATTTGATAACTGATATCAGCCTTAATTTTAAGTTGTGATTTGTCTTTTGCAAAAAATATCCTGTTGTCTTTAGGAAAATGAAATATTTCTTGAGTTTTTTTTATTTTTCCGTAATTTATATATTTTTTATGATTTTCGGGTGACTTTAATCCTTTAATTTTTTCAATAAAAGGTATTAAAAAGTGTACTCCTGTTGAAAGAGTTTTGTGGAATTTTCCATATCTCTCAATGATGGCTTCTTCATTTTCGTTTATGAATATGACAAACATTAATTAGTTTTCTTTCCTTCAACGTACATAAGCATATTTTCTGTTTTGGTTATAGTTACCATATCTCCTTCATTATATGTGTTACCGTCTTGTGATACGGCAGGCCATTCTTCATCAAAAATATAGATTCTTCCGCCATCTTTTGTAACGGTTTTGATAACTTTTGCGGTTTTGCCGATGTACATATCTACTGTTTCTACTTCAGAGATTTTTTTACGTTTCATAAGTACGGGTCTTAGCCAGATTAAAAATATTGTGCCAAATATTGCAAAAACTATGACCTGAGCTATTGTTGCAACTCCAAATGCTGCGCAAATTGCGGCAATAAAACAAGCTAACCCCAGATTTAAAAAGAACAATACGGGTGTGAATAGCTCAATTATAAAAAATATAACACCGGCTATACACCAAATTTGCCATAATTCAAACACAATAAAAGACCTCATAATGATTATATTACTGTCTTACCATTATAAAGTTTTTTAATTGCAACTGCAATACTAATCCCCCTTATAAAGTATAAGGGGGATTAGTTAATTAGTATCCGCCTTCTTTTATGCAATAGTGACCGTCTTCAAGGTCATATTTGTCGTGAACTTTGCATACATTACAAAGGCAGCCTTTGTCTTCGTCTATACATCTGCTTTTTGTGTAAGCACAAAAAAGATTTTCTAGTCCTTCTGCATTTTCGATTCCTTTTAACATATCCATCATATTGTGAGGCATTTCTTTAATTTTGCAAGATGTTGTATATGATGGACATTTTAAACAATTGCATTGTTCTAAATTTTCTTTTGTTTTTTCTACTTGAGACATCTTTTTCTCCTTAACTTACGATGTTTGCATTTTAGTTTGAATTAAGGTAATTCGAATTGCACAAAGTGATAATCAACTTTGGTAAGTTGTATTTGTTTTCAAATAGTATTTGTTTAACAAAAATCATGTAAAGAAATGATAAATTTTTACAAAATTTGGTTTAAAAATATAAAAAATGGGAATTAAGAATATAGGTGTGAAAGTACGAGGACCAAAAGATATGCCAAAGAAGATAAAAGATGTGAAATGGTTAAAAGCCTTGTCCCACAACGATTTTAAAATCGGGGGGGGGGCGTTGAAAGCCTAATAAAACAACTCTCTAACGTTATTCTGAGCGAATGCGACACTTTGGACCGTCATTCTGAGCAAAGCGAAGAATCTCACAAATTAATTCGTTATGCCAAAACTGCAGTAATATGCTTAGCTTTATCATTATTTGTTACTTTACCAGTTTTTGCAGATACTGTACCTGTGCCTACACTAGGAGAAAATTCTGCCTATACTTTAGAAAAAGTAAATCAAGCAGGTGAAAATGTAATAACAAAATATGAATGGTCAGATTCTGAAAATAAATATGTCCCTGTCTATTATCGTGTTGACTTGAATAAAACAGAATATGGAAACCCAAACGGCGATACAACACTAATTTTGGGCTGGGAAAAGAATGCGGATACAGGAAACCTTGAATTTAAGCAAAATCCTGCAAATTCTGTAGGTCAAACTATAACATATAAGTATAATTCATCAGATGCCCAAACAAGATTTACCAATTCAACGGATAATTCTTCTAAAACTACGACAGGTGTGTTTGTAGGTCAAACAACAGGCAGTACTTCAGGAAATCAATTAGGCGGTGCAATACGCAATTATGGCAGTAATGCAAAACTTGGCGATATAAATGCTGATTTTGTTGACAACTATGCTCAAGGTTCTTCTTATGGTGCCGATGGCGGAGCGATTTATAACGAAGAAGGAACAATCGGCAATATCACAGGTGATTTTATAGGCAACTATGCTCAAGGTTCTTCTTGGGTCTATGGCGGAGCGATTTATAACTATGCTTATACTGGAACAGCAACAATCGGAGATATCACAGGCGATTTTATAGGCAACTATGCTCAATCGACTTCAAAATATGCCGAAGGCGGAGCGATTTATAACAGTTATGGAACAATCGGAGATATCACAGGCGATTTTATAGGCAACTATGCTCAAGGTTCTTCTTATGGTGCATATGGCGGAGCGATTTATAACAGTTATGGAACAATCGGAAATATCAAAGGTGATTTTATAGGCAACTATGCTCAATCAAATGGTACTGGTTCATATTCTGATGCCAAAGGCGGAGCGATTTATAACAGTTATGGAACAATCGGAAATATCAAAGGTGATTTTATAGGCAACTATGCTCAATCGACTTCAAAATATGCCGAAGGCGGAGCGATTTATAACAGTTATGGAACAATCGGAAATATCAAAGGTGATTTTATAGGCAACTATGCTCAATCGACTTCAAAATATGCCGAAGGCGGAGCGATTTATAACTATGCTGATAATTCAACAGCAACAATCAGAGATATCACAGGCGATTTTATAGGCAACTATGCTCAATCTAATGGAACTAGTTCATTTTCTAAAGCCCGTGGCGGAGCGATTTATAACTATGGTTATAAAGGAACAGCAACAATCGAATCTATCACAGGCGATTTTATAGGCAATTATGCTCAAGGTTCTTCCGAAGCCTCTGGCGGAGCGATTTATAACTTTAGAGGAACGATCGAAAATATCACAGGCGATTTTATTGGAAACTATACTCAAGCTTCTTCTTATGCCTATGGCGGAGCGATTTATAACGATCCTTACAATGGAACAGCAACAATCGGAGATATCACAGGCGATTTTATAGGCAACTATGCTCAATCTGATTCTTCTAATGCCTATGGCGGAGCGATTTATAACGATGCTTATAATGGAACAGTGACAATCGGAGATATCACAGGTGATTTTATAGGCAACTATGCTCAATCAAACAGTAACTATGCTCTTGGCGGAGCTATATACAACTACATATCTTCATCAAGTGACAAAGCAACAATCGGTATTACAAATAACAACTTTTTAAACAACTACGCTATATCTCAAACAGGCACAGATATGGCAAAAGGTGGTGCAATATTTACTAACTACGACCTTACCTTAAACGCCGATAATGCCAATTCTTTAATCTCAGGCAACTATACTGAATCTAACGGAGTAAAAGAAAATAACGCGATATATGTAGCAAATTACGCAAACTCATCAGGAACAATCCAACGTAATACAACACTAACTCTTAATGCGGTAAATAACGGAAAAATCCAAATAGATGACACAATCTCAGGCGGTTCGTACTATTACTGGTCATCTTCTCCAAAATTCTGGGAAACTTCATACCATGCATATAACTTAGCATTAACAGGTGACGGAACAGGTACAGTATCCTTATACAACGACATAGAAAATGCAAAAGTTACAGCAAAAAACGTGACAGTTGACCTAGCAAACAACGAAACTCGTGACTACAATTTTGTTTCAATGATGTCAAACGACGGGACAAAACTCAATATAGACATCGACTTAACAAACAAAAA
>CALVEI010000008.1 GCA_944326515.1 Candidatus Gastranaerophilales bacterium | reverse complement strand
AGTTAAGAATGGTAAATAATGAAAGAATTAAAACATACAATAGATTTAGAAAATTATATAGTTAACGACTTAAAAACAGATGAAGATATTAAATTATATCTAAATACAAGTTTAAAAGATTATATTGAAGATGGTGATTTTAATTCTTTTTATCGTGCATTAGAAATTGCCATTAAATCAAGAAATTCAATTTCAGGTTTTGCAAAGAAAATTGGGATGTCCAGAACTCATTTATACAGTTTATTTAAAAATGAAAAAGAACCTAAATTTTCAACCATTGTAAAAATATTCCATGAATTAGGTTATGAATTAGAAATTGCGTAAATATCCAAATCTCATTGATAATTTTGGGTATCTCAATTTGCAAGTCAAAATAAAATTGCACTTTTTTGCACTTTATTGCACTGGACTTAACTTCAAACACCAAGGCGATTTTAGCCTAATGTAGTTTTAGAAATTTACAAATGGAGTGCAAAAGAGTGCAAGAAATGAGTAGTTAAGCGCAAGAAAAGACCGGTACATCTCAATACTAAAAAACAGCCTCAATCGTGCTGTCTGTTTGGTTTTTTATTAAATTTTCTTCGTCTCAATGTCCCAGAAACCTATTAGCAGCAGAGAAGAATTATCTTTGGTTTTGGGAGTTGATAATTCTTATATTTCGAAACTTGAAAAAGGTAAAATAAATATTACTTTAGATAAAATTGAAATGCTCGCCAATTATTTTGAAACAAAAGTATATTTATTGTTGAAATAAAATTTTATTAAATTTTTGCTGTATCAATATCAAACAACTATATTGAAACATAAAAAAAGAGACCTTACGGTCTCTTATCTTAAATGGTGGGCCGCAGTGGACTCGAACCACCGACCTCACGCTTATCAGGCGTGCGCTCTAACCACCTGAGCTAGCAGCCCATAGCTTTTCAGCCAGTAAGTATATTAGACCATGGACAAAATTTGAAATCAAGTATTTTCTTTATTTTTTAAAAAATTTTTTTCAATAAAATAGCGATGTCATTTGTTTTGACATCGCTATTTAATATTAAAAACTAATTAAGCTCTATTATTCTTCAGCCCCTGTTGGACGCAAAATTATAATAGAATTTATGTTCAACTGTACAAAGTCATGAAACTCAGTACGGCGGTTTGGAAGTTGTCTGTAAGCTACTTCACAATCTTTAATCGCAACAAAACGCTTTTTACCGTTCAAGATATCAGAAAGCACACGGCTTCTTTTACCAATTTTAGGCATAAACACATAGCCCTTTATTTCATAATCCTGTGTAATTACAAGGACACGTTCGGACCATACGCCGTTTGTAAAATCGTCGTTTCCCAATTCTTCTATTTCAAATGGTTCAAATTCTTCTGTCATTTTTTCTCCTTGTAATTATGCTAATTTGATTATTTTTTATGACAATTGGTATGATTGGAACAATGGTAAGTACAAAGCTAATGCCAAGAACATTACGATACTACCAATTACAATAAGCATTAACGGTTCAATCATCTTGGTTAAAGCATCAATAATATCATCCAATTTTTTATCTAAGAACTTAACACTTTGGTCAAGCAATTCACCCAATTTACCGGTTTGCTCACCTGTTGCAATCATAAATAAAACCATAGATGGTATAATGTTTGCAGCTCTTAACGCTGTAGAAAGGTGAACACCCTGTTGAACTTTCCCAATTGCTTCAGTAATCTTATTTTTGATTGTTTTGTTATCAATAGTAAGGTTACCTAAGTGCAAACAATCCACAATCGGAATACCAGCTTCATAAGCAACGAACATAACTGTGATAAAGTTAGAAAAGTTGGCATACTTCAACATATCACCAATTAGAGGAACCTTTAAGAAGAAATCATCCAAAATTCTTCTTGATGTAGGATTCTTAAATGCAACATATATAAGACCACCTATCGCAAATGGAGTTAATAAAGTTAAATACCAAAACTCTTTCAAAAACTCACCTAAATCAATACAGATTTGCGTAAAGATCGGTAATTTTGCACCTGACTGGTCAAACATTTCTTTAAATGCTGGGAATACAAACATTAACATTACTGTAACAACAATCGCTGCCAATATAATAACGAAACAAGGATAAATCAATGTTCCAATTACACGACCTCTAATATTGGCTTGTTTTTTAAGCAAATCAGCAAGACGATCAAGAGTTTTTTCCATTTCCCCAGAGTCTTCACCAGCTTTTGTCAAACCAACATAAATACTACCAAAGATTTCAGAATATTTGGCTACAGTATCAGCAAAAGTTGCACCAGCAATTACCTGTTTTCTTATTTCTCTAGCCAACAATCTTATACGAGAAGAAACTGCATCCTTTTCCAAGAATACTAGCCCCTCGATAATAGGAACACCTGTTTGAATCAATGTTCTAAAAGTACCAGTAAAATCAATTAGCTCTTGTAAAGATAACGGACTCAATCTAACCTTTGGCGCAGAACTTTTTTTCTTTTCATCAAAAACCTTTGTTGGGACAAGCCCTAGTTGTCTGATCGCCTCACGCGCAGATTTTACGTCTTCGGCCTCTATTTTACCGTTGACTATTTCTGAACCATTTCTTAAAGCTATATAATTAAATATTGTCATATTAATACCTGTTATTATTCGTTAACCGGACCTAGTACACGCAGATACTCGGAAATTGTTGTTTCGCCACGCAAAATGTGACCCAAACAAGAAGTTTGCAAGGTTTTCATGCCCATGCCAACTGCGGCTTCTTCTATCTCAACATCGTGAGCAGAATGCGCAATCATCTTTTTAATTTCTTTGTTAATCAACATTACTTCATAACAACCAATACGGCCTTTAAAGCCTTCGTTATTACAATCAAAACAGCCTTTAGGTCTGTATATTGTACGTTTCATAAACTCCTGCTGTTCTTCAGGAGTAGCAACTACTAATTTAGCTTCTTCTAAAGATGCATGATAAGCTTCTTTACATTTTGGACACAAACGTCTAACAAGACGTTGTGCAACAATACCTGTTAATGTAGAAGATATTAAGTAATCAGCAGCTCCCATCTGAATTAAACGAGTAATAGTTGCAGCCGCCGAGTTTGTGTGAAGTGTACTTAACACAAGGTGACCTGTTAACGCAGCAGCAATAGCTGTTTCTAACGTTTCAAAGTCACGGATCTCACCGATAAGGATGATGTCAGGGTCTTGTCTTAAGATAGCTCTCATACAAGATGCAAATGTAATACCAGCCTTTGGGTTTACCTGTGATTGGTTCAAACCATCAATTTTAATTTCGACAGGGTCTTCGAGTGTCGTAATGTTAACACCCTCATTATTCAAACTTTTTAAAATAGAATACAATGTAGTTGTTTTACCAGAACCTGTAGGCCCCACCGCAAGGATAATACCATTAGGTGCTGCTACCATTTTATTAATACGAGCCAAGTCATCTTCAGTACCACCAGACAATTTTATGACTCTATCTTCAGTTTTAATACTTGCAGCAGGTGCCAAAATACGGATAACCATCTTTTCTTTACCTGATACAGGCAATGTGTTAATACGAAAATCGTATGAAATCCCCTTATACTTAACAGTAAACGTACCGTCTTGCATCCTTCTGTGTTCTGCAATATTCATTCTTGCCAAAACCTTAAAACGAGCAATTAACGAAGTCTCAACTTTACTTGGCAAATCCAAAACTCTTCTTAAAATACCATCGATACGATACCTCACCGTATAACAATCAAGTCTTGGCTCAATATGAATATCTGATGCCTTCATATCAATACCGTCAGTAATAATCTTGGTTGCAAAATTAGCAACAGCACCAGATGTATCTTCTAATTCTCTTTCAACTTGTTCCCAAAGAGATTCTTCTACTTCAAACTCGAGGTTTTCTTCCTCGATTTTTCTCATAATCTCTTTAGTTTCTTTTCTAGCCCTACCAAAATACTTCGCAATACATGACTTGTATTCCATGTAACTCATTAGGTAAGGACGAGCTCTCATACCTGTGAGATAAACTATTTCAGTTAAAGCCTTTTTATTATTAGGATTAACCATACCTACATCAATAAATTTACCGTCAGAAGCCAACGGCATAAGCAGGTTATCCTTAATAAAATCTTCTGGGATAAGTCTGATTGTAGACTCTAAAATATTTAACTGTTGAGCAGTAACAGGTTTAAAACCTTGTTGATAAGCTAACGCATCTTTCAACTGATCAACTGTAATAAATCCCATAGAAACAAGCGTAGAACCAATAGGAGTAGCTGTCTTTTTTGACGCTGTAAGCGCTTCTACTAGTTGTTCGCTTTTTAATAGACCTTGTTCTATTAAAATTTCACCAATTCGTTTTTTATGCGGACCCTCTTCATAACTTGTAGAAGATGTTTTTGAATGATTCTCAGAAGTTTTATCAGGAGAGGAGTCTGTATTATCATTCCCTTCCTTTTCTTCAATTGCAGAATTATCATCAACTGATATGTTAGAAACAGAACTATCATCTACATCGGGAGAATCTGTCTCATTTGACTGCTCAATTTCTGAACTAGAATAATATTTTTGCAAATAATCATTAAAAAAAGTCTCAAAACTCTCAGCATCAAATGAAATGAATTTGACTGTATCAGAATCCTTAGAGGAAATTGCTTGAGAAATTGTTGCCTTATCTGCACCTTCTCTTACTACCACAAAGAAAAAACCAGCCTGCTTGTTAATAGGGACAAACTGAAACTCTGTCAAATCATCCTTAGTAAAAAGCTCGGCAAATTTAGGATTTATATTAGACTTTATTTTATTTATTGTATCAATATTCATTTCAATTGAAAAACCCACAAAACAAACTGCGTAACAACATTTTATTTTATAGTTCCTGCAGACTAGTTAATCTGCAGGAACTAATATAATACAAGATTTACAAGTTTTCACTATTTGAAGCAACATCTTCTGTGTCTTTAATAATATGAGGTGTAATCATAATGACTAACTCGCTCTTATCATTAGAAGTTGTAGTGCTTCTGAAGAAAGAACCGATAACAGGGATATCACCTAACAATGGTAACTTAGCAACTGTCTTACGTTCTTCTTCTTGGATCAAACCACCTAGAACTAAAGTTTCACCATCTTTAATTCTGATATTTGAAAGTTCCAAACTACGTCTTTGAAGTAGAGTAGCTGCAATAATTTGACCCTGTCCAGTCGAACTTGGTGCCATAACTTGCTCTTTGATAGTTGCATAGTTTGGTATGAGGTTTAAAGTAACATAGCCGTCTGGGCTGATAAATGGAACCATTTGAACACTTATACCATTATCTTCACCAATTTCGTATGTTCTAGATACACCAGCTGTACCGACTGTACCTGCAGTCATAATTTCTTCTTCTGTAGTTTTAATATAGTCAGAAGTCAAATCAATTGTTGATTTTTTACCGTTGGTTACCATAACCTTCGGATTTGCAAGCATTCTAGCTTTACCATTTTCAATCAAATAATTCAAGGTCCAAGCTACAGTCTTTTTACCGTGATATCTGAAATAATCAGTAAGAACATCTTGGCTTTCACCATTATCAGATGAAGTAGAAGTTTTAATTGGGAATGGACCACCAGCAAAATAAATAGCTGAAGAATTTTGTCCATTACTGTATGGACGTAAACCTTTTGTTCCGTCAAATGTTGTTGAAATAAAAGGAGTTAATAAAGTCCAAGTGTTTTGAAATTCCTTAGAACCAGTTTCTGATAACTCAACGATTTGCATTTCAACATACGCCTGAGGCTGTTTCTTGTCATTGTCTTTAATAAAATCACTAATCATAGCAGCTTGAGCGTCAGAACCACCTGTTACACTTACAGTACCCTTTTGAGGGAAATAAGTAACTGTGAGTGACTTACCAGCCATAGAAACCAAACCACTGGCTGAAACTGAAGAACTAACTGTACAGGCAACATTACCTTCGCCTAAAGAAATAGAATCACCTAGAGCAGAACCGCCTGATGAAGAACCACCAGAAGACGATCCTCCACCACCACCGCCACCTAATTCAGCAGCGCCGCCAAGAAAACGTCCTGAAGATGAAGAAGATGAAGCGCCCCCACCTGATGAAGAACCAGAACCTTTACCTGCGAACAAAGAGTTACATATCAATGTTGCCATTTCTTTTGGTGTAGTATGATTTACTCTAAAAGTAACTGTCTTCGGAGGTGTGTCTAATTTAGCAACAATTTTTTGTGCCATATTATAGTCATTAGATGTACCAAATATAATTAACTCATTTTTTTGAGGATTTGTTACAACAATCTGACCGTTTGACAAACCAGGTCTATTTCTTAAGAAAACATTACTATTCAAAAAGTTAGCAACAGTAGCTGCATCTACATACTTGACTGGTATTGTCATCATGTTTTGTTTACTTATATCAGAAGAAACACTCGCAGCCTTAGACATTATAACCAATGTACCTTTGTCTAAGAAATAAGTTAAATCATTGGCTTGCAATATCATCTTAAACGCATCATTAAGAGAGACATTGACTAAATCCAATGTAACTGTACCTGCTACAGAGTTATGAAAAATAATATTCAAACCTGCCTTATCCGCAATCATTCTTAAAGTTTGCTTCAAATCAGAATCTCGAAGAGAAACATTAATTTTTCTTTCTCCATTAGTTAAAGAAACTGAACCATCGAGTGGAATATTTCCAGACATTTTATAACCAGTTCTCAAAGCAGGGCTTGAAACAGAAGCCTGTAATTGTGCATCAGCTGTAGCACAATAGCCCAAAGTCACAGCCAAAACTAATGCAAATGCACTGGCTGCCCCATAATAACTTTTTGTCTTTTTTTGTTTTTTGTCAATAAACATTTATTGATGACTCCTATTAATTATTTGTATTTTAGTTAAATAATTACCGTTAAACCTTCAACTAGAACTGTATAGCGTTCTTTGGAGGTTTTTTATAAGCACCACCAAACTGGTTAGCTATGTTAGAAACAGGATTCAATTGAACATTACCACCAATCTCTTCGCCAACAGTAGCTTGATAGATATTTGCATTATACTTTATAGTTACCGAATTTTTTGTAATATTTAAAATTTGGAAACCATTTACATTATCGCCTTTATGTACAAGATAATCACTTCCGGCAATGTTTACTATTGCAGATGGACGTGAACTATCATACATAATACCCGAAATCTTTGTCTGGGTTACCTGGTCCACAACAGGATCTGCAACAGGAACTTCAGACGGAGGTGGAATTAAATCAAACTTAGGTGCATTAACTAAAGCAACCTTTTCATTGTATGGGAGAAAAGGATCAACTCTTCCACCAGCAGCAACAGGTACTATCACTTTTTTAGAAGCAAAGTCTAACTTATTCTTCTCTGAATCAATTTTTTTCTTTAAATCAGCTCTTTCTTTAGGCGACAAAGACTTATCATTTTCTAGCTTATCTTGATCTGCTGCAAGTTGTTCAGCTTCTTTTTTCTCTAAATCCTTATCATCTAAAGCAACTTTTGCTGCATCAGCTGCACCATTATCTGCCAAATTAACATCAACCGTTGCAGTATTTGCTGCTTCCGGAACCGTAGGTTCTGCACCTTGTTGAGCAGCCTGATCATAAAAATAATCACCAGCAGCACTATCTTGAGATGGGGCAGGTGCCATAAATTTCTTATAATAAAACAATCCACCTGCTGCCACAGCTAAAATCAACAACAATAAAACAAAAAAGCCACCACCGCTCTTTTTAGCAGGCTGCTGAACTTGAGGTTGAGATTGCTGTTCTTCAAAGTTCAAATCATCCATACCTTTATTATCAGACACTGAAGGCTGAACAAAAGAATCAGAACCACCAGCCAAAACATCTTGTTGTGGCATCTCAGATGGTTCAGAATATGAACTCATATCTAAAAAATCATCATTACTCGGCTCATTTTGAGTATCGCCGCTGTCTCCAAATGAAAATTCTGCACTACTATTGTTTCCATCATTGTTGTCTGAAAACGCGTCAAAACTTTCATATATATTTGAGTCGTCTAATTCTCCAAACATTTACACTCTCTTTTTTATACTTCTTCTTCGTAACCTTAATTCTAATACCTTTGCATGTTATTAGTAACATACAAACAGCCTATTTTAATATAATTCTATTACAGTATTGAAAATTAGGCAAATTTTTCATTGATAAAGTTTTTTGCTTTACATTCGTTTACAAAAAACCACATTTAAAATTAACACATATAATTAGATTATGAGCGAAATTGTATTGATATCACCAATAAAAAAACCTGAAGACATAAAAATTTTTATTGAGCATGTAAATTGCAGAAGTTTTTATGTTTATCATCATAAATTTTTAAATGATAACTTTGAATACGTAAATGAATTCATAAATATTGCACATGCCAATAACTGTAAAATATATGTAAATTTTAAACATAACATAACAGAAGAAGACTTAATTGAAATCAAAAAGTTTATAACATTTTTAAAGCACACAAAAATCGATGGTATTTTTGTAAATAGTTATGCAATATTAGAAGCAATAAAAACTCAAAATCTCCCATATAAAGTTATTGCTGATTCTTACTTTGATATTCACAATTTATCTGGAATTGACTTTGTGAATATGTTTCACAAAGCTGATCAAGTAATTATAACTGAAGAAATTTACATGAAAAACATTGCTAAAATTAAGCAATATAAAAATATTTCATTAGCAATAGATTCGGATAATTTGCCTTGGTGTGCGGAAGATATCAAAAAGCTTAATGCAATTGATTCTGTTGTTATTAAAGGGAAATTTGCAAATTCTCAAGAGATTTTAGACGGGATTCAGTTAGTTGAAAAAATCATCGAAAAACCCAAAATGTTTAAAAATCAAAATTTACCTTTTAAACATGTAAGAAAAAGCATTTATCAAACAAACCATTTTTCTGGGGAAATGATTTGTGCAGAAGGATCTAATTTTAAATTTTCACGAAACATCCAAAAATTTGAGTGGGAAAACAAAAGACCACGTATAAAAAAAGGGTTTGACTACTCAACACTGGAACTGCCTCGCATTAATTTAAGACTTAGTTCATACACACAACTTGATGATTTGAAAAAATTTATCGCAAAAATTGGTTTCAATCCTGTTGATTCAATTGAATATGGAGAAATTCTGAGTACTAGTGACCTTGCAAAAAGCAGTTTCCATCAAATAATTACTAAAGTAAAAAAATTCTGTTTTAATCACGGTATAAAATTACAATTAAGTACACCAAGGATTCTTATCGAAAGAGATTTTGACAGAGTTTATGAATACGTAAAAAATCTTTGTCTTACAGAGCCAATTCCATCATCAATAATTATAAATAACATCGGCTATCTGTGGACTTTTATTAATGATGATGAGCTCCACAGAATACCAGTTGAAATCGGACAAGGAATAAATCTTTTAAATAGCATGTCAATAAAATGTCTTAACAATCTTCATCCAATTGATACTGTCGATTTCAGTTCCTTTGAGCAAATTACCAATATAAAAAATTGTATAAAAAAAATAAAAAATATTGTCCCAAATAAAAAATTGACAATTGCAGGAAACGTAAGAGTACCATCATTAGGGCTATGCCCGCTAAACAATGACACGGCTATAGTGTCACGTTTGTCCTGTAAAGCACCATGCCATAATGGAAATTATGCATTAAAAGACCCTTCTTTGAAAAAAGTGTTTCCTTTTGTTGTTGACGGTTTCTGCAGAATGCATATGTTTAAAGACTACATTTTACATTTATATGAATACGTGCCTAAACTAGAAAAAATTGGCATAAACGAATTTGTTTTAGACCTTTCGGACTTACCACCAAAGTATGTAAGCATTTTGCTAACACACTTTTTGAACAGCTTGGCAGGATTTGAAAAACCTAGCAATGAAATTGCAGAAGAATATTCTATAAAAGATTTAAATTAAAAGTATTCTTACACATTACAAAATCATAAGAACATCTCTTACAATTTTAGAAACAATTGCTGTAGAAACTTCACTTTTATCATAATCAGGAGCTAATTCAACAATATCAGCACCAACTATATCAAAATTGATAAGGAACTTAATCCATTCTGCAAGTTCGCGATACATTAAACCATCTGGCTCTGGTGTACCAGTACCAGGCAAAACAGAGGGATCCAATACATCAACATCTATCGTCAAAAATATCTTTTTATTACGTAAAGCATCTAAGTCAGAAGAATTTTTTACAAGCGTATTGTACTTCTTCATTAAATCAAATTCTTCTTTAAGTCCAGAACGAATGCCAATCTGTCGTATGTTTTCAAAACCAACAATCTCGCCAATCCTTCTCATAACAGATGCATGCGACAACTTCTCACCTAAGTAATCTTGTCTTAAGTCAGTATGAGCATCGAAATGAATAACAGCAAGATTACCAAACTTTTCTTTACAGGCTTTAACAACTGGTAATGTAACCAAGTGTTCTCCACCAATACCCAAAAACTTTTTATTATCTTGAAAAATAATGCGCGCATTATTTTCAATAACATCTAAAGTTTTTGCAGTATTACCTAAAGGAAATTCAAGCTCACCTGCATCATAAAACTTAACATCATCAAGGTGCTTGTCATAAACAGGAGAATAATCTTCTAATCCCCAACTAGCGAGCCTTAACCGTTCAGGAGCAAATCTGCTACCAGGACGGTATGAACACGTGCCATCAAAAGGTAACCCAACCATGACAATCTGTGCACTTTCGTAATCATCCGTTGCTCCAATCCAATTACGTTCTAAAAATGGACCTAATTGATTTACAGACATACGCACACCTGACTACTGAGCACCTTGAATAGCTGAAGCAGCAGCTGAACCTTCAACAGCTTCATCACCTTGATTTTCTGCGTTCTTAGCATTTATATAAGCTTGTTTTTGAGCCTCATTCTTTTCAGCATACAAGTTTATAGACACATCAGCAATCAACACCTTTTTGTTTTCCGCATAAGGAAAAATACTTATCTTATCGATATTTATTAAATACGGATAGTTTGCGATATCTTCAAAATAAGAGCGGAATTGAGCATATGAGCCAATTAACTGCATTTTTACAGCACAAACGTTATAAGAATCGAGAACATTCTGCACTACTACATCAGTAGGGGGATTTTGTGCATACTCTATTGAGCGAAGCTTCAAGCCATTGTACTTAGCAGCTTGTATGACATCTTCAAACATAATGCCAAAAGAAGCCATTGCATCCAATGTTGCAACATCTGACTTATAAACAGGTTTTGTAGAAATTTTCTTCTCTCTTTCATAAGCCGCCTTTTGAGCTCTTATGTCGTCAACCTCTTTCTGAGTTTTTTGAAGTTTTTCCGTTTTTTCTTGAATTGAAACATATGTATTATATGATTCCTGTGCTTTTGGAATAATAAGATATAAACCAAACGCAACACAAATCAAAATTATAGCTATGTACATTACTTTTTGATTTTCATTCACTTTTAAAAAGCCCTTTCATAAATCAATTAGATTAAAACATTCTTGCTACGGAGTAGGCAAGTTAGTCGGTAAATTTGGTAAATTATTCTTTTCACCTTTAGCTTTACTAGCTTCCACCATTTCTTCTATAGCTGCTACGTTAGGATCCACTTGTTTTACTCCATTGTAACTACCATTCGTCAACTCAAAAGAATAAACAAGGTCCTTAGCAACCTCAATATCCAACATGCCTTCTTTATCGTCTACGCTGAGACTAGAAAGTATTATATCAGAATCAGGGACTTGAGATTTTACATTTCTAAAGAATAAATAAACATCATCAACAGCAGTAGTTGCACCTTTTATACCCAATGCACCGCGTGAATCAGTATAAAAAGAAGTCAACCATACTTTTGAAGGAATATCTGAACCAACTGCAAGATAGTACTTCACTCTGTTTTGAAGACCTGTATCAATACTCTTCGCTGCGGCATATATATCCATACCAGTCTTTTTCTTCTGTAGTTCTGCTAACTCAGCATCTAAAGTCTGTTGTTGAGTATCCAATTCAGAATTTTTAGACTGCAAACTTCCTAAATAAGACTCAACAGCTTTACTTGTACCAAAACATACAAGCAAGATCGCTGCACAAATCAAACCGAGATATGTCATCAGCTGAGACTGAGTAAGATCAAAATTACCAATCCTAATCATATCAGGAGCTTTGTAATCAGTCTTCTTCAAGAAATTAAGTTTGATTCCAAAATCTTTGTAATTATATATTGCAGCACCAATAGCTTCAGGAGTAATAGCCTTCACATAATGTGGAAGGATATTAAGATCAACATTCATTATCGGTTCTTTTGAGTATTGGTTACATTCTAGGAATATAACATCTCCTGGTTGCTTAAGTTGCATTGCCAATATTTCAGCACTGACATCATTTGACTCAGATACAATCAATAACTTGTCAGTAGGAAACTTGTCAAGAACAGCCGAAGCTGCCTGAGATATAGCAACATAAACCTCATCATTATTAAATGATTTAATAGCAAGAGGTTCTTCAAAATATTCAATTACACTATATCCCAACATTGAAAATACAACATAGCTGTTCTGAGAAACAAGCAAAATATTCCAACTTCCGTGAGAAAGAGCAAAATCTTTTGTTACCTCAGTATACTCAAGGGTTTTTATTAAAGACGAATAGGTATTTTCAACAGCAATTAAAGTAATGCCTAAATCAGTAAAAATCTGCTGAATTAAATTAAGCACCTCTTCTTGCATCGCTGCATAAAGAACATATCGTTTTTCTGTTGAATTATTTTCTTTAACATCTACCCAACTTACAACAGGGGCCTCTTTCTTAAACAAGTAAGTTTCTTCAACTTTAGAAGTCAAAGCTGTTGTAACACCTTCATCATCTAAAACAGTAGGTAAAAAATCATGACCAAACAACACGCTTGGCATGTTAAGAACAGCTTTCGCGTTTTGAGGCAAAATCTTCAGTTCATTAAATAAATCTTGAAGACTTTGCTTAAATTCAGCATAATCCTCAACTTCTCTTTTTGGGAAATTGTACGGCAAATCTCTTCTTGCGTACTTCATAATTTTATGAGTAGCAGGATCGATTTGAATCAACTCCAAACCTACGTTAGGTGATACGGAAATCCCTACTGTAACTTTAGTATCGGGTTTAAGTTTTGCTAAAAAGTTATTCATCTACTAATTCCAATATTCCAAATTCTTAACACTATATTTTTTATAAACCTATACAATTATAGTATAGTATAATTATTAAGGCAACAAAAAATCAAAAACCCTACAGAAGGTGTAGTATGCAAAAGAAAAATAATATAACTAATCAAAATTTTATATATGGGAGAAATGCAGTTTACGAGGCTATTTCAAAGTCTTACAACAGAATCAATAAAATCATAATTTCAAAAAATACAACAAATGATTCAAAAATTAATGAAATTATTGATTTAGCAAAAAGCAAAGGAATTGTTTTTCAAATTATTCCAAAAGAAAGATTTTCAGCTTATTCAGAAACAAACCATCAAGGTGTAATAGCGTTTGTTTCCCCTGTTGAATATACAGATTTTTACGAATTTTTAGAAAGAGAAAAAACAGGATTTTCTAAAATAGTTATCTTAGATGGAATAGAAGACCCTCACAATCTTGGAGCAATTATAAGAACATCAGCCTGTGCGGGTTTTGATGCAGTCATTATTCCATCCAGACGTAATGCTCAAGTCAATGCAACTGTAGAAAAAACATCAGCTGGAGCTATTAACCACATACCATTAATTCAGGTTAATAGCCTGTCTAATGCAATTGACAAACTCAAAGATAACAACTATTGGATAATTGCAGCAGACGCACATGGGAAGCATAATTATTTTGATGTTGATTACACAAACATGAACTTTGCGCTCATTATGGGCGGAGAAGAAACAGGGGTTTCAAAAAACAATATGAAAAAATCAGACTTTATTGTTAAAATCCCAATGTTAAGAAATTTTAACTCACTCAATGTTTCGAACGCAGCTTGTGCAATCATATATGAGTCTGTAAGACAAGATTTAAAACATAGTGTATAATATTTAATGAATTTCAAGTAAAGGTGAAAAATGACTAATAAAATTGAAAAATTCTCTCCGGAAGATATGGATTCAGCCGAAGAAAATGAGGAAATTTCAATAGAAAAATTAAACGAAGAATCAGCTGATGACGAAGACCTAATTATGTCAGTGGAAGAACCCAAAACTGCTGAAAACGTCTCTAGCGTAAATGCTGATGATTCAGTAAAAATATATCTGCAACAAATTGGAAAAATTCCTTTATTGACCGCAGAACAAGAACTTGAAGTGGCAAAAAAAATCAAAGAATCCAATGATGATAAATCCAAAGAAATTCTTGTTAATGCAAACTTGCGTCTTGTTGTAAGCATTGCTAAAAAGTATATTGGCAGAGGTCTTTCGTTTCTTGACCTTATACAAGAAGGCAACATGGGGCTTATGAAAGCTGCTGAAAAATTTGATTACGCAAAAGGCTACAAATTTTCAACCTATGCTACTTGGTGGATTCAACAGTCAATTACAAGAGCTATTGCAGACAAATCAAGAATTATTCGTTTGCCTGTTCACATGATAGAAACATTGAGCAAAATCAAAAAAGTTACAATAGACTTAACAACAGAATCAGGGAAAGCTCCATCTAAAGAAGAAATTGCATACCGTGTGGGAATTCCCGTTAGCAAGTTAACGAGCTTAATTAAAGCAGCTCAATCAACTATAAGTATTGAAACACCCGCAACTGCCAAAGACGAATCTTCTAAATTGGGTGATTTTATAGTTGATGAATCAACCGTTTCGCCTGATACAAGAGTTTCTCAAGAAAATTTATTTGAAGATATCCAAAAAATGCTTAACCAACTTAGTCCAAAAGAACGAGATGTTCTGATTATGCGTTATGGATTAAATGACGATGGAAACAGAAAAACGCTTGAAGAAATTGGTTCAAGATACGGTGTATCAAGAGAACGTATTAGACAGATAGAAAACAGAGCAATAAGCAAACTCAAAAAACTATGTAAAAACCATAATTTAACTATCGGTTTAAAAAATTATTTTAACTAGAAAATATCTGTTAGTATTTTTTACACAAACAAATCCGTCACTTCAAAACTGTTAACATCAATTAAGCCTTTGTCTGTTATTTTTAGTTCAGGTATTACAGACAAAGACAAAAATGCCATGCTCATAAAAGGATCATCTATTTTGCAACCGATTTTTTGAGCAGCTTCTTCCAATTTGGAAATGTTATATTGGACATCTTCAGCAGACTTGTCTGACAAAAGGCCGGCAATTGGTAGTTTTAAATGTGCAAGTGTTTTTCCATTTTCTACAATTATCTTACCACCTTGAGATTTAACAAGCTCAACAGCTGCATAATACATATCATCATCATTTGTACCAATAACTATCATATTGTGTGAGTCATGAGCAACTGTAGACGCAATAGCACCTGATTTTAAACCAAAACCCTTTACAAAGCCCAATCCTATATTACCAGTCGCTTTATGCCTTTCAATTACAGCTATTTTAAGGACATCATTAGCTATATCAGGTAACGCAAAACCGTCCTTTATAAGAATTTTTTCATCAGTCCTCTTTGTAATAAGGGTTTTTGGTGTAACATTTATAGTTTTAACAATATCTGTTTTTGCCTTAATTTTTAAATCTTCATGATAAAGATATTTAATGTTCACTGACCCCCTTAAAGCAGGAACAGAATTACTATTGGTATTAACAAGCATTTTTCCGTCTTGAGCTGTTAATTTACCGTTTTTAAATACCATTTTAGGTTCAAAAGTTTCTAAATCATTTAGCACCAACAAATCTGCTTTGTACCCAGGAGCAATAGCTCCAAGATTTTTTATTCCAAAATATTCTGCAGTATTAAGACTAGCCATTTGTATTGCTTTTATCGGATTCAATCCCAATTTTACGGACTTTTTAACCATTCTTGAAATATGTTTTGCCAGATGTTTAGGATGCCTATCATCGGTTACAAACATACATTTTCTAGTATTATGTGCTTTTAAAACAGGAATTAATGCTTCCAAATCTCTTGCACCTGTTGCTTCCCTAACCATTAAATACATTCCAAGTCTCAATTTTTCAATAGCTTCATCACTTGTAGTACACTCATGATCAGAACACACACCTGCTGCAACATAAGCACACAAATCCTTACCGCTTAAATGCGGGGCATGTCCGTCAACACATTTATTACAATCTTTCCCAAGTTGAATTTTACTCAGCACACTTGAATCACAATTGATAACTCCTGGGAAATTCATCATTTCAGCTATACCCAAAACCCAAGGTGCATCAATCACAAGAGCTAAATCATAACTGTTTAAATCCACACCCGAAGTTTCTAATTCTGTTGCAGGAACACACGACGGCAAAGTCATATACACATCAAGAGGAAGATTTTTTGTTGCTTCTCTCATATAACTTATTCCCTGCAAGCCCATTACATTGGCAATTTCGTGAGGATCTGCAACTACAGTAGTTGTACCTGAGGGCACAACAAGCTTTGCAACCTCAGATGCCATAAGCATAGAACTCTCTAAATGAACATGCCCGCCAATAAAAGAGGGAGAAACATAAGCCCCCATGACATCAATTTCTTGGTTACCAATGTAATTTTCACCAACACCCGCAATAATTCCATCAGTTATAGCAATATCAGCAGTATAAATTTCTTCTGATAAAACATTAGTAACTTTAGCATTTTTGATTACCAAATCCGCAGGGATTTGACCCTTTGCCGCTTTAATTATTTTTTCAGTACTTGTATTTGTTTTATCATCAAATATATTCAATTTTTACTCCTGTCATCTTTTTATCTATACTACTTTAATTTGACAATACCTACAAGTGTTTGACTTTTGTAAAGAAAAAGCTAATATTCGATGTTTTTTTATAAAAAAATAACGCATTTAAAAAAAATATGCTATAATAGTAGTAGTAGTAAATCTGGTTAATATCTATATTGTGTTTATCGACAAGTAAGGTGCAAAATGAAACTGACATATTACGGTTTAGTTTGTGTAGTCTGTGCTCTCTTGATTTTATCAACAGGGTGTCGAACAATACCTAACAAGGTTGTAAATACAAGCAGCGGATTGATTTTCCACAGCTCAGAAATTATTGGTGAAAAAACAGGTTCGGTCCGACAAGATCCATCAGGAATCATCAGAATGGGTGAGGGTTACGAAAAGATTGAACTTAAGTCCGATATAGATAAATATAATTAAAACTTTAATAAAAAATACAGAAAAAATAGTATTTTTTCTGTTTTAATTTATTTACTTTTATATTACGATAGGAGTAGTCGCTATTATTATGAAAAAAGGAATAACAATGAATTATACACACGGAAGCCTCGAAAATGAAATTTTAAAAACTATATGGATGCTTGAAGAAATAGAAGGTTCTAATGTTTCTGTAACTGAGGTGCAGGAGATAATCAACAGAAATTCTTCTGTGTCCCGTGCATATACAACTGTCAAAACAGTTATGGATAGATTAGTAGAAAAAAATATGCTTGTAAGATACAAACAAGGCAAGAAATTCTTTTATCAATCAGTTTCATCAAGGGATGAAATGGCTCAAGAAGCTATTAAAAAACTTGCAAGCCAATATTTTAATGACGATATGGAGTCTCTTGCAAGAGCAATTAATGATATGAAGTCTCTTCAAAAAGAATGCAAAACAGCAGTATTGATATAACAAAACAAAGACAGTTAGTAGGCAATATCATTATTGCCGTTTTAACAGAAAGAATTAATGTAAAAAAGGGTCTTTTACTTTTTCCAAAAGGTATCGAAGACCCTTCTATACATGCAGCTTGGCACGCATTATGCCATTACGAAGCTGACGAAGATATAAAAGCAAAAGATATTGAATACAACGACCAACAAATAGAATTATTGGAGATGATTGCATTCACATTTAAAGACGGAAGTCCACTTCCTCAAAACATCATAGATGCATACAAGCCCTACTACAGAGAAGATCCTATTTCTTACAAAGAAGGAATAAGAGGCGCAATAAAAAGGCTTTTAAGATTCGTTAACTTTTAATTTTTCTTACCTACTTGGTTTCGCCCGTTTTCTTTTGCTATATACAAACAATCATCTGCGTATTTAATCATATCTTGTGTTGTTTCACCATTTTGAGGATACGTAGAAACTCCCAGGCTGATTGTGACTTGAACATCATTACCGTTAACTAATTTCAATGGATGCTCACTTACTGCTTTACAGATTTTTTCAGCGGTAACGATGGCACTTTCATTATCTGTATTAGTCAGAATAATAGCCATCTCTTCTCCGCCGTATCTGCAAACAATATCAGAACTGCGTACATTCTTTTTAAGTATTTGAGCAACTTGTCTTAACACAGCATCACCTGATTGGTGACCGTATGTATCATTAAACTTTTTGAAGAAATCAATATCTATCATTATCAAAGAAAAATGTTTTTCGTATCTTTTTCCTGTTTCAATATTTTGAAGCATTTGTTCTTGGAAATATCTGTGGTTATAAAGTTCTGTCAAACCGTCTGTAGTTGCTAGAGCATAAGTGTATTCAAGATCTCGTGATTTGAGAATATATTTTGCAAGATAACAAGCTATAAACACTAGTAGTATTGCAGTCAGTTGTAAAACTATACCTGACCATAGATTGAAATAATACATAAGTGCAGTTGAAAAAATTGCATAAATAATTGCAGTTAATACAGCAACCAATGAAGATATAACCGTTGATTCACTTCTTATTACAATAAGACCAACAAATAAAGTTAATAAAAGACTAATTACAATATCATATACAGGATGAACTCTTTTTATAAAATTGTTATCAAGTATGTTGTTTACGAATGTTGTATGTATTTCTACACCTGGAAAAATTCTGTCTGTCGGAACACTTTTTAAATCAAATAGAGAAGTAGCGCTCGTTCCGATATAAACAATTTTATTTTTAAAATAATCCTCTGGAATAAGCTTTGCATTTTCATAGATACTTTTTTCTACTTTCCACAAAGGTATATATTCAAAAGTGTTTTGTGAATTTATTCCGCTTGGACCGTACCAATTCAAAACAGTCATTCCGTTATATGTGAGTGGAATAACCCTTTTACCAAGTTCTAATTCCGCTTTTTTATTTATTTTAAACTCATCAATTTTTAGACCTTCAGTTTTTTCAAGATATTTTATTGCCGTTTTTAACGCAAGATGAGGATAATAATCATTTTTATAAATTACGAAAGGCGGGATATTTCTTGCAATACCATCTTCATCTCTTAAAAAATTGATATGACCGATATTAGGAGTTGTATATAATATTTGATCAATTATTGCTCTACAGTTGCTAAATGTGAAATATGGATTTCGTAAACTTATATCCGACTCGTTTTTTATATCAGCTTTCAAAACATTAGGCAAATCAACCGGTTTTCGAAGAGCGTAAGATTGATTATCAAAATTTATAGATGTTAGCACATTATCATATTTTGCAATATTTTGAGCAAGTCTATTGTCTGCGTTATTACTACTTTTTAAAGATTTTACAAACATTAAATCAAAAGCAACAACAGAAGGGTGTTGTTTTTCAAGATAAGTGATAATGTCGGCATAAATGTTTCTAGATATAGGCCATTCACCATATTTACCCAACAAATATTCATAACTTTCTTCATCAACAGAAAGAATTACAATATTCTTGTTCACTTTTTTATAAGGAGCAAGAATATTTTGACGAATATCAAAAGTTTTGTTCTCTATTATCCCAAAGAAATTCCGTATAGACGGATGACTTAAAAGAGTAAATAAAAGTCCCGTTGTAATTACTATATAGATGCTGTATAAAAGATATTTTAAAAAAGTTTTGTCTTTAAGATATTCTTTAATTTTGTTCATAAACCTTATTAAACTCCAGTAAAAATGCAGTTAAATCAATTAATTCTTCAGGATTTTGCAAGTACTTTAAAAGGCATTCTTCATTAAGATTCATAATTCTTAAACTCTCTCTATTTATAGTCGGGTATTTTGGTTTTATTGGGGTTATTCTCATTTTGACAAAATATAGAAACGAATAAATCACCCTGTTAATTGAATTTTTGACATGATTAAGAAAACCTTAAATTTTTACAATACAACAAGCAAATTGGTATAATAAAGTTATGGACAAAATTGATGTAAATTTCAAAAAAATCATAGAAAACCTTGATTCTATAGTACTTGCTGTTGATTATGACAACAAAATAGTATTTGCAAATAAATATTTCTGCACTTTATTCAATACAAATTGCGAATTAATTAAGGGCAAAAACCTTTATGACTTTTTGCCAGAAAACGCAGATACAGTTGCACTTAAGGATTATACATACAAGATAACAAAATTTGATGATGAGTTTTATTCATATTATTACCTTACAGTAATTGATAATCAGCTTGAGAAGGTATATTCTGACTTTATTTCAACAGTAAGTCATGAACTTAGAACACCACTCACAAGTATAAGAGGTTTTGCAGACACAATGCTTATGTCTTATGACAAATTGGACAAAGCTCAAATCCAAAAGTTTTTAACAATCATAAAAGAACAATCAAACAGACTTATAAAACTTGTAGAAAACTTGCTTTCTATCTCAAAAATACAAGTTCAACACAGCAATCTGGTATTTAAATCCGTTAATGCAAAATCACAAATTGAGCAGGTTGCAGATATATTAAAAAACCAATATCCTACACATCCGTTTGAAATCAAATGCGAACAGAATGTCCCGAATATTTTGGTTGATGAAAACAAATTCCAACAAATAATGATAAATTTATTGGACAATGCTGCAAAATACTCATACGAAAAAGGCTCAATAACAGTTTCAATAAGCAATGCGATAAAAGAAAATTTTGTAAGCATAAAAGTAGAAGACCACGGGGTCGGTATAGAACCGCAAAATCTTTCAAAAATATTTGAAAAATTCACAAGAATAGAAAACCACCTTACAAGAAAAACTCAAGGCAGCGGTTTAGGCCTATACATAGTTAAAAACCTCATTGAAAAAATGGGCGGACAAATTTGCGTAAAAAGTTCTACAGAACTACCAAACAGCGGTTCTGTTTTTGAAATACTTATGCCTGTTGCTTCTTATACAAGCCAAAGCAAAAAAAAATTGGAGGACAAATAATGTTATCCAAACTTGTTGTAATTATAGATAAAAGAAAAGAATTACCTGCAAAATATAAAAAACTTGTTGAAAATAACGGCGTAAGCGTAATTCTCACCCCAAATTTTGAAGAAGGTATGGAGCTTTTAACAAGCTATGAGCCTGACTTGATACTGATATCAGACAGTATGGATACTCCTCTTGCTAATAATATTAAAAAGTTAAGAATGTTGAGTTATCCGTCTCGTCCTTGCATAATAGCAATGTCAAAATCTGACGACTTAAAAGACAAACTTGATGTTCTTGATGCCGGAGCTGACGATTTCTTAAGTGAGCCTATAGAATCCGAAGAATTTAAAGCAAGAATAAATGCTCACCTGCGTCGCCATTTTGAAAGTATGGTGGATGAAATAACAAGATTGCCTGATACTAAATCAACACTAAAAACCCTGAAACGTACCATTATAGAAAACAAAAAATGGGCAGCAATGCTTGTTAGAATAAATGAATTTGAAGCTTACAAAGAAATCTACGGAGAATTAGCTTCTGATAAGATGCTTCAAACCTACACAGCAATAATCAATTCTTCACTTGATGAAAATGATTTTTTAGGAGAGCTTTCTCAAGGCGAATTTTTGATACTAACAAATCCTTTAAAAGCAGAACACGTAGCGTCTTTTCTTGTTTATGCATTTGAAGCTATTGTTGAAAAATTCTATAGCGAAGAAGACGCAAAATGCGGATATATAACACTATATGGAGATGACAACGCAGGTAAAAGGGTCAACCTTGTTTCTTCAAGTATAGGCGTAATTTCAAGCGAATATCAACCTTACATCAGTGTTAATGCAGCATTAACCGCTTTGTTTGCTACTTGCAAACTGGCTCAATATTCAACATCGAATACATCTTCATCATATCTTGTAGAAAGAACAAAGCTGAGTGCAGACGATGCAATCTTAAATAAGGAATTTAACAACAAAATTCTGATAATAGAACCTGATGAAGCATTGAACTACCTTTTAAAAACAACAGGCGAAATGCAAGGTTATGAAGTAGCAGCTGTTCAAGATTATGACACTGCAATGAACCTTGTAAAAACCTTTGATCCTGCATTAATAGTTCTTGATGCAGGTGATGCTGATACGATGAAAGGCCTTGAACTTTGTAAAAAGTTGAAAAAAGACAACCATTTTAAAGACAAAAAAATTATCTTATCAACAATTATTCACGACAAAAGAATGGTTCTTAACACAGGCGCAGACCTGTACTTACCAAAACCATACGAGCTTTTGGGTATATTCAACTGGATTGAACAAATGGTAAAGGAATTCAACTACTAATTAGCGGCAACCGCTTTTTTAAATTCCTCAACATCTTCTTTTGTATCGATACCGATAGGCTTTATGTTTACAATTGAGGTAATTATTCTCATACCTGATTGCAAAGCTCTCAATTGTTCTAAACTTTCAGTTTTTTCAAGCATTGTTTGATTAAGTTTTGTCATCTTAAACAAAGCATCTCTCTTATATCCGTACAAACCAATATGACCGTAGAAAGTAGCTTCATTCAAGTTTCTTTCGTAAGGAATTTTAGAACGTGAGAAATAAAGAGCAAAATTATTATTATCGATTACACATTTAACAAGGTTTGGATTTTCAACCTCATCTTTATCTGTTATAACCCTTAAAAGAGTAGCAATATCAGCATTCTCTCCTGTCTTTAAAGCAGTAATTACACCGTCAATCGCATCAGGGGTAATCATTGGTTCATCACCTTGCAAATTTATAATATATTCAAAATCTTCGTGTCTTGATGCAACTTCTGCAATTCTGTCTGAACCGCACTTGTGGTCTTCTCTTGTCATTTCTACATTACCGCCAAAAGATTTTACACAATTAAAAATTTCTTCATGATCAGTAGCAACAATAACAGTATCAGCTTGTTTTACGGCAGCAGCTTTTTCATAAACCCATTGTATAATCGGTTTTCCATTGACTTCTATAAGCGGTTTTGCATGAAGTCTTGAAGATGCATATCTTGAAGGTATTATGATTGCTGTTTTTGCCATAATTTCACTCTTTCGTTTTTTCTGCTTAATTCTGATATAATTATATTACAAAACCGCAAGAGAGGCTAAAGGATTAACAAGTGGCAATTTTTTCGGACAACGATAATATTCAAAAATCTTTTAAAATAGACAAAGAAAAAAAGAGCGAAAATCTTGATTCTAAAGAAATTGTCTATGACAAATCTTTTGAAAATAATATACGTCCGCAAAAACTTGATGAATACATTGGACAAACCGCATTAAAAAGTACTTTAAAAATTTCTATTGAAGCTGCTCAAAAAAGAAATAAACAAATTGACCACATGTTGTTTTACGGTCCGCCGGGGTTAGGAAAAACAACTTTGGCTTCGGTTATTGCAAATGAGCTTGAAACTAAAATAAAGATAACTTCAGCTCCTGCGCTTGAACGTCCTAGAGACATAATCGGCATATTGATGTCACTAAAAAACGGAGAAATTCTTTTTATAGATGAAATTCACCGACTAAACAAAGTTACGGAAGAAATTTTGTACCCTGCAATGGAGGATTTTTTTCTGGATATGACAACAGGCAAAGCTCAAACAGTTAAAACCTTGCGTGTTCCATTGCCCAAATTTACATTAATAGGTGCAACAACAAAAGCAGGTGCGCTTTCAGGGCCTTTGCGTGACAGGTTTGGAATTATACACAGACTGCAATTTTATACGGTAGAAGAACTTTCTCAAGTGGTTTCTCGTACTGCAAAGATTCTTGAAATAGATATAAACCAAGAAGGCGCAGAAATAATAGCAAGCCGTTCAAGGGGTACACCGAGAATAGCAAACCGTCTTGTTAAAAGAGTTGCTGATTACGCCGTAGTAAAAGGCGACGGAAAAATAACAAAAGACATAGCAATTGATGCACTAAATACTTTGCATATCGATGAAAGCGGGCTGGATGCCACCGACAGAGAAATGATGAAACTCATCATAGAAAAATACGACGGTGGTCCTGTAGGGCTGGAAACCATTGCTGCGGCATTGGGAGAAGACGCAAGAACAATAGAAGATGTTTATGAACCGTATTTGCTGCAAGAAGGTTTTATACAAAGAACACCACGCGGAAGAAAAATATCTCCTGAAGGATACAGACTTTTAGGATATAAACTCCCGACAAATTCGGGACAACAAAGTTTGTTTTAACATTCAATTATTATTTTCTGTATCGTTATCTTCTTTTATATAGAGATATTCTTCTGAAATTAAAGTTTCTACCTTGTCTAGAAGGTTTATCAAATCTTCTTTAAATGATTGATATATAGCAAGCTTTATTTCTGTATTCATTAGCATTTTTTTCATAAATACATTATACATCATTTACGTACTGTCAGGCCGTATATTTAATAAAAGTTTACGTATAGATTGTACATATGAAAGATTCTTTCTATAAAAATCTTGGTAAGAATATTAAAAAATACAGAGAGTCAGAAAAAATGACCCAACAGGCTTTGGCTGACAAAGTTGGCAAATCTCTCAATTTTATAGGAAAAATTGAAGTAAACTATTCTCGTCCTTCATTAGACACTCTTATAGACATTGCTGCTGCTTTAAACATCAGCGTTTCTGAATTAACTAAATTCGATGAATAAAGCTATTGCAGCTGTATAGATGTTTCTTTTCCGTTAACTCTATCCCAGCGGAAATAACTGTAATAGATTCTTACGTTTCTAATTATCGGCAGCCAGTTATCTTTTTGGTATTGCATAAAAGCCTGCGGATTTTTGTTGATATAGTGTATAGAAACAAGCCCCTCATAAGAGGAAGTTACTCTTAAAATCTCGCATTGGGCTTCCATATTTTTATTTTTATCAACACACCAAACAGCAACAGAATCCTCTGCTCTGTCTTTTATAATTTGTCTTCTCATAGAAGGATTTCTATTTGCAACATTAGTCAAAAGATTAGACATAAATCTGTAGCTTGAGTTCCCTTTTGCCCATTTATATGAGTGAAAGACTACCGATTCTGTCCATTTTTTGCTGTCTTCGTAAGAAGGTATCCATTGAGAGAGAACTTCATCATACTGTTTTGCATGATAAACTTGCTTCCAATTTTTATTGTAATCAGGGTAGGTAATTAACGCCGTTTCATAAGCATTTGCGCTAGATGCAAAAACGCTGATAAACAGAATTAAAAATACAACAATTTTTAGCTTAGACATATTCCCAAGCTTGTTTTTCTTTTGCAAATACGACATCAATGCCACCGTGTTTATGATTTTCAAGCAAGTTCTTTATTTCTTCCACAAAAGGTTTTTCAGAATCAAAATGACCAACATCTAAAATTGCACTGCGTCTCGAATCAACTGCGTCGTGGTATTTTATATCAGCAGTAACATAAGCATCAAGATTGTACTTATCAACATCTTCAATAAAATCAGCACCTGCACCTGCACAAACAGCAACTGTTCTGACTCTTGATTTATTTCCGTTATTAACAAATTTTATACGAGAAACGTTACAAGCCAATTTTACGTAAGATATAAATTCTTCCATTGACATTTCATAAGGAGTAAAACCAGCTCGGACAAAATCATTCATCACTGCAACTTTTTTCAAATTAAGTTTTTTAGCTAGAATATCACTTGTACCATTGTTTGTTTTGTCACAGTTTGTGTGCAAAGAATATATTTGAATACCTCTTTGTACAGCTTTTATTAGTTTAACATCCTTTAAAACTTTTATCGGCTTAAAAATAACAGGATGGTGAGAAACAATCAAATTGCAGCCCAACTCAACGGCTTGATTAATTACGTCATCTGTTACAGTAAGACAAACAAGAACTTTAGATGTATTATCATTACCTAAAAAAACTTGCCAACCAGAATTATCCCAACTTTCTGCCAATTCTGGAGGTGCAAATTCTTCTAAAATTTTTATTATCTCACTGGTTTTAGCCATATACTCTCCAATATTCTTTTTGCTATATTATCTTTTGTGTCTTTTTCTATCTTTTGAACACTCAGATTTCTATCCAATATAAAAACTTCGTTATAATCACTCGAAAAACCTGTGTCTTTGCGAGAAATATCATTAGCTACAAGAAAATCGCAATTTTTCTTTTTTATTTTTTCTTTTGCATATTCAATCAAATTGTCACTTTCTGCACAAAAACCAATCACAACTTGATTATCTTTCTTTATTTTACACATTTCTTGCAAAATATCAGGATTTTTTACAAGTTTTAATATTAGTTCATCAGTCGAATCTTTTTTTATTTTAGAAAAAACTTCTTCCTGCGGTCTATAATCAGCAACCGCTGCTGTCATAATCAAAACATCAGCAGTTTCAAACTCTTTTTTTACAGCATCCATCATTTGTGATGCACTTTTTACATCAACTGTTTTATAACTGCGGTTTAAAGAGAAAGTTTTTATAAGACAAACCTCAGCACCTGCTTCAAAAGCTCTGTCAGCCAGAGCAGTACCCATTTTACCTGAGCTGTAATTACCTATATATCTAACAGGGTCAAAGTTTTCTTTTGTTCCGCCTGCTGTTATAACAATTTTTTTGCCTTCTAAAAACTTATTTGATGTCAGACAGTCAACTGCTTTTGCATATATTTTGTTTACATCTGCAAGTCTGCCTTTACCGTCTGTGCCGCAAGCCAAAAAGCCTTCTTCAGGTTCAACAAACATCGCACCAAAAGATTTTAAAACCTCAATATTTTTTTGAACAGCTTTGTTGTTCCACATGCCTGTATTCATCGCAGGAGCATAAATCATCTGTTTTTGGAATGCACAAGCCAAAGAGGTCAAAAGATTGTCACAGATTCCGTTAGCTATTTTACCTATTGTATTAGCACTTGCTGGGGCAATGATAAAAACATCTGCCCAATCACAAAGAGCGATGTGCTCCGGTTTGCGTTCTTCTGTCATAAACTGTTCAACATAAACAGGTTCTTGCGACAGAGTCTGCAATGTAAGAGGAGTTACAAATTCCAGCGCACTTTTAGTGACAACAGTTTTAACATTCGCCCCGTTTTTTTTAAACAAACGTATAAGCTCACATACTTTGTATGCAGCAATACCGCCTGTTATACCGATTAGAATGTTTTTGTTTTCTACTGTCACTTTTTGCTCCGATTACTAGAACATACCGACTGTTTTTCTTACTTTAGAAAGAACTTCTTCTGCAGCTTTTCTAGCGTTTTCATCACCTTTTCTAATGATTTCATCAACAATCTCAGGGTGTTCTTCGTAATATTTTCTTTTTTCTCTTATAGGTTTTAGTTGTTCATTTATTATTGCGGCAAGCTCACGTTTGCAATCTGCACAACCGCGTTTGCCTGCAATACATTCTTCTTGAACTTGTTTAACTTTTTCTTCAGAAGCAAATGCTTTCCAATATTCAAAAGCAACTTCGCACTTGTCTGGGTGACCAGGGTCATCTTTTCTTGCACGGCTTCTGTCTGTTATTGCTTTCATTATTTTCTTTGTTGTTGTTTCTTCATCATCAGAAATTTTTATATCGTTATGGAAAGATTTACCCATTTTTTGACCGTCAACACCTTTTAGCATAGGGATATTGGTCAACATCGGTTTTGCTTCTTTAAAGAGTTCTGTTTTATAAATATTATTGAATCTTCTTGCTATATCTCTTGTAATTTCGATGTGTGCAACCTGATCTATACCAACAGGTACATAGTCAACATTAAATGTAAGAATATCTGCAGACATCAAAACAGGATAGCCCAAAAATCCGTATGAAATATTAGGTTTAGCATCGTCTTCGCCATTTCTGAGCATTTTGGCCAAATCTTTAAGGGTCGGGTCACGTTCTACCCAGTTTTGAGGCGTAATCATACTCAAATAGATATGGAGTTCTGAAGTTTGCGGCAAATGAGATTGAATATAGATATCTGCTTTTTCAGGATCAATACCTGCAGCCAACCAGTCTAAGACAACATTTCTTGTGTCATCAACAAGATTTTCTGTGCAATCAAACTTTGTTGTAAGAGCGTGCCAATCAGCTACAAAAAAGAAACATTCATATTCTTCTTGAAGTTTTACCATGTTTTTTAACACACCAAGATAATGACCGAGGTGCAGTCTTCCTGTTGGTCTCATACCTGTAACGATACGGCCCTTCTTTTTTGCAATATTGTTTGCGCTCATTTTTATTCCTTTTCTTGAATTTATTCAAATCTGATCAGTAAGATTATATAACAGACCAATCTTAATTACCAGCAGGCTTAATCGCAGTAATACAAGGTTTTTCCGTGTCTAAAACAAATTTTCTTTTTACTGTATCATACTTGTATATTTTATAATTTATGCCGTCACTTGTGATTTTTATCGCATTATCAATATCTGTTCTATATACTTTGACATTGCTTTTTGAGAGAGTCTTTAAAGTTTGTTTGGTCGGATGTCCGTAAGAATTGTAACCCGTGGAAATTATCACGTTATCCGCATTTATCTCTTTTAACATTTCTTTTGACACGGTATTGTTCGCACCGTGATGGCCTGATTTTAAAATTTCTATATCATTTTTTCTTAAATCTTTTTTGATTTTATTAAAACTTTTAACCCCGGCGTCGGCCATAAACAACATATCAAAATTTTTGTACGATAAAAGAGAGACTGTAGAATTATCGTTATCGTTTTTGTTATTTTTAAAATATGGATTATATGTGGTTAAATTGAGATTTTCTTCGTTATATAAAACCTTTTTATTTTCTACATAAACAGTATTAATTTTATTTTTATTTAAATAGTCATAAATCTTTTTAGTTGTTTTAGAATTATCGTTATTTTTATTTAAAACAACCTTTTTTACATTTGTTGATTGCATAATATCAACCGCACCGCCTGAGTGGTCAGAATCAAAATGAGTCAACAACAAAAGCTCAAGATTTTTTATTCCCCTGTCTTTCATATATTTATTCATTATTGCATCTGCCTGAGAAAAAGAGGACAAAGAACCTTCCAAAACTCCATGAGCTGTGTCTATCATAATGTATTTGTTATTTGGCGTTTTTATCAAAAAGCTGTCAGCATTACCAACATCAAAAACAATTATCTCAAGTTCTTTTTTATCGATTTTAGCAAAAGACACAACAAAAAGCATAAATAATATCAGTACAGTGCCAAAAAGTTTTTTGTTAGTAAATTTTTCTTTTATCAAAAATCCGACAATTAACAATATTGAATAGTACAAAATAATTTGAAATATATCGGGATGTACAGTAGTTAACAACGAATTCGGTAAAACAGCAAAATAATCAGAAACTTTTACAACCACAGTTACAACGGGATTTAGTACCCACGAAAATATCATACAAACTTTATCAGCAAAAATTTCTACCGGTATCATTGCAAGAATTGAACTTAAAAATCCAAGAAAACTTATCACACCGATAAAAGGAGATATTACAAGATTTGCTAACACTGAGTAAGTTGCAAAAGTATTAAAATAAAACATCTGTATAGGTGCTGCCCACAACTGAGCGGCAAAAGGAATCAAAATTGCACCACATATTACTTCAACAATTTTGTTTTTTATTTCACTCAACACAGGCGGACAATAAAATATAAGGGCGAAAGTTACTACAAAAGATAACTGAAAGCCCACATCATTTATCATTCGAGGATCGTACAACAACATCAAAAAAGCGACTAAAAAAATTAAAGATATGCTATTTGCACTTCGGTCAATTAATTTACCCAAGATTATAAACTCAATCATAATTGCAGCTCTCAAAACAGAAGGCCCCATACCAGTCATCAAAGTATAAAAAGCAACAAGCAACGCACCAGTCAAAACTACCAAATGATAATTTAACCTCAAGCGACGACCGATAAAATACCACAACCCGAAAATGATTGAAACATTCATACCTGATGCAGCTAATATATGCAACAAACCTGAGTTGATAAACGAATCTTTAATATAATCAGGAGGATTAATTGCATCATCACCAAAAACAATTCCTCCAAGAACCTCAATATTAGGAGTTTTTACATACTTCTTTTGATGACTCAATATGTTTGTTCTTGTATCATTAAGTTTTTGAAGAAACCTACCACAAAAGCTATCCGGTGCCTGCAATATTTCCCAACCGCTCTTTTTCACATAAAAGGTAGAAAAAACCCCATGATTTTTCAAATAGTTTGAATAATCAAATTGAGAAGGATTTTTAGCCTTCATCGGCTTTCTTAATTTTCCTCTCAATTCAATCTTATCGGCAATTTTAATCTTAGAAATATTTTCTTGTGTATCCACAAGAGTAACAATAGTTTTGGCATTAAGATTATTTACCTTAATTCCATCAAAAGTACCTGACTCCGCTTTTAGATAGAATTTTGTTTTTTCTGCATTATTAGTTGTCGGAATACTTAGCACAGTACCGGTAATAACAGCTTTTGAAGAAATAAATTTTGATAAATCATCGTGATTTTTAATTTGGTAATGACAATTTATAAGAGCAACAATAAATATCAAATAAAAAATAATTGCAGATTTGTTTGAAATTAAATTTTTGATTAATCCAAACAATGTCAAAACTAAAAGGAACAATGCAACAAAAATCTCTGTATGAGTAAAAAAGCTTATTACTCCTGCAATATAAAAAGATGCAAAAATTACAACTTTATTCAGGCTCTCATTTTTCAAATTTTCATCTTTTTCCATTGTCTAATCATATAAAAAAAGCCTTCTAAATAAAATATGCTAACTTTATCTTAGAAAGCTTTTTATTAATTTATAATAGGTTTCGGCTAAAATTTATTTTTTAAGGTCTTCAATAATTTTTTGCTGAGCATCGATTGTTTCATCTTTGCCAGCAATAATTTCTTTTTGAACACCGATATAATCTTTTAATTCATCATTAGACTTTTTCTGCATAACCACAAAATTAGCAAGAATTTTATTTTGTGCTTTTACATTCAAATAATCCTTGATTGTCTTTACAAGAGCTGTACCTGCAGAAGCAATCATCAAGCCGACTGCAGCATATTTACCAATCTTTTTAGGGTTGTTTTTAACAAACTCAAAAGTGTCTTTTGACAAAGTTTTTGCATTCTTTATCTGTTCTTTAAAAAATGGTTTAACAGTTTTTGTATAAGTGTTTAATTTGAATGCTTTGTTAATATCTGATAATTTCATACGACACCTCACTAAGTTACATCTTCTTAAAGTCAAAAACACAAAAAATTTTGCTAAAAAAGCGCATCATATTTACAAAAAGACACAATTGTAAACTTATGTAAATAATATATAAAAAGTATATACTTTACTGTCAATTACTTGCTACAAAAGGTTTTTATTTATATAGAGAGTAAAAAAGTAAGAAAGAGAGCATATAAATGGGCGACGGTGTAAGCTTTGGCAATAATCAAGACAAATTAAAAATAGATTTTAAAAAACTTTTAAATTTTAACACATCTTATGCTGTTGAAGTACCAAAAGTTGATGTCGGATTAAACGGCAATGGCAACTGGGGTATAGGAGATGACGTTTCTTTTTCATCTCATAACCAAAACTATGTAACCCCTGATGTTGCTTACGGTTCAGGAACACCTGCACCAACATCTTCAACAGGTTCAGGCACTGACGCAGAAATTGAAGAAGGCAACGCTGCAGTTAACAGCAACGACGTAGGTGTTGTTCAAGCGGCCAAAAACGGTGTTGATAATTTAGCATCATCACCTGACGCCGCAAACAGTGTTACAACAGCAAACCAAGCAGTTAACGGTGCAGAAGGTGTCGTTGGCTCTAAAGAACAAGGCGTTGTAACAGCAACAGAAGGCCAAACTGAAGCACAAGGCGTAAAAGACGGTGCAGAAGTAGCAAAAGATGAAAAATCAGCTAAAGTAGATACTCAAAAAGCTACTTTAGAAGCAAAAGAAACATCTTTAAAACAAGCAGAAGCAGCTGAAAAAACAGCTAAAGAAAATGTGTCATCTGCAGAAGCTACATTAACAAGTGCAAAAGAATCAGTAACACAAGCAAAATCAGCACTTTCTGCAGCACAAAGTGCATCACCATACTCTGCTGCAGCAGTAGCTGCAGCTCAAACAGCACTTGCGACAGCAGAAGCAGCTGAAAAAGCAGCTGAGGCAAAACTTCAAGTAGCAAAAGCCGAATTAGAAAAAGCAACTGCAGAAAAAGAACTTGCTACAGCTGAAAGAGATAAAGCAAAAGCACAACTAGAGAATGATGAAAAGGCTCTTCAAAAAGCAGAAAAAGACCTTACACAAGCTCAACAAAAATTAGACACTGCTAATCAAAACCTTAGCAAAGCAAAAGAAGAATTACAAACAGCACAAACAGAATTGCAAGCTAAAAAGACTGAATATGAAGCTGTTAAAGCTGACGTACAAAAGCAATCTTCAGAATTAAGCAAACAATTAGATGATACATTAAAAAGACTTGAAGAAGGCGAAGAAGGCAGCGCTATCGGTGCAGCAGCAAGTGAAAAAGCTTCCAATGGAAACAACAAATTCCAATCAGCAATGAATCTTTTTAATCAAGGTATGGGTGGAATGCAATCAATCGGCAACGCTTTCAAAAATAATGCTGCAACAGAAGAAACATCAAGTAAACGTAAAATGACTGCAGAAGAAAGCGCAGCATTAAACCAAACACTTGCATCTACTGCTAACTTTATTCAAAACTATCAAAATGGCGGTTTAAACCTTTTTGATTCAAATCCTTTCTTAAAGAAAAACAAAGAACAAAACGTATAAACTGTTTTTGAATTCAAAAAAATGTTTATACATTAATAACAATAAAATAAAAGCTCCGTTAAGAAACAACGGAGCTTTTTTTATATACTGTCTGCTTGATTATTAACCGCGAACACCTTCAAAGATATTTTTCTTCTTGTCTTCTTCATTGTTGTTTTCATCATCTGTATCTTTTTCTCTGTTTTGAGATGCTTGTGCCCAGATTTCTTCAAACATATTTCTGATATTTTGTTTGTTTTCAGTAATTGTGCTTTGAGCATTTCTGAAAGATTGTTCGTTGTTTGATACTGCTGCACCTAATGCATCTAACATGCTAGAATAGCTAGCAGTGTTGAAGGAGATAGCCACAAATGGATTTGTAGTAGTTGCTTGAACAGTTTCTATTTCGTCTGTTTCTGTATAATCATTGTTATCATCTGTGTAATCTGGTTCGGGAGCTTGAGGTTCTTCAGGTTCATAATCAACTGTTGTATCTGAAGAATCTTTACCATCTAACGCATCAATTTGACCTTGAACAGATTGTATTTCAGATTGTTTATTTGCAATTTGTTGGTTTATTTTAGCAATTTCGCCATTTACAGAAGATTGTTCTGCTCCTACAACTGCAATTTGTGAATTGATATCTTTAACTTGTTTTTTCAAATTTTCGTTGCTTTTTACTAATACTTTATTTTCTGCAACAGCTTTGCTGATATTTGCTTGATACAAATTAATATTTTCATATCTTTGTGCCATTTGAGAAGTATAGCCGTTTGCTTCATTCATCAATGATTTAACTTGTGACATCATAGAGCTGATTGCACTAAAGCTTGCTGTGTTACCGGAAATTGAAGGCATTCCAACTTTATCAGCAACATATTGAGCAATTTCTTCTTCTGTCAATTCACCTGATTGAACTTTTTGGTTAGCTTCTTCAGTTGCTTCTTCAATTTTCTTTTTAGCGTTTTCTACTTCTTCTTCAGAATCTTTTATAATTTCAGCAATCATTTCGCTGATTTGTTTGTTTAAAGCATCAGCTTCTTTTGTTTTTTTGTCATATTGTTCTTTTAATTTTTCAATTTCTGCTTCTTCAAGTTCAATTTTAGCTTGATTTTCTTTAATTTCTTCTTCATTTTCTTTTATAGCTTCATTATTTGCTTCAATTTGAGCTATAAGGCTAGCTTTTTGAGCTTGTAAAGCTTTAATTTGAGCTTCTAATTCTTTATTGTAAGACAATTTTTCTGCTTTTTCTTGAATAAGTTCTTCAAGTTCAGCTTGCAATTGAGCCAATTGAGCTTCTAACAAAGCTCTTTGTTTATCTCTTTCAGCTTGTTCAGCTTCTGTCATTTCTTCAGTTTCAAATAACTCATTATTTTCTTCTGGAGCGGATGTTGATCTTGTTGGAGCTGTTCCTTGAGTATTATTTACACCATTGATACCAGATACTGTCATTGCTTACACCTATTTTAAATACACACATATATATAAAAACAAATTTTTATATACGATTTCAATATTTGTTATATCTGTTACAATTGTTTACAATTCTCTTGGGGGCAATAAAAAGGGGGCTTTCGCCCCCTTACAAAAATTGTTTATAGTAATTATCTATAATTATTTATTTAAAGCTTCGTTTAAAAGCTTGTTAATAATCTGAGGATTAGCTCTGCCTTTAGTTTCTTTCATAATTTGCCCAACAAAGAATCCCATCAAATTAGTTTTACCGTTTTTATAAGCCTCAACTTGTGAAGGATTTGCTGCAACAACTTTTTCAACAAGTTCTTTGATAGCGCCTTCATCAGATATAACGCTCAAACCTTGTTTTTCAACAATTTCTTGAGGTTTAGCACCATTTTCAAGCATTTGTGGAAGAATCTTTTTAGCAATGTTGTTAGAGATAGTACCCTTTGTAATAAGATTTACCAACTCAGCAAGATGCTCAGGAGTCAATTTTGTTTGGTTGATATTCATATTATTTTCTTTTAAATAAGCTGTAATATCACCTACAAGCAAGTTATTTGCTGTTCTGTAATCAGCACCCAATTCAAGTACTTTATCGTAGAACAATGCTGTTTCCATTTGTTCTACCATAACATTTGCATCATAAGCACTCAATCCGAGGCTTTCATATCTTTTGCGTTTAGCTTCAGGAAGCTCAGGCATTGTTTTTCTAACCTGTTCAACCCATTCTCTTGAAATTTCAACAGGCATTAAGTCTGGTTCAGGGAAGTAACGATAATCGTTAGCATCTTCTTTGCTTCTCATTGTTTTGGTAACTTTTTGGTTATCGTCCCAAAGTCTTGTTTCCTGATCTACTTCGCCGCCGTCTTCAACAATTTCGATTTGTCTGTCGATTTCGTATTCAATGGCTCTTTGCAATGCAGAGAAGCTGTTAATATTTTTAATCTCAGCACGAGTACCGAATTTATCAGAACCCTTTGGCATAACAGAAACGTTGGCGTCACATCTCATTGAACCTTCTTCAAGGTTACCGTCACAAACGCCAATGTAACGTACAATGTTTCTTAATTCTTCCATATATGCTCTTGCTTCTTCAGAAGAACGCATATCTGGTTCAGAAACAATTTCTAAAAGCGGAGTACCGGCTCTGTTCAAATCAACAAGAGAATATAAAGAACCAGCCAAGCCGTCAGCACCTGCGTGTACAAGTTTACCGGCATCTTCTTCAAGGTGAGCACGAGTAATACCGATTCTTTTACCTTTAATATCTATGTAGCCGTTGACACAAATAGGTTGGTCATATTGAGATATTTGATATCCTTTCGGCAAATCAGGATAAAAGTATTGTTTTCTGTCAAATTTACATCTTTCTGGGATTTCACAATTCAAAGCCAAACCCAAAAGTATGCCCATATTAACACATTCTTTATTTAAAACAGGCAATACACCAGGCATACCTAATGTAATTGTACTTGTATGACTGTTTGGTTCTGCACCGAATTCTGTAGAATCAGGTGCAAATATTTTTGATTTTGTTTTTAACTGAGCATGAACTTCAAGCCCGATTACAACTTCATATTTGTCTCTAATTGCTTGTGAAACCATATTTTCAATTTCCTTAATATATTACTAATCAATAAACTAATTTTAGCACAAATTATAAATTGGTAAAAAATATTCCAAACATAGTATTATGGCATATTAGCAAACTGAAAAATATGTTATAATTTGTTCGTACACAAAACAGGATAAGATTTATGACACAAGTAAAATTCACAAAAATGCAAGGTGCAGGCAACGATTTCATTTTAATGGAATACAACGAATATAAAAAAATTGATGAAAAATTCCCCCAAATAGCTGTTAAACTTTGTGACAGACATTTTGGAATAGGCGCCGACGGTATTTTTGTGCCTGTTGAAAATCCAAAAACTTATTCTGATTTAGAATGGCTTTTCTACCAAGCAGACGGTTCTACTGCACAAATGTGCGGAAACGGTATGAGATGTTTTGCAAGATTTTGCTTCGACAAAAAAATAGTAAACAAAAGAAAGTTCACTGTTCACACCGGTGCAGGCAAAATTGTTCCTGAAGTGCTTGAAGATTTAAGAGTAAAAGTTAATATGGGTAATCCAATATTGGAACCTGAAAAAATACCGTTTAAAGGTACAAAAAATTTGAATTATCCTTTGTGGGACGGCATTAAAAAGTTTGTTGTTAATGCAATAAGCATGGGCAACCCTCACTGTGTAATTTTTGTAAAAGATGATGAAGATATCCACGAGCTTGCCAAAAAATATGGCGACGCTATTGAACATGACAACCTATTCCCCGAAAAAACAAACGTTGAATTTGTTAAAGTAAAAAGCAGAAGCGAAATAGACGTAGCTGTCTGGGAAAGAGGCTGCGGAATAACTCTAGCTTGTGGTACTGGGGCTTGCGCAAGCGTGGTTGCTGCAATATTAAATGATCTGTGTGATAAAAAGGTTAACGTAAATCTACCAGGTGGAGTCTTGACTATTGAATGGGCAGGCAATTCTAAAAATACAGATTTTGATGTATTTATGACAGGAGAAGCCCAATACGTTTATACAGGTGTTATTGATATTTAATGACCAATATACTAAAAGTTAAAAATTTAAACATCGGATTTGACCTCTCTGACGGATTCAGACAGGCTATTTATGATGTCAGTTTTAATCTTCAAAAAGGAGAAACACTTGCTATTGTTGGAGAATCCGGATGCGGAAAGACTATTTCAACAATGTCAATCTTGCAACTCTTACCCGAGACTGCAAGGGTAAAAAGCGGAGAAATCTTCTATAACGGGCAAAATCTCTTAAGTTTCAATCAGAAACAAATGCAGAAAATTAGAGGCAAAAAGATTGCTCTAATTCCACAAGACCCGATGACATCTTTGAATCCGCTATATACAATCGGGAATCAACTGCTTGAAATTATAGAACTGCACCAAGGAGTAAAAGGTAAAGAAGCTTTTGATATTGCGGTAAAAGCACTTGAAAGAGTAAAAATCCCTGATGCAACAGAAAAAATGAAAGCCTATCCTCACGAATTTTCCGGAGGAATGAAACAACGTGTCATCATCGCTATGGCACTGGCTTGTAATGCAGAAATAATAATAGCAGACGAGCCTACAACAGCACTTGATGTAACGGTCCAAGCCCAAATTATGGACATATTAAAAGAAATAAAAGAAAAATATAATATATCATTAATTCTTATTACTCATGACCTTGGAGTAGTTGCCCAAAATGCAGACAAAATAGCAGTAATGTACGCAGGCAGAATCGTGGAATACGCTTCAAACAAAGAACTTTTCAACAACCCGAAACACCCATATACGAAAGCTTTATTAAACGTAATTTTAGACATAAATACAGAAACCGTTCAAACAATCGAAGGTCATCCACCATCTATTACAGACGATATATCAGGTTGTCCTTTTCACCCAAGATGCAAAGACTGTATGGATATTTGTTTGAGCAATATCCCTAAATCAAGATGCCCAGACAATTCTCAGGTTGCTTGTCACTTATACAACTGATTCCGCTTTTAGAAGCGTTATTAGCGCAAAAATCGATTGTGTATTTTGAAAAAATATGCTAGTCTAGAACTGTGCAAAATTAATGGTTTCAATAAAAAACACGATATACTCAGTTTATTAAAAGGAGACAAACTATGACACAAAAACGAGTATGGTTATTTGAAGAAGGTAATGCAGAGATGCGTAATCTTCTGGGTGGTAAAGGTGCAAACCTTGCAGAAATGACCCATTTAGGGCTTCCTGTTCCTCCAGGTTTAACAATCACAACAGAAACCTGTATGGATTATATCAACCACGGTAACAGAATGCCTGTTGGCGTAATGGATGAAGTAAAAGAAGCTTTGAAAAAAGTTGAAGAAAAAGCAGGCAAAAAATTCGGTGATCCGGAAAACCCGCTTCTTGTTTCTGTTCGTTCAGGTGCAAGATTATCCATGCCAGGTATGATGGAAACTATTTTAAACCTTGGTATGAACGATCAAACCGTAGAAGGTATGATAAAACTTACAAACAATCCTCGTTTTTGTTATGACTCTTACCGTCGTTTCTTAACAATGTTCGGCTCTGTTGCGTGGGACATTGAAAGAATGAAGTTTGAAGAATATATCGATAAAATTAAAGAAGAAAAAGGTTACAAACAAGACGTTGATCTTACTGCCGAAGATTGGAAATCTTTGATCGAACCTTATAAAGCTTTAATTAAAGCAGAAACAGGCAAAGAATTCCCTCAAGATCCTTATGTTCAATTAGAAGAAGCTATTGAAGCTGTATTCCGTTCTTGGAATATTCCTCGTGCTGTTGCTTACAGAAACCACTACAAAATTGACCATAACTACGGAACAGCAGTAAACGTTCAAACAATGGTATTTGGTAACATGGGTGATGACTGTGCAACTGGTGTATCCTTCACAAGAAACCCGTCTACAGGTGAAAACAAATTCTACGGTGAATATTTAACAAACGCTCAAGGTGAAGACGTTGTTGCCGGTATCAGAACACCTCATCCTATCGCAGATTTAGAAAAAGAAATGCCTGAACAGTACAAACAATATGTTGATATTGCTAAAAAACTTGAAGCAGGATATAGAGATGTGCAAGATATGGAATTTACAATTGAAAGAGGTAAACTCTATATCTTGCAAACAAGAAACGGTAAAAGAACTGCAAAAGCTTCTGTAAGAATTGCTGTTGAAATGGCTGAAGAAGGTATCATTACAAAAGAAAGAGCTATCGAACTTGTTGACCCTAACCAATTGTACCAAGTTCTTTTGCCTGACTTTGACCCTGCAGCTAAAAAAGAAGCTCACAAAATTGCTCAAGGTCTTGCAGCTTCACCTGGTGCTGCTGTTGGTAAAATCGTATTCGATACTGAAGAAGCTGCTGAAAGGGGCAAAAACGGCGAAAAAGTTATCCTCGTTCGTTTAGAAACTTGCCCTGATGATATCCACGGTATGATTGCTTCTCAAGGTGTATTAACACTCAGAGGCGGTATGACTTCTCACGCAGCCGTAGTTGCTAAAGGTATGGGTAAACCTTGTGTTGCAGGTTGTGAAGACCTAAAAATCGACCTCAAAAACGGTACTTTAACAGATGGTAGCGGAAAAGTTTACCACGAAAACGATATAATCTCTCTTGACGGTGGTACAGGCGAGGTATTTGAAGGTTCAGTACATTTAGTTCCTCCAACATTGGATGACAACTTCAAAAAACTCTTTGAATGGGTAAACGACGTTAAATTGTTAAGCGTTCGTGCTAACGCAGATACACCAGCTGACGTTGCTAAAGCGTTAGAAATGGGCGCAGAAGGCGTTGGTCTTTGCAGAACAGAACACATGTTCATGGACCCTGAAAGATTACCTTGGGTTCAAAAAATGATTATCGCAGAAACTACAGAACAAAGAAAAGAAGCATTGGATCATTTGCTTCCAATGCAATACCAAGATTTCTACGAAATGTTCAAAGCATTAGGCGACAAACCAATGACAATCCGTCTTTTAGACCCACCTCTTCATGAATTCTTACCTTCTAAAGAAGAGTTAATTGCAACGGTTGCAACTAAAAAGGCGTTGAATCAAGACTATGCACAAGATGAAGAAATGCTTCACCTTGTAGAAAAAATGTCGGAATCTAACCCTATGATGGGTCTTAGAGGCTGCCGTCTTGGTCTTACATTCCCTGAAATTAACGAAATGCAAGTAAAAGCTATCTTCTATGCAGCTTGTGATTTGAAAAAAGAAGGTTTGAATGTAAAACCAGAAGTTATGATTCCTCTTGTCGGACACGTAAACGAACTTAAAGAAGCAAAAGCTGTTGCTGAACGTGTTGCTCAAGAAGTTATGGCAGAAAAAGGCGTTGGCGTTGACTATATGATTGGTACAATGATTGAAATTCCACGTGCTGCATTGACAGCTGATCAAATTGCAGAATATGCAGAGTTCTTCTCATTCGGTACTAACGACCTTACTCAAATGACATTCGGTTATTCAAGAGACGACGCAGAAGGTAAATTCTTACAAAAATATGTAGATAACAAAATCTTACCTTCTAACCCATTCCAAACTTTAGACCAAGAGGGTGTAGGTCAACTAATGAAATTGGCTTTAGACAAAGCATTAACAGTAAAACCACACCTCAAACGCGGTATCTGCGGCGAACACGGCGGCGACCCTGCTTCTGTTAAGTTCTGCCACAGAATAGGTTTGAACTACGTATCTTGCTCACCGTTTAGAGTTCCGCAAGCAAGACTTGCTGCAGCTCAAGCTGTAATCGAATTCAAACACAGCAAAGAAGAAGAAGGTACACTCGGTTGTAAATAGTATGCCTAAATATAAACTAAAGGCGTTACAACCTAAAAAAGAAGACCTGAGATTAAAGTCTCAGGTCTTTTTTTTATTAGCTTATTTTAAAAACTCATCCAATTTTTTAGTTTTGTACAAATGTTCTAAATCGTCATATCCACCAATGTAGTGATCATTTATTATAATTTGAGGAACCGTAGAAATTCCTGGACGATTATATTTTTGGCTTAAGCTTTCACACATTTCATCAAAATTGCCATCGCTGTTAATTTCTTCAAAATCCAAATTCAACATTTTTAAAAGCTTTTTTGCCTTAATGCAATATGGACACATTTCTGATGTATATATTGTTATTTTATTCATATAAAACTCCTTTTTCTTTGAAAACTCATTCTAATATTTTTTAGAAAAAATTTCAACGATAACGAGTTTACGACAAAAGGTTTATTGCGGGAAACCACAGTTTAATAGTATAATTGAGTAGCATACTGGGGAGTTTTGTAAAATATGTTGCAAGAAAATCAACAAAATAAAACAGACGTTATAGTTGTTGGAGCGGGACCGGCAGGAGTTTCTGCAGCGGTAACGGTAGCACGTGGAAGCAAAAATGTTGTGCTTGTTGAGCGTGGAAATTTTGCAGGAGCAAAAAATATGTACGGCGGTGTAATCTACTCTCACGCAGCACAAGAAGTATTTCCAAACTATAAAGAATCCCCTATCGAAAGATTTGTATCAACCCACAGTTATGTAATTATGTCAGAAAATGACTCAACAACTGTTTCATATAAAAATCCAGCGCATAAGGAAAATGCTTTTATCATCACAAGGGCAAACTGGGACAAATGGTGTGTAGAACAAGCAATTAATGAAGGCGTTTATTACGCACCTAACACGCTTGTAAAAGAACTTATTGTAAAAGAAGGCAAAGTCATCGGAATAAGAACAGATGTTGAAGAATACTATGCAGATGTTGTTATTATTGCCGACGGTGTCAACTCTTTATTAGCAAAACAAATAGGTTTGAGGAAAGATATTAAGCTCAAAAACGTATTTATGGGAGTAAAAGAAGTCATAAAATTACCATCAGAAGTTATTGACCAGCGTTTTGGGTTAATAAATCAAACAGGTTGTGCAATGGAGCTCGTTGGAGGCCCGTTAAAAGACCTGTTTGCAATGGGTATTATCTATACAAACAAAGATTCTGTTGCAGTAGGGCTTGGGGTATCTTTAGAAGATTTAAAAAATAATAAAACAAAGCCGTACGAACTCCTTGAAAAAATGAAAAAACATCCTTTTGTAGCAGACCTTATACAAGATGGAGAACTTCTTGAATATTCCGCACATTTGATTCCTGAAGGCGGATACAACTGCTTGCCAAAACTTTATACAGACGGCGCAATGGTTACAGGCGATGCTGCAATGCTTGTTAATAACGTTCATTTTGAAGGGACAAACTTTGCTATGATAAGCGGCAAGTATGCCGGAGAAACCGCCCTTGAAGCGTTGGCTAAAAATGATTTTTCTCAAAACATACTATGCTTATACAAGAAAAAACTTGATAACAGCTTTATTCTAAAAGATTTAAGAACATACAAAAACGTTGTTAAAACTTTAACAGAAAGAACAAACTCTATAGGGTACTACTCTAACAAGCTTAACGAGTTTTTGGAAATATTTACAACGGCAGACGGGGTAGAAAAGAAAGGCAAATTCCAAAAGTTTGCAAAACATTTTTTTACAAAACGCAGCCTTGCAGAGCTTTTTAAAGATGGTTTTGCAGCAGTAAAGGTTATGTTTGACATATTAAAGTAGATTGATTGGGCAATAATTATGAGTGAAAAATTACCTGAAAAAATAGAAGACAAATTATTCAAGCTTAAATACAAAACAGATTCACAATGCCATTTGAATCCTGATCAATCAAAATGCTTGCAATGTCTTGAAAAAACCTGTACAATTATATGTCCGGCAAACGTTTACTGCTATAACGAGACAGAAAATAAACTTACCGTAAGCTACGAAAAATGCCTCGAATGCGGAGCGTGCAGAATAGCTTGTAAACATATTAATTGGGAATACCCCAAAAGCGGAAAAGGCGTTCAATTTAAAAAATCATAATTATAAAAAGGAGAGAAGTATGAAAGAAGAGTACAGCCACAACTATCGCAGATGGTACGACAAAGACCCTATTTTGTCTAAGTCAATGAGAACTTTAGAAAAATCAGATGATGAAACGCAAATCAAAGTTGCACTAAACCTCATCAAAATTATCATCGAACACAATATTGCAGAACATACCTTCACAGGCGTAGAAGATATGATGACAGCTGTTGAAGACGGTCTTGTGGAAAAAGGCAAAAGCAGATGGTATGATCTTGATACAACAGTAAGAACAGCCATCAACATGCTTGAAAACAGCCCATTACCGGTGCAAAAAGCAGTAGCTAAAGAAATGGCAAAAATGGTTGTTGATAAAATCAAAGAAGATAAAGACGAACAAGACGACGAAGAAACAGAAGATAACGAATAATATCTGACAATCAATATGGATAAAATCTGGAAGACAAAGGAACTTATTGAGCCATCACAAGAATTAATCGATGCGGCAGGGAACAAACTTCTTGCCCGATTGCTTGTGCAAAGAGGCATAAACAACGTTAAAAAGATAAAAGAATTTTTAACACCCTCCTCTATGAAAATAACCTCTCCTTTTGTTTTTACAGATATGGAAAAAGCTGCAGAACGTATATTTTCTGCTATAGAAACTCAAGAAAAAATAATTATCTATGGCGATTTTGATGCTGACGGAGTAACATCAACTTCTCTTCTATATAAAACGCTCAGCCACCTAAACGCCAACGTTGAGTTTTATATTCCTAACCGTGAGAACGAAAACCACGGGCTAAATTCAAAAGCTCTTGTAAAACTGATTGCAAAGCATAAAGCAAAACTTATCATCACTGTTGACTGTGGGATAAGCGACGTAGAACAAGTTAACTTTGCAAACGGTTTTAAGGTGGATGTGATAATTACAGACCACCACGAAGCCCCCGAAGTATTACCTGAAGCTTTTGCAATAATCAATCCTAAAGCCTTTAACTCGTTAAAAAAAGACCTTAGCGTAGATGAAATAGAGTCACTAAATCAGCTTGCCGGTGTTGGGGTCGCATTCAAACTTGCTTGCGCATTACTTGAGAAAAAACAAGACTATGACTTTGCAAATGAACTGTTACCGCTTGTTGCAGTAGGTACAGTTGCTGATGTTGTTCCAATACTTTATGAAAACAGATGTTTTGTAGAAGCAGGTATAAAACTGATTGAACAAGACACTCATTACGGATTATCAAAGCTCTTGAGTGTTGGCGGATACGATATAAAAAACGGAATAACATCTGAAAATATAGCATTTGGTGTAGCGCCAAGAATCAACGCTGCAGGCCGTCTTGATACAGTAGATAACGCAATTAAACTTTTGATTTCAGATAACAAAGCGGAAATCGACCTTTGCGCCCAAGAGCTTGATAACCTTAACAGAATCCGTCAAGATTTGTGTGACAATATGTACAACGAAGCTATTGAAATGCTTCAAAACGAACCACCTTCAGAAAGTATAATCTTATACAAAGAAGGCTGGCACATAGGTATCATAGGTATTGTTGCATCAAAACTTGTGGAAAAATTTTACAAACCCGTATTTTTGATGACAAAAGATGAAAACACAGGATTTATAAGATGTTCTTCAAGAAGCATCCCTGAAATTCACTTAAGAGATGCGATAGCAGAAAACGAAAACTTGTTAGAATACTTTGGTGGGCACTCACAAGCAGCGGGGTTGGTTTTTGACCCTAAAAAATCTTCTTTTGAAACAGTAAAACAAGCTCTAAACGAAACTATCAAAATTCAATTGGACGGACGCAAGCTTGTTCCTTGCATTGAAGCTGATTTAGAAATTGATTCTTCATTTATATCAGCAGATTTGATTGATACAATCTCCAGATTGGAACCGTTTGGAGAAGGCAATAAAAACCCGTTATTCATTACAAAAAATCTTATTTTAAATAATTTCCGCACAATGGGACAAAAAAACAACCATCTCAAAATCTTCTGTGAAAACGAACAAAACAAACCTTTTGAATGTGTTTTTTGGAACCACAGTGAACTCAATATACCGCAAGGCAAAACTTTTGATGTTGTTTTTTATCCCAAACTTAATGTGTTTAACGGAATAACAACTATTCAGCTTGATGTGCAAGATATCAAGTCAGAATTTGAAATTAAAGAAACAACTTCAGATTTCAAATTTTATGACCACAGAAAAAAGACAAATATCTTTCAGCAGATTTGCGACTATTTGACAACGACAAAAGTTTCAACAGAGATATTTAGCCAAAATAAAACTATCTCAGATAATTTAAAGCATTATAACAAAATAGCAGAAATTATCAGAGGACGAAAAACTCTTTCACAATGTTCTCAGGTTATGTTTTTTGATTACCCTGCAAGCGAAGCTATTATGCAAGAAGTAATTAAAAAAACAGGTGCAAAAGTTTTGCATTTTATGAACTACAACAACCAAAATATTGACCCACAAGAACTTATAAAAAACATTTCAGGAATGCTTAAATATGTTTCAAACGCCAAAGACGGTGAAGTTGTCTTGTCAGACATATCAGATTTTTTAGGGATATCTGACGAAGTAACAGAACTCTGTTTTGATATGCTCGAGTCTTTAGGCATGTTTGAAATTCTCGGCAAAAATGTTAATACATATAAGATTACTTTTCTGCACCCCGTTGAATTTTCAAAAGTAAAAGAAAGCGAAATGTTTGAAGAACTTCAAAACGAGCTTCAAAAAATTTACGACTACCGTCAAAAGCTATTAACAGCGTCGCTTGAAGAACTGATTTTGAAATAATTTAAAATATTTTAACTGTAAAGAAACTTTTTTATCAGCCTAATGTCTAATATATTAGACTATCAGGTGTTATTTTGTAATTGGGCTGAGTATCCGATACCACAAAAGCCAAGCTTTATGATATTATAATGTTTAAAAAGAAAAATGAGGTATATGTCTTGAAAACTATATTAAAAAAACACTGGTTAACAGCATTAACACTTATTATGGTTATAGTTGCAGGTGCAATCACAAACTCTGCAGGAGTTTTTGCATCATCACCTCAACAACTTTATGACCAAGTTTGGAAACTTGTAAACTCAAAATATGTTGATCACACCAACAACCAACAAGATTGGAAACGTTGGAAATGCAAATACGATAAAGTAATAAAAACTGATGAAGACGCTTACGTAGCTATTCAAACAATGCTTGCAAGCTTAAACGATCCATATACAAAATTTTTAGACCCAAAAGAGTTTGAAGATGAAACAAGCTCAATCAAAGGGTCATTAAAAGGTATTGGGGTTCAAATAGGTTTGAGAGAAGGCAAACTTCTTATCATCGCACCTATAGAAGACACCCCCGGAGAAAAAGCAGGCTTGTTAGCAGAAGACGAAATCCTTGAAATTGACGGCAAATCTACAAAAGGTATCACTATAGACAAGGCTGCAGACAGCATAAGAGGTGAAGAAGGTACATACGTAACTCTATTGATTAAACGTAAAAACCAACCTAATAAAGAATATAAAATCAAACGTGCTGAAATTGAAATAAAATCTGTTTCAACAAAAATTCCTGAAAAAGCAAAGCTGGACAACAACGTGGGTTATATAAGACTCAGTTCTTTTATCAGCAAAAACGCAACAGGAGAATTTGAGGCTGCTTTAAACCAATACAAAGATAAAAAAGGTTATATCATTGACCTTCGTTCTAATCCTGGCGGACTTTTAAGCAATGCTATTTTGATTTCAGATATGTTCTTAGACGGTGGAATCATCGTAAGCACAGTTGATAGAGACGGTTATAAAGAAACCACTCGTGCTACAAGAAAATATGTAACAGACAAACCAATCGTAATTCTTATCAACAAAGGCAGTGCTTCTGCCAGTGAAATTTTCTCAGGCGCAATGAAAGACAACAAACGTGCTTTACTCGTTGGAGAAAACACTTTTGGTAAAGGTTTGGTTCAAGAAGTTAATAAACTTATGGGCGGTTCCGGTGCAAACATCACAATCCAAAAATATTTGACACCTAACGGAACAGATATAAATAAAAAGGGCATTGCTCCTGATGTAACAGTTGAATTGACAGAAGATGACATAAAAAACAAAAATGATGTACAACTTCAAAAAGCAAATGAATTGTTAGTTCAAATGATTAAAAATCAAAGTGTTTGCGTAAAATAATTATAAGTCAGAAAAAACAGCCTCTTTAACAAAATAAAGAGGTTGTTTTTTATTTCTTTTCAAACTTGATAGAATATCCTAATTTATCAAGAATCATTTCCAATTCATTAAAATTAGCAGTACCTTTTTTTAATTTTGTTGAAAGATTTTGCACAGAGTACGGTTTTTGTTTTTTCTCACCGATGTATTCAGCTAACTGTGTTAATGTCACAGCATTGTCTATCGCAAGTTTTTTTATTTCATTTCCTAAGCTCATAATTAAAAATTATACTAATATTTGAATTTTAAAATAATATTTTATATCTTTGTTGATGTTTTTAAATTATTGTTTTAAAATTAAAACAATAATTTAAAAACGTAAAGCTTTAAAAAATAAGACCGTATGAATAAACAAAAAATTACAGACACGATATTTAATTTTGAAACCTACTTAACAGAAGTTGACGAATTTTTGGAAATAATTACAGACATATGTGAAAATGCAAGTATTTCTGATAAAACGGCAGCAAAGATATTATTTATTACAGATTTGTTTAAAGATAAAAATAATAAAGCTTGGGATTTTATACATTATGACTGAAAAAGTTATTATAATTTAAAATGTTGTCAGATAGCCCTTGGTTAACAAGTTTTTATTTTGTTATAAATTATTTTTTAACTATAATTAAACAGTAGGTTAATTATATAGGTGGATAAACAGTGATAAAAGAACAATATTTTCCTCAAGAAATTGAAAAAAACTGGCAAAAAGTTTGGGAAGATAACAATTTTGGAAAAACTTACGATGATTCTGACAAACCAAAATACTATGCGTTATCAATGTTCCCATACCCGTCAGGCAAATTACACATGGGACACGTTAGAAACTACACAATTACTGATGTAATTGCTCGTTTCAAAAAAATGCACGGTTTTAATGTGCTTCACCCGATAGGATGGGACAGCTTCGGCTTGCCTGCAGAAAACGCAGCAATCCAACACGGAGAAAGCCCTGAAAAATGGACTGATGAAAATATTTCTTATATGAAAATGCAACTGAAAAAACTCGGTTTGATGTATGACTGGGACAGAGAAGTTGCAACTTGCAAACCTGACTACTACAAATGGACTCAATGGCTGTTTTTACAACTATACAAAAAAGGTCTTGCATATAAAAAAGAAGCAGCTGTTAACTGGTGCGATCAGTGTGCAACAGTACTTGCAAATGAACAAGTAATCGACGGCAAATGCTGGAGATGCGACAGCGTTGTTGAGAAAAAATATTTGTCACAATGGTTCTTAAAAATCACCGATTATGCAGAACAACTTTTGCAAGATATTGATAAGCTCGAAGGCTGGCCTGATAGCGTAAAAATAATGCAAAAAAACTGGATTGGTAAATCAGAAGGTGCTATTTTCAGATTCAAAGTTAAAGAAATCGAAGGACTCGAAGTTCCTGTATACACAACAAGACCTGACACAGTTCACGGTATTACCTACCTTGTTGTAGCACCTGAATACAAAGATATTGAAAAATTAACAACTCCGGAAAATAAAGAAGCTGTTGAAGCATACAGAGCTAACGCTCGCAAAATGACAGAAATCGAAAGACTTTCTACAGAACGTGTAAAAACGGGTGTTCCTCTTGGTACACACTGTATCAATCCGTTCACAGGAGAAGAGTTCCCATTATGGACGGCAGATTATGCTCTTGTAGAATACGGAACAGGTGCTGTTATGGCTGTACCTACACACGATGAAAGAGATTTTGATTTTGCTAAAAAATACAATCTGCCGATGAAGGTTGTTATCCAAAACCCTGAAAATCCATCAGATTGCAAAGATGCAGCTTATACAGAACCGGGTGTTCTTTTAAATTCTAACGAATTTAACGGAATGAAAAACGAAGAAGCTAAAAAAGCTATCACACAAAAAGCTGTTGACGGTGGTTTTGGTGAGTTTAAAACTCAATACAGATTACGTGACTGGTTAATCTCAAGACAAAGATACTGGGGCGCACCTATTCCTATCGTTTATTGCGAAAAATGCGGCCCGCAGCCTGTTCCAGAAGCTCAGTTACCTGTAAGACTTCCTGAAGACGTTGATTTTAGCGTAAAAGGCAAATCACCGATTTTGACATCTAAAACATTCTTAGAAACAACTTGCCCTTGCTGCGGTGGCAAAGCAACAAGAGAAACAGATACAATGGATACATTTATCTGCTCAAGCTGGTATTATCTAAGATACTCGGATGCAAAAAATGCAGATGCTCCGTTTAGCAAAGAACTTGTTAACAAATGGCTCCCTGTTGACCAATACGTTGGCGGTATTGAACACGCTATTTTGCACTTGTTGTATTCAAGATTCTTTACTAAAGCGTTAAAAGATTTGGGTCTTGTAGATTTTGATGAACCGTTTAAAAACCTTTTAACTCAAGGTATGGTATTAAAAGACGGTTCAAAAATGTCAAAATCAAAAGGCAACACTGTTGACCCTGATGAAATCTTTGAAAACTATGGAGCTGACACAGCAAGATTGTTTATTCTTTCAGATTCACCACCGGCAAGAGATTTTGACTGGTCTGATGCAGGTGTTGAAGGCTGTTACAAATTCTTAAACAGAGTTTGGAGATTATTCGCATCTAACCAAGACAATTTAATCCTTGATTACAAATTGCCTGAAGATGTTGCAACTTTAACTAAAGAAAACAACGACCTTGTAAGAACAACACATATTGCGATTAAAGGTGTTACTCAAGATATTTCTAACGAGTTTCAGTTTAACACTGTAATTTCAAAATATCGTGAGTTTGTTAACGCAATATATGACTACACTGCAAAGAAAACTCAATACACAGATGAAGACAAAAACGTATTGAGCTTTGCACTTGTTACATTGCTAAAACTTATGGCACCTACTACAGTGCATTTGACAGAAGAAATCTATCATCAAATTGGCGGTCAAGGATCTATTCACGAATCAGAATGGCCAAAATACGAAGATAAATTAGCAAAAACTTCTGCAATCACACTGGTTGTTCAAGTAAACGGCAAAGTTAAAGACAAGGTAGAAGTTGATGCAGAATCAACAAAAGAAGACCTTGAAAAAGCTGCTAAAGAAAGCGAAAAAGTTAAACAAGCAATAGAAGGCAAAACTATAGTAAAAACAATAGTTGTCCCAGGCAGACTTGTTAACATTGTTGTAAAATAACGGTATTTGATAAATAACAACAAAATAAAAAGACAGTTATTAAAGTAACTGTCTTTTTTATATGCCAAAAAGGTCTTTTTTTATATCAGAAATCTTGTATTTTTGCTCATCTGCAAATTTTACAAGAGTGTTAGCAAGATAGATGCGATCAATTTTTCGTATATCACAGTTATATTCCAGCGAATCTCTAAGAATATGTGTCAGACTTGCTATCGTCCAAATTTCGTGAACAACGGATTCCAGCTCTTTTTTTATTTTTTCAAGATTTTCGGTCATAACCGCTCCTTTTTATTAACTTTTGTTTCATTGCAAACGTTATTTTTAAATGTTTACATATAAAAATAAATTATATCTTACATTTAAAATTTAAAAATGTCAAATTCCTATTAAAAATATAAGATAATTATTAAAAAAGGTGTTTTATGTCGATAAGAAAAAAAATTAAAAATCTTCTGACTAATGAAGATTTAACAATAAAAAAATTGGCTGAGGCATTATCAGAAAAAAAACAAAAATATATAAATCCTGACACAATTTCACAAAAACTAATCAGAGATTCTATTAAATACAAAGATGTTGAAGAAATCCTTGATGTAATGGGATACGAAATAGTTTTTCAAAAGAAGAAGCAAAATAGTGATTAATTTCACAATTGCATTATTAATCGTGAAGTTTATGTTAAAATTTTGTAAACTTTTTATCTGAAAATGAAAAAATCTACCTCTGCTTGTGTTTATATATATAAGTAGAAAGTGAAGGTGTTCTTTAATGTATAGTCCCGCATTTATGAAATTTTTAATCGGTCGTGATGCAGATGATTTTTTGGTAGAAGAAAAGGAAAATTCAGAAGTTAGACAAAGACCTATC
>CALVEI010000007.1 GCA_944326515.1 Candidatus Gastranaerophilales bacterium | reverse complement strand
GGAAACAAAACAGGATACAACTTTGAATTTAAAGATGGAAGAATAATATTACAACCAAACTTCTTAATATCATATACCTTTGTAAATACATTTGATTACACAAACGGAGCAGGTGTAAGAATAAAAAGCGACCCACTTAACGCAATCCAACTTGCCCCAGGAATCAAGTTAATCGGAAACACTAAAAACGGATGGCAACCATATTTAAGTGTAGCAATGATATGGAACTTGCTAGATGACAGTAAGGTAACAGCAAATGATGTAAGATTACCAGAGATGAGTATTGACCCGTACATTCAATACGGAGCAGGTGTACAAAAACGCTTTAAAGACAGATTCCTAGCTTTCGGACAAGCGATGATACACAACGGCGGACGTAACGGTATATCACTCACTGGTGGACTCCGTTGGACTGTCGGCAAGTAATAAAAAGCAGCCATTATGACTGCTTTTAGTTATCACAATTTTTTATAGGCTATTGTTGTGTAAAACGATTAAAAATTATCAGAGCCGAAATAGCAGTTATATTTTTTTTCGTAACCTATTGATGTTTTTGTGTCATGACCCGGGTAAACTGTTATGTCATCATCAAGTTTAAACAACTTTTCTTTAATGGAGTTGCTCAGTTCTTTAAAGCTTCCGCCTTCAAAATCCGTTCTGCCGACAGACGTATAAAACAAGGTGTCACCTGAAAACAAGTTTTTATCTATTAAAAAGCATACACTACCGGGGGTATGCCCTGGAGTATGGATTACTTTTATTTCTTTATCACCGAGTTTAAAAGTATCGTTTTCAGTAAAAGTTTTTATATTTTTGGGTGATTCTGCGTTTTGAAGAAATCCGAAACGTTCAAGCTGTTTTGGTAAATTTTCTACCATATTTTTGTCGTTTTCGTGGATAAAAACAGGAACATCCACAATATTTTGAGCATCTCTTTCACCCATTATGTGGTCGAAATGTCCGTGAGTGTTTAGGATAAATTTCAGTGTTGCATTGTTTTTTTCAAGCTCGTTTTTAATTTGCGTAAAATCCCCGCCAAGGTCTATAAGAATGGCTTCCTTAGATTCTTTATCAATTAAAAGATAAGAATTTGCACCAACCAAACCCAATGGAAAAGTTTTTATAATCATTATTAATCCCCGTTGTGTATTAATGTGAATTATATCATATAATTCATTGACTGTTTATTGGCATCATATTCGGCCTGTTGAGCAGGTGTTCTTTTTTCAGGCGGAATACTTTCCAGTTTTTTAATTCTTTTTTGAATCATATTTTCTTTGAGTTTGTCTATATATTTTGTGATAAAAGAACGGTTGTCTTGTTTTTGTTCTTCGCCTACAATATCGCCCACTCTAACGCTGGCAATAACAGGTGTTTTGCTTTGGGTTTGCCAATTTTGAGTATTAGTTGGGATTGTTGATAATAAACTTGCGCCTGAAACCATAAAATTCCCTTTCAAATTTGATGTTATTATAAACCATAAAATGAGATTTTTTTGCTATTTGCCTGAAAATATTTAAGTTTGGTAAAGAATTCGATAAAAAAGCTGATATAAGCTATGATTTAATTGGGAAAGAGTGTAAATAAAACAAAGCATGAATTTAGGTGCGTTAAGCAGTTTACTAAAAAATAACGATATTATAATGGCAATAGGTATTGTCATAATTGTCGCTATGATGATTATACCTTTGCCGCCAATGCTGTTGGATATTCTTTTAACGTTAAATATATCTCTTTCCGTAATAATTTTACTTGTATGCCTTTTTATAAAAGAGCCTTTGGAGTATTCCTCTTTCCCGATAATACTTCTTGTGGCGACAATTTTTAGATTAGGTCTTAACGTTAGCTCTACAAGGCTTATTCTTTTACACGGTGCAGCAGGTGAAGTTATTAATTCATTCGGGCAATTTGTTGTCGGCGGCAACTACATTGTCGGTTTTATTATCTTTATTCTGCTTGTAGTTATTAACTTTATGGTAATCACAGGCGGTGCTACAAGGGTTGCAGAAGTATCGGCAAGGTTCACGTTAGACAGTATGCCCGGTAAACAGCTTTCTATCGATGCTGATTTAAACTCGGGTTTGATTAACGAGGATCAAGCAAAACAAAGAAGAAGAAAACTTGAACGAGAAGCTGATTTCTACGGTACCATGGACGGTGCGTCGAAGTTTGTAAAAGGTGATGCAACAGCAGGTATTATTATCACGGTTGTTAACATTTTTGCTGGTATTGTTATTGGTCTTTGGCAGATGAAAATGGATATTATGACTGCCTTGAATACTTTCACTATTCTTACTGTTGGTGATGGTTTGGTATCACAGCTCCCGGCTTTGTTAATATCTTTCTCAACAGGTTTGATTGTATCTCGTGCAAGCGGTCAGGATGATTCCTTAAGTGATGACATTAAAAAAGAAATGTTTTCTAATCCGATAGTTTTGGCTATTGTTTCTGTTCTTTTGTTTTTACTTGGTATGGTTCCAGGTATGCCTACAATTCCATTTATTTGTGTAGCTATTGGTTTAGGTTGGCTTGCTTACAGTAAAAATAAAGCTCTTGTTGCTCAAAAGCTTGAAGAAGAAAAAGCTAAAGAAGAAGCACAAAAACAAGATGGCAAAGGCGGAAAAGTTAATAAAAAGAAGAAAAAAGCTACACGTGAAAGTGTTATGGAACTTTTGAATGTAGAAACTATAGAGATGGAAATAGGCTACAGACTTGTTCCATTGCTTGATGTCGAACAGGGCGGAGATTTGCTTGAACGTATCGCGCAGATAAGGCGTCAAACAGCTTTGGATTTGGGGATTGTACTTCCTTCAATAAGGGTTAGGGATAATTTACAATTACCGCCTAACAATTATCAGATTAAGTTGAAGGGTGTGCCTGTTGAATCAGGTGAGGTTTACCCTGACAGAAGTCTTGCTATGAACGCAGGTGGTTCGGGTAGTGATTTAGGTTTGAATGGTATTAGTGCAATAGAGCCGGCATTTGGATTGCCTGCTTTGTGGCTTGATGAAAAAGACAAAGAAATTGCAGAGAACGCAGGTTATACGGTTGTTAGCCCTTCTGCTGTTATTTCTACGCATTTGACAGAAGTTATTAAGAAAAATGCCGCAGAAATTGTTTCTCGTGCGGATATACAACAGCTTATTGATAATCTTAAAAAAGAAGTTTCTGAAGATTACGTTGCTGATTTGATGAAAGATCTTTCTGTAGCTGAGGTTCAACAGATTGTTTATAACTTGTTAAAAGAAAGAGTCTCTGTAAGGGATTTAAAAACTATTTTAGAAGTTTTAAGTTTGCAATCACGTGTAAGCAAAAATGCTGATTATCTGACAGAACAAGTAAGACAAGCACTTTCAAGAAGTATTTGTAAGCAAAACCTTGCTGATACAGGTGAACTTTTGGCTGTTACTCTTGCTCCAGAGGTTGAAAATGCTATTGCTCAAGGTGTTGGCCCTGATGGTACAAGTTTGACTTTGGATCCTGAATTTACAAGAAAAATGCTTGATAATTTGAACTATGAATTAGAAAAAGCTATTTCTTCTTCAGGCAACCAACCTGTGCTTTTATGTTCTTCTCCGATAAGGCTTCCGTTTAGAAGATTAATAGAAAGAACGTATCCACAAATTGCCGTTATGTCGTATAATGAAATAAGCAACAACGTTAAAGCAAAATCAATAGGCGTAATAAGGGTGACACCTTCAAGGGTTTAAGAAATTTTTTAAATAAGGATAGTAATAAGTTATGAAAAAGTTATTAAAGAAAAAACAAATTATATATATAATTCCTCAAGATATAAAGGGAGCATTTAACTCAACTATAGAAAAACTATCCGATGCTAATATAACAATTCCTTCAGCAGAAACTGATTTGAAATATTATAAAAAAGGTGATGTTATAGAAGCTTTTGCAGTTGTTGAAGACGGTATGCTATATTTTAAACCTGTTGTGCTTAGTGTTGATACAGAAAATAATTCTCTAGAATTGGAATATAACAAAGAAAAATATGAACTTCTCCAACGTAGAGAATACACAAGGGTTGATTTTGATAAAGAATTTACTCTTACAGTTGGAGAAAAATCTTCTGTATGTAAATGCATTGATATTTGTGCCGGTGGTATGAAATTTGTCACTACTGAAGCGTTGAATACAGCTGAAGATTATAAAATCGAATTTACTTTGGAAAATACAGTGCCCATAACTTGTTATTTTAAACCGATAAGAGTTATGGCCGAGAAGGGTAAAACGCCTAAAAATATTGTTTCAGGTAAATTTGTTGCTTTAAAAAATATCGATAAAATTGCGATTGTTCAGTTTTGTTTTAAAAAGAATGTTGAAGGTACAAACAAATAAATTAAGACGATGAGTATGGCACCTAAAGGTATAAATTACGCAAAAAGATTTAGCGGAATGTTAGCAAGCCTAACTACTTTTTTGTGTTCGATTATTATTTTTGTAAAGTCTTCGGAAATTACTTTGGATGTGCTTTTATATGCTTTGTCTATTATAGTTCCTGCTGCAGTTTTGACAGGAGTTTTGGGGTATTATATAGGCAAAATATTTGATTCTACAAGAAAAAAACGAAAACTTAAAAAATTTATAAAATAGAAAACAGGTTGAATATATGAATAACTCTATGAAAAAGTTTAGAACAAAATTAAGTACACAGTTTGCGGCATTCACTACAATGTTGATTGCGATTACTGTATTTTGTATTGCATGGTATTCGATAGCTACTGTTAATAATTTGGCTACTCAAATAACAAAGCAGTCAAAAGAGTTGAATGATTCAATTTCTATAACATTATTTCAAACATTAGGTGCATTAATAACTCCTGATGGTAATATGAAAAGATTTGAAATATCAGCTCAAGATATGGTTAATAGTAATATTGTAGCTATGGTTGTTGTTAAAGATTCATCAAGCGGTACAGAATTGTTCAAAACTCATCCGAGTGAAAAATTGAAAGAACTTTTTAAAGAAAATAACATTTCGGATAAATCAATAAAAAGAAAAGAAAAACCTCTTGGTGAAACAATTTACAAACAATCGGTTGCAAAAGACGGCAAAATTATAGAGCTTGGGTTTTATAATGAACCTATAACTAAAATATACCTCGATATGTTAAGAGATAACATGCTTGCAATGGTGTTTATCTTTATCTTTTTAGGGTTCTTTTTATCTAATTTAATTGCAGGTATATTGATTAAGCCTATTAATATACTTATAAAAAGTTTGGGAGATTTTGCAAAAGGGAATTTCTCTCATCGTCTTGAGGAAACAAATTACCTTGAGATAAACAGACTTATTCGTTCATATAACGAGATGGCAGAGTCTTTAGAAAAACTATACCAATCATTGGAACAACAAGTTAAAGACAGAACAAAAGAGTTAGAAGCTGCTTATTCTGAGTTAAAAAGCACTCAGGCAATGATGGTTCACTCTGAAAAAATGAAATCACTGGGTGAATTGGTTGCAGGTATAACCCACGAAATTAATAACCCGGTAAACTTTATTTACGGTAATTTAATCCATTTAAAAAATTATACTGCAGATATGATGTCTGTTATTGATGCGTATACAGAGTTTGATACTGATTTGTCAGAGGAACATAAACAAAAAATCAAGGAACTTAAAGAAGAAATCGATTTGGAGTTTTTGAAAGAAGATTTGCCGGAGTTGATTAGAAGTTGTCAGGAAGGTACTGAAAGAACAAAAAATATTGTACTTGATTTGAAAAACTTCTCCCGTTTAGAAGAAGCTGTTATCAATAATGTTGATTTACCAAAAGAAATTGATACAACTTTAAATATTTTGCATAACAAATTTAAGAATAAAATCACCGTTCATAAAGAATATCAGGAAGATATGCCTCATGTAGAAGCATATGGCGGACAGTTGAACCAAGTGTTTATGAACATTCTTGATAATGCTGCGTTTGCTATTCAAGAAAAAGGTGATGTGTGGATAAGATTAAAATCTGATGGTAAAAATGCTATAATAGAATTCGAAGATAACGGCTGTGGTATGAGCGAAAATACTCGTAAAAAGGTCTTTGATCCGTTCTTTACTACAAAAGAAGTCGGGCAGGGTACAGGGCTTGGCATGGCAATAAGTTATAAAGTTATAAAAAACCACAAGGGCAATATTGACCTTGTGTCTGAGGAAGGGAAAGGTTCTAAATTTACAATTACTCTTCCTTTAAAGATGGCAAACTGATAGCGGATGGAATAGTTAAAAAATGGATAATGATAAATACAGAATATTGTTAGTAGATGATGAAGAAGACAACTTGGCGTTATTGTACAGAACGCTTAGGGGGCCTTATTATCTTGAAAAAACAACTTCACCTTTAAAGGCATTAGAAATGCTTAATGAAAAAGAATACGAACTTGTTATTTCAGACCATAAAATGCCAGAGATGGACGGTGTTGAATTTTTAAAAAGAGTTCAGCTCGAACATCCCAGTGTTATGAGGATATTGCTCACAGCTTATTCTGATGCAAATATTCTTATAGATGCGATTAACTATGCAAAAATTTATCGTTATATCAAAAAACCGTATAATCCTGAAGAATTGCAATTGATAGTTTCTGCTGCTTTAGAATATTATCAGCTTAAGTATGATAACGATCAGTTGATTAAAGATTTAAAAGAACTGTTTTCAGGTACAATTAAAGCGATTATGGAAGCACTCGATGCTAAAGACTCTTATACTTCAGGTAGAAGCAGAAGAATTACATATTATTCTATTCAAATTGCAAAACAATTAGGTTTGAGCGCGATAGATGTCGGTAAAATTGAACTTGCAGGCATGTTGCACGATATTGGTATGATAGGTGTTTCTGATGAAATTCTGTACAAGATAGATACCCTGTCTCAGGAAGAATACGATGAAATTAAAGAACACATTACCTATAGCGTAAAAATTCTTGAAGATATCAAACAACTTAAAGATGTTGTCGAAATTATCAAATATCACCACGAAAAATTTGACGGTACGGGTTATCCTAACGGAATTAAAGGTGAAGAAATCCCTATGGGGTCTAGAATAATAGCGATAGCTGACGCTTTTGACAGTATTATTTCTAACAGAATTTATCGTAATAAAGTTGAACTTAATGAGGCTTTGGATAGAATTAAACAAGCCTCTGGTACGCAGTTTGATCCCGTTGTTGTAAAAGCGTTTGAAGATGCTTTTGACAATATTGTTCATATTGTTAAGGATGATACAACTATAAATACTAATAACTAATTCTTTTTATTACTCTTTTTGATAATGTTTTTTAGTGAGCTTCCTTATATCATAAAGTAAAGGAGCTAAGATGGCTGAAAATCTTCTTAATCGAAAAGATAATAATTATAAATCTGCTGAAAAATATGTTTTAAGATATTTTGATGATTTACAGAATCATTTTTCATTAAGTGATATGCAAATTGTTAATATTTTAAAAAATACTCTTTTAACCTTTAAAAAACGAACAAATAAAAAAAAATGGTGGCAATTTTTCTAAAAAAATCATATTATATTGATAATAGTTAATAAAATATGAAATGAAAGAGTATGACAGAAAACAGAAGAACAATAGAAGTTGATACAGAGTTTTTAGAAGCTTTGTATGGGCTGGTGGGAAAGATTCCGCCCGGAGAAAAGAATATTAATGTTGATTTGCTCAAAGATTTAATTCTTGATATTAAACGTAAAATGGGGCAAACTCAACCAAATACCGAAGAAAAAGAAGTTGAACAAAAATCTAAAGTATATAACACTAAGGTTGATGTTGCCGATATAGAAGAAAGTAATAAAACGGCAGTTTTGATAGTTGATGATTTAGGTGTAATTACTTATCAGCTTGGTGTTATGTTCCGCAATCTTGGGTATGATGTTACTGTTGCAAAAGAGATTTATGACGCTATAAACAAGTTTAAAAAAAGACAGTACAAAATGGTTGTTATGGATTTGTTTATTCCAACTGATAGAGAAGGCTTTTTGCTGTTGGATGAATTGGTTAAGATGTCTAAGATGGCAGAAAGTTCAACTATCATAGGTGTTATGACTGCATCATCTAAAAAAGAACACAGACAAATGTGTATGAAAAAAGGTGCAGATTTCTATATAGAAAAAGTTGATGATTGGCAAAATGAGCTTGTCGAATATTGTGAAAAAGGTTAATATAAAAAGCCTGTCTTATATAGACAGGCTTTTTATTTGGCTAGTGTTTGTGATACTCCTTATAAACACGGATGAAATAAATTAGATAATATTTTCTTTAATTGCTTTTACTGCAGCTTGAACTCTGTCATCTACGCATAGTTTTTGTAAAATACTGCATACGTGAGCTTTTGCTGTGTGTACAGAAACTATTAATTCTTTTGCAATTTCTGTGTTGCTTTTGCCTTTAACTAATAATCTTAAAACTTCAAATTCTCTTTCTGTAAGCTGTGCACGTGCATCTGAAATTTCGTTGCAATTTTGTAAAAGAGTGCTTTCAGGTTTTGGGAAGAGATTTAATGCAACCTGTGCAACAGCAGAATCTAGCCAGCAAGCACCTTTAGCTACATTTCTGATGACCGAAGAAAGTGTTTTGGGGTCGATATCTTTTAAACAGTATGCAGAAGCTCCTGACCCCAATGCTGCTAAAACCTCTTCTTCTCTATCGTGAGATGTAAGGATGATAACTTTAGACTCGGGTGATAACTCTTTAACTTTTTGGGTTGCTTCTATACCATTCATTTCTGGAAGGCCTAAGTCCATTAACACTACTTGTGGTTTGAGTTTTTGGATTATTTCAAGCCCTTTGATTGCGTCTTCTGCTTCTCCTACAACTTTGATATTTTCAAACTCATTGATTGTTGAGCGGAGTCCTACTCTTGTTAATTTGTAATCTTCGACAATAACTACATTAATTTGCTGGGTATCTTGTTCGTACGCTGTTAACATGTCAGACCTTTTCCTTTCTCAAATGGGGTAATACATTTTTAAGTTCATGACATTATTAACGGTTAAAAATTTAATAGATATTAACCAACTCGGCGATATTTTGAAAAAGATTACTTGAATTTAATATTTGTCCAATCATATAAAATGAACCGGAAATTATGATAAGAGATTCTTTGTTCTCTGTAATCAGATATTCAAGCTCTCTCATGTTTAATGGCAGTGCATAAGGCGCGTTTTCTTTAAGTTTTTCGTACGGAACACTGTTTGGATAATCAAAGTTGTAAAAATAAATTTCATCATCCGGTTTAAAAAGTGTTTGCATAACTTTTTGATAATCTTTTGTTGTTAAAGAGCCGTACACCCAAACCCTTTTTGTATTTGGAAAATAATAATCCAAGCTTTGTTGTAAAACCCTTGCCCCGTCGGGGTTGTGTGTTCCGTCTATTAAAAGATTGAATTTAGGAATGTATTGCATTCTGCATACCCAGCTTACTTTTTTTAGGGCTTTAGTTATTGCTTGTTGAGAGATTTCGTAGCCTTGACTTTTTAAATAGTTAACAGCTGCAAATACAAGTTCTAAGTTTTCCTTTTGCCACAATCCAAGCAGGTTAAATTCGTATTTATTGCTATCATATTTGGCGTAATTTTTATTGTTTTCAAAAATTAGTTCAACGCTTTTTTTAGGTGTTATAAGCGTGCTGTTTTTTTGATTTGCAATTTGTTTTACTGCGTCAAAACCGCAGTTGTTTTGGCTAATTAAAACAGGATAGCCTTTTTTTATAATTCCTGCTTTTTCGTATGCTATTTTTTCTATTGTATCGCCTAGTCTGTCAACGTGGTCGAGACTTATTGATGTTATGATAGAAAGTAAATTTTTACTTATTGCTGAAGTCGCATCTAATCTTCCGCCAAGTCCTGTTTCTATTATGCAGATATCAGTTTCTTTGTCTGCAAAATGTTTGTATGCTGCAGCGGTTAATAATTCAAATTCTGTTAGATAAATTCCGTTTATTTTTGCAAGAACAGATATTTCTGTTATCAAGTCTGAAAAATCGGTTTTTGAAATATTTCTTTGGTTGATTTTGATTCTTTCTGTATATTCAAGTATGTGTGGGCTTGTGTAAAGACCCGTTTTATAACCCGCACAGGTAAGAATTTTAGACAAAATTGCACAAGTTGAGCCTTTACCGTTAGTGCCGGCAACGTGAATAATGTTAAGTTTTTCCTGTGGATTACCAAGTAAAGCTAAAACTTGCAAAATTCTCTCTAAACCAAGGCAAATGTGAAATTTTTCTTGTGATGTAATCAAGTTAATAGCTTTTTGATAGTTTTCATTTTCCATACTTTATATTTTACGATATAATCAAATATATGGAAATGATGGAGAAGATAAGTTTTTACAGCGCTTTATTTGCTGCAAAAAACGTAAACAGGGGATTACATTTGATGAAAAGTTCAGGGACTTCAATGCCCGGGCTTGTCGCTTTAAAAATATCAAAAAACTTTTTATCTTTTTTGTCTAAATACTGTGAAAAAAACATTATTACCGTAACTGGTACAAATGGGAAAACAACTACAGCAGGTTTACTTGCACATATTTTAAAAGTTGCAAAAAATTCTGTATTACACAATGAAAAAGGTGCTAACATGTTGTCAGGCATTGCAAGTTCTCTTGCTGTGAGTTATAAACCTTTTTCCAGATTTGATTATGCTGTGTTGGAATCTGATGAAGCATACTTAACAAAGTTATATGATTACATAAATGCTGATTATCTTTTAGTTACAAATCTTTTTAGAGACCAACTGGACAGGTATGGTGAGCTTGATACCACTGCGAAAAAAATACAAGAAGCTATAAATAAAAATCCTAAATTGAATCTTGTTGTTAATGCCGATGATCCTATGTTGTACGATTTGGGTTCTGAAAACAATAGAATTTTTTATGGATTTGATGAAATAGTCTATAAAACAGCAGTTGTTGACTCTTTGGCACCTGCTGAGGCAGTTACTTGTTCTTGTGGAACAGATTTGTCATACGAAAAAAGATACTATGCTCATATTGGCAAATACTATTGCGAAAACTGTGAAAGAAAAAGACATGAGCCTGATTATAAGGGCAAAGTTATAATATATGACGATTTTTCTGAAATATCGGTTAGTACAAGTAAATATGTTCAAGGCAAAGAGCTTTATTTTAGAGTTCCTCTTGTTGGTTTATACAATGCTTATAATGCTCTTGCTGCTATCAGTATTGCTTTAGAGATTGGTATTGCGCCTTATTTGATTCAACAGGCTTTACATTCTTACAAATCTGTTTTTGGAAGAGCGGAAAAATTTAAATATAATGAGAGAAACATTCTTGTTCAGTTGATAAAAAATCCTACAGGTGCATCTGAAGTTTTGAGAACCGTCAATCAAAATACCTGTGCAAAACTTTTGATTATTATTAATGACAATTATGCTGATGGTAGAGATGTCTCATGGTTGTGGGATGCTGATTTTGAACTATTAAAGGATTATCCGAATGATATTATTATAAGCGGTATAAGAGCCTATGATATGGCTGTTAGAATGAAGTATGCTGGATTTGATGAGTCTAAAATAGAAGTCATTGATGATATTAAAAAAGCCGTTTTTTCTGCAGTTGATAGTATTGATAAAGGTGAACAGCTTTTGATTATGCCTACATATACAGCTTTATTAGAAATGCAAAAGATTTTAAAAAAAGATTAAATATACAATTGTTAAGTTTTGTTAAGTTGCAAAACCTTGCCATATGTGAGGTTTGTGGATTTAGTATATATTTTGTAGATAATTTTTAGCAATTATTTATTTCAAAAATACTTTATATAAGAGTAAGGATTAAACATCCAAAACCCAAACCACATAAGAGATTACAGAAATTACATATTGGAGGAAATAAATATGGCAAGAGTTTTGATTTCAATGCCCGAAGAATTTTTAAACAAAATTGATGGAGTAGCAGAAACAGAAAATCGTACAAGAAGCGAACTTATCCGTGAAGCACTCAGAACATATATTCATAAACAAAAAGTAAGAGAAAATTCACTGGCTACAAAAAATGCTAATATCTTAGAAGCTTTGCTTGACTAAGATAGGGAATAAAGCAAAACAGGCAACTAGATTTGGGGATAGATTAAAACAACGGCAAACGGACTAATTGGGGAAAAACAAAACAACTTAAAAAAGCGAAACTAGACTGATAGCGGAAAAAATAAAGATTAAAATTAGGCAATACTAGATTTGGGGAATTTGAAAAAAACTGACGTTAACGCGTCAGTTTTTAGTTTTTGTATATCTTGTTATTTATGATAAGTGCAGCTGATATTAAAGGGTCAACAGCAGTAGAAAACGGAGGTGCGTAAGTCATATCAAGATGCAAAAATTCATCTAGGGTTTGTTCCGCTTGTATTGCAGAAGCCACAGTGTTGACTCTCTTGTCCGCGTTACCGCCGCCAAAGGCTTGAGCCCCAAGAATTTTTTTGAATCTTTTATCTACTACGAGTTTTATTGTAATATTAGCTGCATCAGGCATGTAGCCTGCTTTGTCTTTTTTTGTCATTGTTGCACAGATTACATCAAAACCAAATTTTTTTGCTTCAGTTTCTGTTAAACCTGTAAGAGAGATTGTAAGATTTCTAAATCTGGTTACAGCAGAGCCTAAAACTCCTGGGAAGGCATCGTATTGACCTGCCATGTTAATTGCTGCGCAGCGTCCTTCTTTATTTGCTGTTGAGCCTAGTGGAATCCAAGCATAGTTTTTTGAAACAAGATGAAAATTTTCTGTGCAATCACCTGCTGCGTAGATATCTTTTGTGCAGGTTTGCATTCTGTTGTTTACCCTAATTGCGTTGCTGACACCAAGTTCTATGCCTGCTTCTGCTGCAATTTCGGTATTTGGTCTTATGCCTGCTGCTATGATTACCATGTCAGTTTCTATGACTTTTCCGCTTTTAGTAATAACTTTTTCGACTTTATCTGTCCCTTCAAATGCTGTTATTGCGTCAGAAGTAATTATATCTACATTGTCTTTGGCAATAGCCAGAATTTCTTCTTTAACAAGGTCACTTATTTCAGGATCAAGAAGAGAAAGTATGTGGTCTTCTCTTTCTATCATGGTGGTAAAGATATTGTTGGCATGAAAAGCTTCAAGAAGTTCTATGCCTATGTAACCGCCCCCTAAGATAACAGCTTTTTTAGATTCAAGCATTTTTTGTCGAATATTTATTCCGTCTTGAAGTGTTCTTATGCTAAAAATATTTTTTAAGTTAATTCCTTTTATTGATGGAATTATCGGTCTTGCACCTGTTGTGATGGCAAGTTTGTCGTATTCAACTTCTTGAGTTTCTCCGGTTATGGTATCTTGAATAATAATTTTGTGTTCTTCCGGCAGGATTTTAGTGCACCTTTTGTTGAGGTGTATATTTGCACCTTGTTCTTCGAACTGTTCGGGACGTCTTACGATTAGTCTGTTAGAGTCGGGGATAAGTCCTTCTATATAATATGGTAGTCCGCAAGATGAATATGATATCAGGTTTTCTTCCGTGTATAGATCTATCTGACAATCAAAGTCTTTTGTCCTTAAAAGTTTAGCTGTTATTTTAGGCCCTGCGGCAACTCCGCCTATGATTACAATTTTTTGTTTCATAGACTTATTTTATGTGGTGTTTTCTCTTATCTCAATCGGACATAGTGGCTAGTGCAGTGATTATTTTTTACTACATCATTTGATGGATATTACAACTAAAGTTGTAAAGAAATGAGAATAAAGTTCGATAACTCAATTGTAAGAGGATGCAGAGAGAATATGATTAACAAGACAAATGTACTTATAATACAAGAAGATTTGAATCTTGCTGCTGAGATTACTGAAAAATGTATTGAAGCAGGAATTTCAGAAAAGAATATTTTTTCTGTAACTGATGCTGATTCTGCTGAGAGATATCTTGAAATAGCAGGAATCTCTTATGTGATAATAGACGCAGAGATGTACAATTTTGTTGTAGCATCTTTGATAGAAAGATTTAGCGAATATTTCCCCATTAAAATTTTAATAACAGGATCTAATCCTGAACAAAGAACTCTAAGAATGATGAGTGACAAGTCTTTAATATTCATCGATTCTTATGAAGAATTGGCTGATGTATTATGCAGCCGCACCGGTGTTTATTCTGATTATTCAAACACGAGTGCACAATAGTTTTATTTTATCATCCCTGTTTAGACTGTGCTGTTGGACCCTAATTCAACAGCTTTTTTTTTGCAAAAATTACAGTTTTATTTGGTTACTTAGTGCAATTAATTTATTTAGTGTTTCTTCGTAAACAGTTTTGTCGTCTACTTTTTGTTGCAAAAATTCATTAATTTTTGGCATAAATTTTATTGCTTGGTCAGTAACAGGGTCTGCTCCGGATACGTATGCTCCGATGTTAATCAAATCTTCGTTTTTCTTATAGCTGGCAAGCAGGGTTCTAATTTTTCCTGATGCTTCAATATGTTCTTTTGTTGTAACTTCTTTCATTACACGGCTGACGCTTTGCAGTACATCTACTGCAGGATAATGGTTTTTGTGTGCAAGTTCACGTGAGAGCATGATGTGACCGTCAAGGATACTTCTTGCCGTGTCTGAAATAGGTTCGTTAAAATCATCACCCTCTACAAGTACGGTGTATAGGCCTGTTATTGTGCCGTATTCATTGCTTCCTGCTCTTTCAAGAAGTTTTGGCATAAGAGCAAACACAGAAGGCGTATATCCTCTTGTTGCAGGCGGTTCACCTACGGCAAGTCCTACTTCTCTTTGTGCCATTGCAATACGTGTGACACTATCAAGCATAAACAATACATCGTTGCCTTGGTCTCTAAAATATTCTGCAATAGCTGTTGCAACAAACCCTGCTTTTATCTTAACTAAAGAAGGCTGTTCAGATGTTGCAACGATTACGACAGAACGTTTCATTCCTTCAGGTCCGAGAGTAGATTCTATAAATTCTCTTACTTCACGGCCACGTTCACCTATTAATGCAATGACGTTTAGGTCTGCATTTGTATTTTTTGCCATCATTGCAAGAGTTGTACTTTTACCTACACCTGAACCCGCAAATATACCTAATCTTTGGCCTCTTCCAGCTGTAATAAATCCGTCTATTGATCTTATGCCTAGTGAAAGAGGTGTTCTTATTAATTGTCTTGCAAGTGGGTTTATAATATCGGTGTGTGTTGAATATAAGGATTGAGAATTAATATCACCGAGATTGTCAATAGGTCTGCCAAGGCCATCTAATACTCTACCTAAAAGTTGTGGGCCTACTTTTATTTTCATTGAGTCGCCAGTGTTAATTACGACTGCTCCTGGCATGAGCCCGTCCATAGAACCAAGCGGCATAAGTAATATTTTTTCTGTTTTAAAACCTACAACTTCTGCCCATATAGGTGGTGCATCCAATTTGTTGTAGATATAACAAAGGTCGCCAATACTTGCTTTAGGGCCGTCAGCTTCAATAATCAAGCCGATAATTTGTATTACTTTTCCGACTTCTTGCAATGTATTTGTTTGATTAATTAAATTTTTATATCTGTTCAGGTTTATCATTTAAGTTATCGTCGATGTTATCAATTTCTTTTGCGAGTTCTCGCTCGTTTGTTGAATTAAGTTCGTCAAAGAGTCTACGAGATATTTGTTCTATTTGTGCACTGACTCTTGCGTCAATTCTTGAACCTACTGATTCTACAATTGTTCCGTCAGATGATACGGAGTTATCTTCTACTATTTTTATAGATTCCAAAGTGTGAATTTTTTCTTTAATATCGTCAGATATTTCGTAAATCTTTGCAGCCATTTGCGGGTTCACGATGATTGTGACATTTTCTTTTTCTTTAAGTTGTAGTATCGCGTTTTCTATAACAGACAATAGAGTTTTGTTGTCCAGCAAAAGCTGTTGTTTACATATTTTTTCAGATATATTTACGACCAAATCGAGGATATCTGTGTGCAAAGATTTTATTATCCTATGTTTTGTTTCAAACTCGCATTTTGCAAAGTTATTTACATTTTCAATTATTTCTTGAAGTTCTGATGTTATTTTTTCTTGTCCTTCCGCGTAACCTTCATCGTAACCTTGTCTGCGTGCTTCTGCTGTGATTTCATCTTTAGAATTTTGTGCTTCTGTTTGAGCTTGCAAAATCATTTCAGAACTTTGCTTGTTTGCTTGTGCAAGTATTTCTTGTGCTTGTTTTTTTGCTTTCATCACAATAGAATCGGCGATTAATCCGGCATCGACGATTTCTTTACTCATCACTTTTTTTTCTTCTGCGCCAAGCACATAAGAATTGCCAAAGTTTACGTTTTCACTTTTAATTCTACTCAATGTATTCGTCCTCTGCTGTATCTCTTGTGATTATGATTTCACCGGCTGATTCCAGCGTACGGATAATACCAACAATTTTGGTTTGTTTTTCTTGAACTTCTTTTGCTCTTACAGGGCCCATGTACTCAAGTTCTTCTTTTAACATGGCTTGAGCACGTTCTGACATGTTACTATAGATTTTTTCTTTTAATTCTTCACGAACACCTTTAAGAGAAATAGCAAGGTCTCTTGTGTCAATTTCTCTGATAATTCTTTGAATAGCATTATCCTTGAGTTGAATAATATCTTCGAATACGAACATAAGTTCTCTAACACCTTCTGCAAGTTCAAGGTTTTTAACTTCGAGGTATTCAAGTACGTTCTTTTCTGTAGCACGGTCGGAACGGTTCAAGATATTAGCTAATGCACCTACACCGCCAGCTTTGGAGAAGTCTTGAGCAACAACTGAAGAAAATTTGCTTTCTACAATTTTTTCTATTTCTGAAATAATTTCAGGGTTTGTAGAACTCATATCAGCGATTTTAAACGCTACCTGTGCTTGCACATCAGGAGGCAAGCTGTTTAAAACTTTTGCAGAGCTTTCAGGTTTTAAATATGCCAAAATCAGTGCAATAAGTTGCGGGTTTTCGTTTTGAAAGGATGTTGCTAGTTGAGACGGATCTGCATCATTAAAAAACTGAAAAGGGTTTGTTGTGAGCAAGTTAACCAATCTGCCAAGCATGTTTTGTGCTTGGTCTGCGCCGTAAGCTTTTTCTAAGATTGTTCTGGCATACTGCGTACCGCCTGAAGAAAGGTAGTCACTTGCTAAAAAAAGTGAGTGAAACTCCTCAAGTACTTGGTTTAAAATTTCCGTCGGTACTTTATTCAAGCTTGCGATATCAAAAGTTATCTGTTCAAGTACATCGTCATCTTTTATATGTTTTAAGACCTCTGAAGCCGTGTTAGGACCAAGCGCAATCAATAATGCGGCGACTTTTTGTCTTTGGGTCATTGTTTCATATGTTAATTCGCTTACCATTTTTTAATTAGTCCTTAATGTATGAAATAAGTAATTTTGCTGCCTCAGAAGGGTCTGACATAATTGTGTCAGTGAGATCTGTTTTAAGTTTATCCAATTCTGGATTCAATCTCGCTTCTATTTGAGGCAATGCTTCTACTTCAAATTTATCGATTAAATTATCAGTAATAGCTTGTTGTTGCTCTTGATAGCTGTTATCAAAGTCATCAACGGTTTCGTCTGATTTGCCAAATAATGAGCGGAATACAAACAGAGCAACCAAACCGAGAATAAGTATAACAAACATTGGTACAAGTTTGTTGATAACAATTTCTTGTGTTTTTTCTTTTTGAATTGTCTTAGCTTCTTCAGTAGCAGCTGCTTTGTTAGCATCGTTTGCAGAGAATTCAAGACTTGTTACGTTAATTACATCACCTCTGTTTATATCTGCACCGCTTGCTGATGCAATAAGTTTTTCAAGTTCTGTTTTTTCTTCACTTGTCAAAATCTTGTTAACCGCAACAGCTATTGTCATTCTTTTTACTGAACCAGGGGCATAAACTATTTGTTTTATTTCTTTAGAAACGCTATATGTAGAAGCTGTTTTTTGCTTTTGATAGTTTAAGTTTTTAGGTTGAGCATTATTTTGAGGATTTGTTGCAGGCGGATTGTTAGAGCCTGTCATTGCTCCTGTTGTATTAGGGAATGGATTGTCGTAGTTTTCTGTTTCTGTTTGAGTTGAAGTAAGTACACCTTGTTGAGTGTCGCCAACAGGCATATAGCTTTCAATAGTTGAACGAGTAGAGTTAAAATCTATATCTGCGCTAACTTGCACTGAAGCGTTATCAGGACCTACGATTTTGTCCAAAACACTTTGAATTTTTTTAGCTGTTTGATTTTCAAAGTTAGTTTTGTAGCTTTCTATGTCGTTTGAATTTTTTTCTATGTCGTCAGAAAGATTATTGCCTGATTGGTCTGTTAAAAAGACTTTTTCTGGAGTCAATCTTGGAATAGCGTATGCAACAAGATTTTTTATAGCTTTTATTTGTGAGGTTTTGAGTTTGTAACCCGGTTCAAGTATCAACATGACTGAAGCTGTAGGTACTTCGTCTTTTTCTTGAAATACTGAACGTTCGGGGTCAGCAATTTGTACTCTTGCTTTTCTTACCCCACTCATTCTCTCAATAGAACGAGTCAACTCACCTTGGTATATTCTTTGTTTTGTTAATTTGTTTTTAAAGTCAGTTGATCCAAGTTGCATATCATCAAGGAGTTCAAACCCCGGTGATGAGTCTTGTATAAGGTCATTTTCTGCAACAAATATTCTAAGTTCGTCTTGTAATTCATGTGGAACAAGAACTGATTTTTTATCCTGTGACAATTTATATGCATAGCCGCTTTTTTTAAGGCTTTCTGATACTGCTGCTGCATCTTGTGGTGATAAATCAGAGTAAAGCACAGCCCAATTAGGCTCCATTGACTTCATGATAAAGAATCCTGAAATTACAAGTGTTATTGCGCTTAATACAACTATTCCAAATTTTTGCCCTATATCTAAGCCGTTCCATAATTTTGTTAAGTCGTCTATAAACAGCTTAAAATAATTGTTTTCCAATTTATCCCCTTTGTCTTTTTATAAATTTTTTTCTTACAAAAAATACTTACTATTCACCTATATTAAAAATATAGACTATTTTTTGACCTGATTCAAATATGTTAAATTACGTTAATCTGGGAAATTTGCTGGCAAAGATTTACAATTCTTAATAAGTGTTTAGTTGCATGAAAACATGTACATAGACATGGTTTGCATGCTATAGAAACTCTGAAACCATGTTGCAGATTGTCAAAGAGTCGTTAAAAGGGTTACAAAGTCAAGCGTTTCAATAAATACGGGTGTTGCAATAAAACGTAACAATTCGGCATGATTGGCTTGTAAAAAGGGTTTTTGTCTTTATAATAAATAAAAGATACTCGATTTGCTTGCTAATAGTTGAGTTTGGCAGGTAAATAATTTTTAGATATGGGGAATGGTCCTGTTTGGGAATTTACAGGGACAAATCGGGAGGAACGTTAAGTGTTAAGAAGTAGAGATATGGGAAGATCTATAGCTGTAAGAAGATGGACTAATACGGCTTTGGAATGTTATAAAAGGGGGTGTGTTTGCGAAGGATGTTTTTATACAGACTTTTTCAACGGAACATCTCAAAAGTGTCAGATGAAGGCATCTGTTTTGGAGCTTGTTAGGGTATTGGGCAAACCTGATGTTGATATTCCTCAGGTTTTATCAGAATAAGTGATATGATATTATCGTAAATTTTACGGGTGTAATTTTATGTACGATAATCCTTCTACAAAAAATTTTGTAGGAATAATGTTTACTTGCTGTAATGTTTATGGCAGGGTGTATAAAAATAAAGAAGGTACTGCTTATGTCGGCAGATGTCCTAAGTGTCTTAAGCCAGTTAGACTTAAGATAGGTCAGGGTGGAGTCGATTCAAGATTCTTTTATGCAGGATAGTAAAATCTTTATAAAATATTAATTTCAATGCCCTTTTCAAAAAGGGTTTTTTGAAATAGAATTTTAAAATAATTCAGATGAGATAATTGAGGATTTTATAGATTATGTGCGGAATTGTTGGATATGTTGGACCAAAGTCTATTATCGATATTTTAACAAATGGGTTAAGCAAACTTGAGTACAGAGGATATGATTCTGCCGGTGTTGCAATAAATACTAACGGTAATATTCTTGTGTATAAAGCAGAAGGCAAGTTGCAAAATCTTAAAGATTTGCTTGAAGAACATAGAAAAGAAATTACAAATACAACTGCAGGTATTGGGCATATCAGATGGGCTACTCATGGTTTGCCGAATACCGTTAATGCTCACCCTCATACTTGCAATTGTGGAAAGCTTGCTATCGTACATAATGGTATTGTTGAAAATTATAAAGAGCTTAAAGCAGAATTGATTGAAAAAGGTTGTGAGTTTAAATCAGAAACAGATACAGAAACAGTTGCTCACTTGATTGCACAAGAATACGGAAAGTTAAATGACTTGCCAAAAGCTGTAAGAGCTGCGGCAAAAAGATTAAAAGGCGCTTATGCTTTGTGTGTTATGCACCAAGATGACCCTAATATGATTGTTGGAACAAGAAAAAATGCTCCATTGATTGTTGCTATGGGACAAGGCGAAAATTATCTTGCATCTGATTCCCCTGCGATTATTGAATATACAAAGCGAGTAATTTATCTTGATGATGATCAATTTGCTGTTTTGACACCTACAAGTGTTTTAATTACTGATATTGAAGGCAAGCAGGTTGCAAAAAAAGAAGAAATCTTACCTTGGGAACCTGTTGCAATGAGCAAAATGGGCTACAAGCACTTTATGCTTAAAGAAATCCATGAACAGCCTGATGTAATTAGAAATGTTTTATCTGGTAAGTTGCCTGACATCACAAAACATATTGTTTTGGATGAGGTTAAACTTACTAAAGAAGAAATTAAAAATTTAAAGAGAATAGAAATTATAGCTTGTGGTACTTCTTTGCACGCTGCAATGGTTGCTAAGTATATTTTAGAGGCATTTACTAATATCCCTGTTGATGTTGAGGCTTCAAGTGAATATATCTACAGAAAAACTGTTACTGATGCAAATACTCTTGTTATTGGTATTTCTCAATCAGGTGAAACTTCTGATACTATTACAGCAATCAGACAGGCAAAAGCTGTTGGGTCACATGTTTTGATTATCACAAACAGACCTGACTCTATCATGGCGAGAGAAGCACATAGTTTGATTCCTGTTAGTGCAGGTATAGAAGTTAGTGTTGCAGCTACAAAATCGTTTAATGCTCAGTTGATTGCATTATACTTGTTTGCACTTTACGTTGCTGAGATTAAAGAGTCTTTTGATTCTGAAAAAATTCAGCAACTTAAGCACGAAATGATGATGTTGCCTCAAAAAATTGAAACTGTTCTTTCTCACGAAGAAAGCATTATCAAATGTGCAAGAGCTTTTGCTTCATATAAAAACTTTATTTACATCGCAAGAGGTATTAATTATCCTACAGCGTTAGAAGGTGCATTAAAACTTAAAGAAATAAGTTACATTAATGCTACAGGTTATCCTGCAGGTGAATTAAAACACGGGCCTATTGCAATGTTAGATGAAACTATGCCTGTACTGGCAATACTTATGCCTGGTAGTGTAGTTTATGAAAAAGTTCTTTCTAATGCTGAAGAAGCTAAAGCAAGAAATGCAAGAATGATTGCACTTACATCTGCAGAAGATCCGCATCTTGATGATGTGTTTGAATATATTTTAAAAGTTCCTGCAGTTGATGAGTATTTATCACCTGTAATAACATCTGTACCTTTACAGTTGTTGGCATATTATATTGCAGAGTTCTTGGGTAAGGATGTTGACCAACCAAGAAACCTTGCAAAATCTGTAACTGTTGAGTAGTTATGATATTAACCGATCAGTTTGAAATAAATAAAATAGAAAACCTAACAAGCTCATACATAGAAGATGAGCTTGTTAAGTTAAATGTAGTCCCTCTAAGATGGGCAATTGTCGAGGTTACGACTGAAAAATATATTTTGTCAGTTTCTTATGAACAAAATTAGCTAGCAAAAAAAAATTTGTTTAAGTTTTACTTTTTTTACGAAAGTGAAAGGTTACCATTATGACATTAATTAATTCAATAACCCGTGCTGATGGTTCAGTTTTAAGAACGTACAAAAGTGCAAAAAACGGTAATATTACACATATTTTGCGCTTTGATATTGCAGGGCAAAATATTTCATCGAAAACAGTTAAATGTGACGCTAAAGGTATCCCATACAAAGTTATAGATGCGGCAAAAAATAGATATGATGTATATGTCAAAGCTGAAGATGGTTCAACAGTTTTAACTAGTAAAGGAAAGAAGGTAAGTTTTCCTAACCTTGTATTTAATACTGTTTGTGAAAAAATCTTTGGCAAATAAAAAGCCCCTGCAGTCTCAACCGGCAAAGGCGTTAATAAATTAGGATTTTTTGTGTATTAATACAGCTGTTATGAACTAATCAACTGCAAAACTTCTTGAAGCAGTGATTTGTTTGTAGAAATAAGTTTGTTGGCTACATCCAGCTGCATTTTTGCCTGTTGGTAGTATGTGATATTGGCTTTAAAGTCACAGTTGGACATTTCTAACAAGCCGCCTCTGACTTCGCCTCTACCTATGACAGGTCTTCCTGATTCCGCTGTTTCGATGAATTCGCCTTGTTTCACTTCGTATAAACCTTCAGGGTTGTGGAAGTTCATAATTGCAAGTTTATAAAGAGGTACTACGTTTTTACCTCCGTCAGATTTACCGTATAGGATTCCGTCGCCTTTGAATTCAAATTCATCATATTTTCCTAGGTATTTTCCGTTATTAGGGTCAATCCACAATTTGATGTTTGTTGTAGGCAAGTTTACTGCACCGCCTTTGATGCCAGTTTCTGCGTAGATATCAGCATCAATAGGTTTTGTGCCTTGCATAATTTCACCCTTATCGTTCAGAATATAGCCTTGCACAGTGTATCCGCTTGGGTTTTTATATACACCTTCCTTATCAAAGGTGAACTCACCAAGTCTTGAATATACAATTTGTCCGTCTGAACGACGTAATGTAAAGTATCCTTCACCTTCAAGGAAAACGTTTTCGTTAGATGTACCCGGAGTTGATTTACCTTGGCCCACATTTTTGTTAAATCCGTCGATAATGGCAGAGTTTAAAAATGTTTTAAAGGTTGCTTGGGTTTCTCTATAACCTGGGGTATAGATGTTTGTTAAGTTTTCGGAAATCGCATCCATCCAGTCGGTTGTAGATTTTTGTGTATTTAGAGCGTTTACGAATGAATCATTCATTTATTACTCTCCTTTATCTTGTTGTTGATTTTGTCTGTCTTTATTTTTTTGTCCGTTATTTGATTGCCTGTAGAACAAGTCATTATAAGGAAGGTTTTGGTCATCAAATCTTTGTTTTAAATAGTCGATATTATTTCTTAGATACATTTCTACTGCTTTATCTCCGGGGATAAATTCTGCAGAAACTTTTCCTTTTGTGTCGATTTTTAATATGACTGAAACATTGTTGTCAAAACTTATTCTGACAGGTTTTTGTTCGTTATAGGCCTTGTTTATTAAATCTGTTAAAACCTTTGAGGTTTCTTGGGTTTTGTATGTTGGACCTATTTCATCGGCAAATTTTATGACATTAGTTTTGTCGCCGTTTTGTTGGATAGCAAATTGTTTATTTTCTACAAGGTCAGCAAAAAACTTTGCATCGTCTTTAGAAATTTTAAATGTATCGTAGTTATACATTGATTTTATATTTTTGAGGTCTGATGCGGTATCAAATCCAAACTTGTTTACATATTGTTCATTTATCATGTTCAAGTTTTGATTGTTTTGCTGCTGCATTTGGTCGGCAGGGATTTTATCTGTATTTTTTTGTTCTTCTAAAACGGTTTTAAAGTCGTTTTTCTTTTCATCTGTTTTTTCGTCTTTTTTTTCTTCTGTTTTTGATGAAGAAGAAACTTTTTCATCCTTTGATGAAGATGATGATTTTATCTCGTTATCATTATCTCTGGTTTGGATGGTTTCTGTTTTTGTTGCTGTTGTTGTATTACTTGTTGTAACATTCATTTTTATTATGTTCCTTCTTCATTGTATAGAGGGTTTTTCATTAATTCTTTAAGAAGTTCTTCTTGTTCTTCTTCTTGTTTTTCTTTTGTTTTTGCAAAGTATTTTTGGATTGCGACTTCTGAAAGTTGTTTTAGTTCTGCTTTTTTTTCTTCTTCGATATAGGCTTCTTTGCAGTGTTCTTTGTGTTTTTCAAGTACTTTTACAGCTTTTTCAAGTTCTCTTAGTTTGTCTTTTTCTATGTCGAGAGCCTCTTGTGCTTTTTGTCTATCCGCTTCAAGACTTTCTCCTTTTACATAAAGGTGTTTTAGATATGTATCGTATGATTCGTACATCATAAAGTCTGCTTGTCGCATATTTTGTCTTGTTGAAGCTATTTCTTTGTTATTCCTTTCAATAAGTCCTTCGATTTTTAGCACTATTGCCTGAGCGTTGCGGACATTTTGGAGCTGTTCTTCTTTTTTTCTTATTCTGAAATCCAGAATTTTTTGGAGTCTGTAACGAAAAGGCATGGGGATCGCTAATTTACTATTCTACTAACTAATTATTAAGTATTGCCCTAATGATTACCACATCTGTTTGTATGATTATCTTTTAATAAATTTTGGGCAAAAGTCAAAATTTGTTGTTAACAGTTATCTATTGTAAGATTTTTTCAAAAAGTTAATAAGTTGTTATTTGTTTCAGGTTTTTATTATAATTTTTTTAAAGGCAAAGTTTTTATTTTTAATTTGGAAAGTAATATTTATGTCAAATAAGATAGATAGAGTTGTAGGGTTTACTTTAGGTTGTTTTGATTTGTTTCATATAGGACATATAAATTTGTTGAGAAATGCAAGGGCACTTTGCGACACTCTCATTGTTGGGGTGTGTTCTGACGAGTATATGTTAAATAATAAGAGAGAACCAATATATGCTTTAAATGACAGAATGGAGATTTTAAAAGCCTGTAAATATTGTGATGTAGTTGTTCCTGAAGATACTTTAGAAAAAGTTGAATTATATAACAAATATAAATTTGATATTCTTTTTGTTGGTTCTGACTGGTATGGCGATGCACGATATGAGGTTTGGGAAAAACAATTAAAAGAATTGGGTGTAAAAGTTGTTTATCTTCCTTACACAAATGAGGTTAGTTCTTCCAAGATAATTCAAAAAATTTCAGATATGAGGCAAAGAGCATAATGGATAACAAGCAGAGCCTTACTTATTGGAAAAATAAAGCAGAGTCTAATCCGACTATAAAAGCCTCAAAAGTTTCAGATATAAATGATTTTTCTGATTATGATAAAGATTTTATTCTCAAATATGCTGATAAAAATACAACCATCTTAGATCTTGCTGCTGGTACTGGGATAACATTGAACAAATATTATGATAGAGTTGGACATGTTACTGCGGTTGAGAAATTTAGCCAGTTTTCTGATTTTATAGTAAAGGCATCTAATGTTGCGGTCATAAATTCTGACATAGTTGATTTTGTACCTGATTCAAAATATGATTTGATTCTTATGTTTGGAGTTACTCATTATTTTAATCGTGAAGAGTCTGTATTTTTATATAGAAAATATAAAGAATTTTTGAACAATAAAGGAAAATTGATAATTAAACATCAATTTGGAGTAAATGAAGATGTTACGGTAGAGGGATATTCTGAGGAATTAAAGTGCAATTATTATTCTCAATACAGGTATATTGATTCTGAAATAACTTTGTTGAAAAATATTGGCTTCAAAACTGTCGATTGTATAGATATTTATCCTAAAGAATGTAACAGATGGGAGAATACACATTTTTATGCAATTGTTGCGTCAGTTTAATTTTTTTAAAAAATGTTTTTATATAGTTTTTGTTTTATTTGTGTGGCAATATCCTGCTTTGGCCTATATAGACCCAGGAACTGGCAGTATGCTCTTTTCTGTTGTTGTTGGTATTAGTGCAACTTTATTTTTTCTTTTCAATTCTTTAGTTATAAAGTTAAAGACTCTTTTTTTCTCGCAAAAAGATTTGTGCAAAAATACGATACCTTTCGTTATTTACTCGGAAGGTCGTCAATATTTTAATGTATTTAAACCGGTTTTAGACGAATTTGAAAAAAGACAAATTCCTTTAGTTTTTTATACGTCATCGCAAGATGATCCTTTTTTTAAATGTCATTATGAATATGTGAAAGGTGAATATATTGGCAAGAATTTTGAAGCTTATTTAAAGTTAGCTTTTTTGAAAGCTGATGTTTGTCTTATGACTACACCAGGGCTTGATGTGTTTCAACTAAAACGTTCAAAATATACAAAATATTATTGTCATATATTTCATGCTGTTACATCTTCTTTAGTTTATCGATTGTTCTCTTTGGATTATTACGATGCAGTATTGTGTGATGCAGAGTTTCAGATTCCTATGATAAGAGAGATAGAAAGAAAAAGAAATTTACCGCCAAAAGACCTTGTTGTAACAGGTTGTACTTATATGGATTTGTTAAGTCAACGATTAGAATCACTTCCTAACAAAAATGGTGATTTTAATATTCTTGTTGCCCCAAGTTGGGGAGAAAATGCTATTTTAAAAAAATATGGTGCAGAGTTACTAGATATTTTGGCAGATTCTTCTTGGAATATTGTTATACGTCCTCATCCTCAGTCGAGTATTGTTGAAACAGATATAATTGAGAGTCTTCAAAAAAGATATGAAAACAATAAAAATGTAAGTTGGAATTTCGACGTGGATAATTTTGAAATTTTGTCTAAGGCAGATATTTTAATCAGCGATTTTTCTGGAATAATTTTTGATTACGCATTTTTATTTGAAAGACCTTTCATATACGTAAATCAGGAAATGAATAAAGAAATTTATGATATGAGTGATTTGGATGAAGAGCCTTGGCGTTATAAAGCAATTAAAGAAATAGGCACGGAACTGACAAAAGATAATTTTAAAGATATTATTTCCATAATAAAAAACATGTCTCAAAACGAAGAAATTTTATCTGCCATACAAAGAGCCAAAAGTATTGCTTGGCAAAAACAAGGACAAAGTGCAAAGAATGTAGCAGATTATTTAATTGAAAAACAAAAGGAGCTTTCTAAATGCTAGACCTTTTATTTCAGATAGTTGTTTACCCTCTCTATATGGGTTTGGAAGTAATATTTAGGTTTTTTCACTACTTTTTTGGCTGTAATATCGCCATTACCATATTTGTTATTAGTTTTATAATAAATTTAATTTGTTTACCTCTTTATATAAATGCTGAAAAGCTGCAAAAAGAAGAAAGAGAAATACAAGCTAAATTAAAAAAACGTGTTGATTGCATAAAAAAGAATTTTAAAGGTGATGAAAAACACATGCTTTTGGCGACATATTATCGCCAGAATAATTATCATCCTATCATGTCTTTGAGAACCAGTTTGAGTCTGTTGTTGCAAATACCGTTTTTTACTGCAGCATATTTCTTTTTTAGTCATTTGAAGTTATTAAACGGTTTAGATTTGTGGATGATTTCAGATTTGTCAAAACCTGATGGGCTTTTGTCGTTTTATGGATTATCTATAAATGCTCTACCTATAATTATGACTGTAATAAATCTTGTAGCAGGGGAAATTTATGCAAAAGATCAAACTTTGCGAGATAGAATACAAATTTGGATATTTGCTTTAGTTTTTCTTGTTATATTATATAACTCGCCTGCAGGCTTGGTTTTGTACTGGACGTGTAATAATTTATTCTCTCTTATTAAAAACATTGGGCTTAAGTGTAAATCTCCAAAATTGTTTTTAAATACTATTTTGATTAGTATTTTCATCGGGCTTTTACATTACATAATGAAGATAAATCTTCCTAAATTAAATATATTATTATTGTCGTTTTTGGGCTTTATTGGGTTTATTTATTGGTTTTTTAAAGTTAACAAAGAGCATATAAAATTGGATTTATGTTGGTTATGGCAGGCAGAATCTAAGAATTTATATTTTCTTGCGTGTGTTGTTTTGTGGCTTTTAACTGGTTTAGTTATTCCTTCTAATTTAATTGCTTCATCGCCAATAGATTTTTCTTTTATTGATCCTTATTCATCTCCTTTTCCTTTTATTTTTATAAGTCTTGTACAATCATTTGGCTTTTTTATTTTTTGGGGTAGTGTTTTATATTATTTTTCTTCAGAAAAATTAAAAAAAATATTGCCGTTAGTTTTGGTTGGAATAACTTTTTTATCTTTATTTAGTTGGCTTTTTGTTCCTTGTTTTTCTGGGGCAATGTCAAATACATTGTCATACGATGTTATGTGGAAAATAGAGTATAGTACTATAGAGATATTATTAAATAATATTTTTCTTGTAGTTTGTTTTGCGATTACCTGTTTATTTTTTGTTAAAAAAAAGATTGTTATTCTTAGCAAAATAATGATATTTTTGTTGATTGCTTTTTTAGGAATCGGTATAGTAAATTTTGTTAAAATATATAATACTTATAGTAGCTATAATGTTACTATAAAAAGTGGTAAGTTATTAGAAAATAAATTTGCCACAGCTGAAGAAAATAGCAAATTATTGGCAGATAACTTATATAGTTTTAGTAAAAAAGAAAAAAATGTTTTAATAATAATGATAGATCGGGCAATTAGTTCTTATTTGCCTTTGATTTTTGAAGAAAAACCTGAACTTAAAAAAATATATACAGGCTTTGTTTATTATCCAAATACCGTATCTTATTACGGCCATACAATAATGGGTTATCCTGCTTTGATGGGAGGATATGAATATACTCCTTTGAATCTTGATAAACGGGATAAAGAATCTATGGTTGAAAAGCATAATCAAGCTTTATTATTACTCCCAACTATATTTAAGGATGCAGGTTGGAATGTTACGGTAACAGACGCTCCTTGGGGGAATTATCAAGATATAACACCATATAAGTTATTTACTAATAATGGGATTAAATATGAAAACGTAAAAGGTAAACTCGGCAAATTTTATAAGTCTAAATACCTTAATGCGGATAAGAAAACAGCAATAATATTGTCAAGAAATATGCTCTATTTTAGTTTCATGAAGGTTGCCCCATTATTTTTAAAGAAATTTATTTATGATGATGGCCGATATCTTGATGTTAATAATCTAGCTGGTGAGTCTAGAACGTCTGCTTTTTTGGTTGAAAGTTATGCAGAATTGTTTTACTTACCAAGGTTAACTGATTTTTCTTCTAAAAAATCATCTTTTATTGTTATTAATAATGAGCTTACTCATTCCGCAACATTTTTGTCTTATCCTTCATACAAATTGACTGATAAGCCTAATCCTGGTAAACCGATTGATGTTGATACAAATTCTTTAATGCATTATCACGTCAATGCTGCTGCTTGGCTTTTAATAGGTGATTACCTTGAATATCTTAAGAAAAATAATGTATATGATAATACAAGAATAATAATTGTTTCTGATCATGGTGGGATGGGTGTGAATAACCCTTATTTTGATTCAGAAATTAATGAGACAATAATGAATTTTAATTCAGTTTTGTTTGTGAAAGATTTTAATGCAAAAGGAAATATTAAATTTGATAACAGTTTTATGACAAATGCTGATGTTCCTCTAATTGCTACAGATGGTATAATTTGTAACCCGAGGAATCCTTTTACAAGAAAAATTTTATCTTCTAATGAAAAGCAAAAAGGTGTATATATTTTGCAAGATCATGATGATTGGAATCCTTCGCAATTTTATCGAAAAAATAGACCACTAAATGAAAATTCTACATTTAAACATGTTAAAGATAATATTTTTAACATTGATAATTGGTCCAAATCTATTTATTACAAAGATATGGTAATTGAGTGATAACAAAGTGTGTAATCAAAAAAACGGTAATAAGTGCTATACCTATAAATATTACAAAATGTAAAAAGAATTTTTTTCTTTGAAATACCGTGATAGACTAGATTGTAGGAATTGGGGAAAAAATCCTTTAAAATTACTAGCAAAAAATATTTTTAGGAGTCTTGTATAAACAGGACTTACATGCGATTCAAGGGAAATTATGGTTACTGTATCAACTGTTCAAAATAATTTGGTTAATAGCACCGTGCCTTCAGCTCTAAGCTCTCAGAATAATAATTCTGCACAAAATACTAATCAGCTGCCTGTAGTACCTCAAAAAGAAGTAAATCACAGTCTCAGCTATTATAAAAATGATATACATGAGGATGAATTAGTAAAGAAAAATACGTTAGGAAAACGTATTAAAATCAATATTGAAAAAACCCTTGATATTCCTTTGGTACATTTCCCAAGAGGTTTGGGTGGTGCTCCTGATTATACATTTTTTGAATTTCTACAAACTGCAAAGTTTCCTTATTACATAGGTGGTCCTATACTTGCTGCATTGTTTTATGCAGGTGTAAAAAAAGATAACTTTAGGTCAGCTGGTGCAGCTCAAAAAGTTGCAAAACATATGGCATTAGGCGTTGGTTTGTACTATGTGGGTGCTGCATTGGCTAAGTCTATAATTAATAACACGGTTAGACTAACAAGAGGTATTGATTTAAAACAACCATACGCACACTTTGTTCCTTCGCAATCAAGAAAATCCGGTTTATTTAAGAAGAATGTTGAGTTCCATACAGCATTTGAAAGTGCGGATTTTACAAGAACAGACTTGCTATATAACAAAAAAGGTAAAACGCCTGAACAAATTAACGAAAATTATATTGAATACGGTAAAAAATACGGTATTAAAGATGATGCCAATAACATTGATTCTACAATTAAGCCGTTGATTAAAAAGACAATAGTCATGGCTCGTGCATGGCAATATGCACTGACAGCGTTTTTTGTAACACTTGGTGTTGGTATGGCTAACCAACCTGCTTGGGATGCTACTTCTGCAGAGGGTTTTAAAAAGACTATTACTCAAGGAATATTTGGTAAAAATGTAGATTTTAAAGAAAGATTGCACAGTGCTAAAGTTGCAGCTTATGACTACATATTAAAACCTTTTGGCAAAAGCTTTACGGAGTTTTGGAAAGGTCACAGCAAGGGGTCTTCTATAGCAGGTAAGTCCGTGATTCTTGCTACTGCCGCTGCTACTTTGACAGCAATATCATTGCTTGTGACAAAAACATCAGCCAAAGATCATAAGTTGGAAACAACAGGAAACAACAAAATTAAAGAGGTGCAAAAATAGATGGGCGATTTACTAACTTCAATACCTGTTTATAAACCACAGATTAAACAGCAAAATATCCCCGCTGCTGTTAATGCTGCTGCACCTGCAAAAAGAGAAGTGATTGATATAACAAATCCCTTTCCACAAACACAAAAATACTCTTATATTCCGGCAAAACCTTTAAGTGATCCTCACACTACTCCAAAAGGGGTTACTGCTCACGCTTCTAAAGCAAGAATTATACATGAAAACTTTTTCCAGTCTGTTGGTAATACTGTCAAATCTTATGCTGACTATGCAAAATATTTTTATAAAGCTGCTTTTAAAGGTGAAGGTAAAGATTACAGCGTAGGTAAAATTAATGATTTATCTATTAGAGCAGGTTCTTTAGGTATTGCTGCTGTTTTGGCTACATCAAAAATGTTTCCGTTTGCCAAAGGAATGGAATTTGTCGGCTTAGGTACTTGGTTTGCATCTATGGCTATATGGCCGCATATTTTAGGTGCTCCGATTAAAGCTTTGTATGGTGTTGATATAAACCAAAAATATATTGATTCAGAAGGCAGAAAAAAATATGTTTTCGAAGACAATGGCTATCGTCCGATGGATATTTACAGGCATGTAGATGTTAAAGGCAGGCCTTTGTCAGAAGAAGAATATTACAAAAAATATTCAAACGATTATGCTTATCTTGACAAAGTAGGCGATGATTTAGGTATTCCAAGAAACATTAAGAACAGAAACGAAGCTACTATGAATAAAATGGGTCAAGTTGCTGTTCAAGGTAAAACTCTTTGGATGATGACCGCAGGTGTTATGACTCCTGTTGTTTCTTCAATTGCTGCTGATGCGTTGCAAACACCATTGCAAAATTACTTGGAAAAAACAAGATACGAAAAAGCTGCTGCTAAACTTCAAAAATTAGATGCTAAAGTTGATGAATTATTGAAGTATGACAGAAAAGATTTGAATACTGTTATGGATGCTTTGAATATTAAAGTTGATCCTGCTGCTTCTCAAAAATTGGAAGCTTTGATGACAGAAAACGAAGCTTTATCACCTAAACAGTTCAAAAAATTACAAAGATACATTGATGCTACATTCTTTGGAACAGGCTATCACGACTCTTTAAAAGCTGCAATGACAAGAGGTATGGATATGACAGAACCTCGTGTATTGGTCAGCAAGGAGCTTAAAGATACTATTAAACAAATTACAACAGAAGCTTATAGAGAAGTTCTTGATAGAATACCTGAAAAAGCTAAAAACTTACTTCCTGAAAATTTATTGAATTATACAGGTCTTAATGATGCACAGCTTAATGAAATGCTAAGTGGGGTGTTGTATTCTGATGGTTTAAAAGAACATCAGGTCAATGATATATTGCATCATAACTCAGGTTACCAACTTGGCTACAATGCTCAAAATGGTCTTGAACAGGCTATTTCTAAAAAAGCTATAGAAAATTTTGCAGGTACAAATGGTGCTTACCAAGAACTTAAAATGCCTCAAAGAAATGCTATGCGTCAAGTAACTAACGAGGTAAAAGAAGTTATCAATGCAAAGGTAAAAGCTTATTTTGATACAAAAAGATATTATGTCATACCAAAAGACAGAATGCGTCAAATATTCAAATTTGCTTATACAAATAACGAACTTCAAAACAAATTAAAAGAATTTGAAAGAACTTCTATACAAAATATTTCTGAATCAATGACTGCTATCAATTGGCAGCGTGTTCCGAAAAAATATTTGCAAACTTTAGGTTTGAATAAAGGTGAAATTGCTCTCATTGCAACACAAGATGCGACAACTGCAAGCAAAGTTTTGAGCAAGAGATTGACAGAGCTTGTTCAAGATCCTGAAAAATATAAAACAGCCTTAAAAGAAATGGCTAAATATGCAGAAACAGCTATTACAAAAGAAGAAAAAGCTGTTATTCAATTAATAGGTACACCTAATAAAAAAGGTACTTTACTTAAAGTTAAAGAACTTATGGAAGCAGTTGCAGCTGACAACTTTGGTCACGATGTAAAAGATGTTTTAAGCAGACATTTTAATCTAAGAATTGCAGAAGTTAGACGTAAAGTTATAAATACTCAAGATTCTTACATAAGACCAGTTAAAGTTCTTGATTTATTCAAGGATATTAAAAACGAAGTTAAAGACATACTTGGTGCTAACGAAGCTGCATACAATGCGCTTATAGCAAACGATAAGAGACAACCTTTGAAGGGACAAGTTTACTATCCTTTCCATAAGATGTCTTATACTCAAGCTAAAGAATCTTTAGAATCATTCTTGAAAGATGCAATTTTACAAAAGAATGATATTAATAACTGGACAACTAAATTTGAAACAGAACTACCTGGTTCTAAACAAGGTATGAAACATTCATTTGCATTAGTTAAAAAAGTTGCAGATAAAATATTTGGCAAACTCGGTGCAGATACTGTTAGTGCTTTAGACAACCCAAGCTTTGCAAATAGATGTGATAAAATCAACACTTGCATGAGAGCAAGATTCTTACGTATTGAAAACAAATTGTTTGGCGGTTATACAACAGAAAGAAATGCTTTCTATTCAAAAGTAGCCGAATTTGCACACAATGGTTCAGAAGAAGCATATAAATTCTTGATGGATATTCTTGAAGAAAGAAGATTCTATTTGAGTCCAGAAGATTTCAATAGTTGCAAAAAGACATTGGGTGAGTTTCTTGGTAAACAATATGAAAAAATTTCCGGTTATAAATTGCAACCAGCAATTGAGTCTGTTGCTCAACGTTTAGATTTTTGGGAATCTAACAGAGCTATTTCTCAAATGTCTGGAAAGAATGTTACAGACTTCTTTACAAATGCCGCTCAAGAAATAAGAGCAAGAAATAAATGGTCAAAACTTGTTTACGGATTATTAGGCGGAACTCTTGCTGTTAGTGCCTTAACAATTGCGCTTATGGGCAAGAAAAATTATTTCAACAAAGATAATTATGAGTATATCAATACGCCACAAGGAGCAGATAAATAATTATGAACATTAGCTTGAATACAATCAACACTCATAAAACTAATTTTAAAGCTTCATTATTAACACAGATGATGCAGCAACATTCTGCAATGCCTGCGACACAAGCTCTTAACACGTCACAGACTCCTGCTCAAGTTCCTGCTTATGTTCCAGTTACAACACCAATTGCAGATAAATACAATACAAAATATGCAGCAGGAAGTTTGCTGAATGTTTTGATGAATAAACCTAAATATGCTAACGCTGCTCAATCTGTTGTGGCTTCAGCTCCTGTTGCTGCAGTTGCTCAGACAGAAGCTCCTTTGAATTATAGGAACAATCTTCGTTCAATGTTTCAAAACAATCAGGCTGTTATTTTTGCGTTGATTCCAAGAACGTTTACAGCAAAAGACACTGACGGTAACGGTCTTATTCAAGGTAATGAAAGACCGGGATATTTTTCTACTATGGTAGAAAGACTTGATGAGTTAAAAACTTATGGTATCAATACATTACACCTTTTGCCGATTAACCCTCCCGGATTAAAGGCAGCTAAAGGCAGTGCCGGTTCTGTATATGCTCCGTTGGATTATCTTGCAATAGACCCTAAACTTGACGATCCTACAAATCCAAAGAATGTTTATGAAGAAGCAAAAGATGCTATAAAAGAATGCCACAAGCGTGATATTAAAGTTATGGTTGACTTGCCGAGCTGTATGTCTGTTGACTTGTACGAAGCAAGACCTGATTTAAGAGCAACAGATGCTGCGGGAAACCCAAAAACTCCTGAAGGTTGGGAAGATATTAGAATGTTCAGCCCATGGCAAGATGAAGATAATAAAATATTGAACAAAGCATTATATGATTATCACAAAAAATTTGTTGATATGTGCATAGACCTTGGTATAGATGGCATAAGAGCCGATGTAGGAAGAGCTAAACCACCTGAATTTTGGGATCATTTAACATCTTATGCAAGAAGCAAAGACCCTGAGTTTGCATTCTTGGCAGAATGTTATACAAACGAAGATGCTTCTCCTATGAAAAACATGCCTGCAGACCGTCCTTTTGATGCTTTAAAAGCAGGATTTGATTCTTATTACGGTCAGTACCACATTTTCCATATGTGGAAGGCTAAAGATTTCCAAGACTTTATGAAAGAAAGTCTTAACATTTCAAAAGATGCCCAAACTGGCGAACGAATCTTACCAAAAGGTAAATCATTAATCGGTTCATTTGCTACTCATGATGATGACAGCCCTATGTCACACGGTGGCCCAGATTATTGTATGATGACAAACGTCGTTCAAACAACAGTACCTATGACTAACCCTTATATTATTTCAGGTTATGAATCAGGCGATAGATATCTTTATGACTATGATAAAAAATACATAGATAAAACTTTTGCTCAGATGTTAAGCAATCCTCTTTATAAAGAGTCTGTTGACTATATGATGAAATCTTTGGATTACGCTCCTGTTATTTCAAATTTAGAAAAAACAGCTGACAAAAACAGATCTCTTGCTGAGTTAGAAAATGATTCAAGATATTCTGCAACAATCAAATTTTTGTTAGAAGCATATAACAAAAACCATGAACCTATAGACAAAAACATTTCTCTTAGTGCTGCTGTAAAAAATAACAGTTTTAACACTATATTGACAAATGTTATGGATACAGCAAGAGACTATAAAAACATAAAAGAATTAATGAATTCTGACGCTAAAAACCAAAAAATAGAAGCACTTGCTGATAAGAATTCAGGTTTTCAAAATATTATAGAATATTTTGAAAACAATATGCTGACAAAAGATAACATTAAATACTATGTTCACACTCAGCGTATTGATATCTTCAACGAATCAAGACAACCTAAAGGCAATCACCCTGAAATAGGTCACCATTTTGGTTATCTTATGAACTGTGTAAGACCAAAATATGGTGAGTTGATTACAAAAGGTTCTTATATTCCTTTAAAAGTGGATAATAATAAAATTGATGAAGTTATTGCATATGCAAGATGTAAAGATGGAAAAACTCTCATCACTATTGCAAACCACGATGTTAACTCAAGACAACATGTTAAGGTCGAAATTCCAGGATTGTCTGCTTCTCAACAGCTTAATGATCTTTCACCAAAATATGGTTCAGGCAGTGAATGGAAAGCAGAAAACAATGCTATAGATATTGATCTTGGTCCTGCTCAAGCTCACATTTTTGAAGTTAACACACCTAACCTTGAACAAGATATAAAAGCTCAAGGCGGAGAAGTTTTACAACAGTATTTATAATTGGTAGATAGTTTTAATAATAAAAAAGCTTCGAATTTTCGAAGCTTTTTTGTTTTTCTTATAAAAATAGATTTTTAAATTAATGAGTTGCAGGTAATAAGAACCTAAAATAGATATAAATAGAACTCATCACAAGTGAAATGAAAGTTATACCAGCACCGTATTTAAGATATTTCATAAATGAAATAGGTTTGCCGTGAGCTGCAGCTGTTTCTGAAACTAGAACGTTTGCAGCGGCACCGATAATTGTCATGTTACCGCCTAAACAAGCGCCTAATGACAAACACCACCACAGTGGATGGGCGTAGGCTGCACCTTCAACAAGTTGGATTTGATAAATCATAGGTGCCATAGTTGCTGTGTATGGTATGTTATCAACAATACCAGATAAAATTCCTGATGCCCATAAAATGAGCATTGCTGCTGCTGATTCATTTCCGTTTGTGACGTCGAGAATCCATTTTGCCATTATAGAGATTCCGCCTGCTGCCTCAAAACCGCCTATTATGATAAATAATCCGATGAAGAAAAATATTGTGTTCCATTCAATACCGTTGAGTACTCTTTTTGGGCTTTCAAAAATCATCAAAAAGCTTGCACCTGCAAGAGCTATAACGTAAGACTCCATGTGGATTATATCGTGAAGAATGAAACCGAGTATAACTAAACACAACGTTATTGAAGAACGAATTGCCAAAGCTTTGTCTGTAATAGTTTGAGAGTTATCGAGTTCAGCAACTGCTTCCATTTTTTCTTTTGTTGCTACCAAATCTTTTCTAAAACACAACCATAATACAAAGAGCGTTACTGCGAGTATTAGACAAACAATGTCTGTTAATTCCAAAAGGAATGTCATAAAAGTAAAACCTGCTTTGCTTCCGATGATAATGTTTGGAGGGTCACCGATGAGTGTAGCAGTACCGCCTATGTTAGAAGCAAGGATTTCTGTAATTAAATAAGGAATAGGGTTTATATCAAGTTTTTTAGCAATCAAAAACGTGATAGGTACAACAAGGATAACTGTTGTAACATTATCTAAAAAAGCTGACGCAAAAGCTGTGAAAATACCGAGTGTTAAAAGAATTTTAGTCGGGTGTCCTTTTGTTTTTTTCAAAAGAGCATTTGCTACCCAAGTGAATATTCCGCTTTTGCTTGCGATGCTAACGATAATCATCATGCTTATAAGCAAAAATATAACGTTAAAATCTACAAAATTTATAAAGTAATGCGGGTCAATAGTTGCGTCGTGTCCTTTTGATTGAGATAAAAGCCCGAGCAAAAGAGTTATAGCTGCACCAATCATTGCAACTGTTACTTTTGATATTTTTTCCCACGCTATAAATATGTATGCAATTATAAGAATAGCACTCGATATAATTAGCGAGTTATTGTGTACAAAATTTGCAATAGCTTCCATATTTTACTCCATAACAAACTTAACTTTGTTCTATTGTATCATAATAATTTGTAACATATTTAATTGTAATAATGCCGTGTTTTTGGGATAATTGTACTTAATCACAAGTAAATAGAGAGTGGTAAGTATGGGATTATTAGAATTTTTTAAAGAGCCGGCTAATGCCGAGCCTATTACGTACAAAGAAAAGATTGATAAAACTTATTCTCATTTTAGATGGAGAATGTTTTATTCTTGCTTTATAGGTTATGCAATGTTTTATCTTTGTAAAAAGAATATTGCAGCTGCATTGCCTTCAATGAGTAAAGAGCTTGGATATTCAAACCTTGAATTAGGTGTTATTGGTAGTTCTTTGTATTTAACTTATGCAATAGGCAAATTTGTTAACGGTATGATTGCAGACCGTTCCGATGTTAGAAAATTCTTGCCAACTGGTTTAATACTTGCAGGTTTGGCAAATATTTGTTTTGCTTTAAGCTTTTTTGTATTTACTCCGGGTAAGTTTACATTCTTTGGTTTGCCAAGTGCAACTATATTGTTATGGGTTTTGGCATTTTTCTGGGGATGTAACGGATGGTTCCAATCTATGGGGTTTCCTCCGGTTGCAAAGAGTTTGACTTATTGGTTCTCTAACTCTGAAAGAGCTACAAAATGGGCTATGTGGTCAACTTCTCACCAAACAGGTACATTCCTTGCAGTTATTCTTTCAGGGTTTGTGATTGCAAAATTCGGTTGGCAAGCTGCTTTTTATATCCCAGGAACTTTGGCTATTTTAATAGCTTTGTGGATGTTCAATCGTTTGAGAGATAAACCTCAGTCTATGGGTTTGCCTGATGTTGAAGAATACAGAGAGCCTGAAAAAGCTAAAGAAGCTGCTAAGGTTGAAGCTGATGACGACGGAATGACTTATATTCAAATCCTTGTCAAAAACGTTTTGACTAACAAAGCAGTATGGGCTTTGGCTATGGCTTATGTGTTTGTTTATGTTATCAGATTTGGTACAGAAGACTGGATTATTAAATACCTTGTAGAAGCAAAAGACAATTCACTTGAATTAGCTTCTATGAAACTTGCTTGTTTACCGTTGTTTGGTTTCTTCGGAACAATTTCTGCAGGTTTGATTTCCGATAAAATTTTTAAAGGTGCAAGAGCTCCAATTAACGTGATTTTCTTGGTTGGCGTAATCGTTTGTATGACAGGTTTATACCTCAACGGAACTGGTCCTAACTTTATTGATGGTGCGTTTTTGGCATTGACAGGAAAATCTATGGTTGATGTCTTTAAAATCAACGGTTCCGGTTTAATCGATATCTTGTTAATCGGTTTTTCTGGATTCTTTACATACGGACCTCAAATGTTAATTGGTGGTGTTTGTGCTATCGAATCAAGCTCAAAGAAAGTAGCTTCTGCGGTAACTGGTTTTACTGGTACATTTGGTTATGTAGGTGCAATGCTTTCAGGTCTTGGTACTGGTATGGTTGTTGACAAATTCGGTTGGAACGGTGCTTTACTGTTCTGGGGATTGTCGGCATTTATTTGTGCAATGATATGTTTGCCAATGTGCTTTAAAAAGAAAGCAGCATAAGATTTTAAGATAAAGCGGTAAAGATTATTTACCGCTTTATTTTTTAATTTCGTATTATATGATATAATTACTTGAACAAATGACTTGATTTTGATAGGAGAGTTGATATGAGAACATCACAAAGGTTAGATAAAATTCCTCCGTACTTGTTTGCGGAAATTGATAGAAAAATTGCTGAAGCAAAAGCTAAAGGTCACGATATCATTTCATTGGGTATTGGTGATCCTGATACTCCTACAATTCCTTCTGTTGTAGAAGCTATGCATAAAGCTATAGATAATCCTAAAAACCACGATTATCCGCCATACAACGGTACGGCGGAATTTAGAAAAGCTTCTTGTGACTGGATGAAAAAACGTTTTGGCGTTGAATTAAACCCTGATACAGAAATGCTTGCCAACATTGGTTCAAAAGAAGCTATTGCTCACGTGTTTTTTGCTTTTGTAGATGAAGGTGATTATACGTTAGTTCCTGATCCTGGGTATCCAGTTTATAAAAACTGTACTATCTTTGCTGGTGGTACTCCTTATGCAATGCCATTAAAGGCAGAAAATAAATTCTTACCTGACTTTGATGCAATACCTGAGGAAGTTGCTAAAAAGTCAAAATTGATGTTCTTAAATTATCCGAATAACCCTACAGCTGCTGTTGCTGATAAAGAATTTTACAAAAAAGCTGTAGATTTTTGTAAAAAATATGACATCTTGTTGTGTTCAGATATGGCATATTCTGAAATGACTTATGACGGTTACAAAGCTCCTTCTGTTCTTGAAGTTGAAGGTGCGATGGATTGTGCAATTGAGTTTTATTCTCATTCAAAATCTTATAACATGACCGGCTGGAGGGTTGGTTTTGTTTGCGGTAATGCTCAAGCTATTAAAGCATTAGGTACAATCAAAAACAATATAGACTCAGGTACATTTAAAGCTATTCAAGAAGCTGCTATAGAAGCATACAATGCTCCTGAAGAACAGATTGAAAAACTTAATCAAATGTACAAAGAGCGTAAAGAAGTAATGGAAGAAGGCTTGAGAGATTTAGGCTGGAGAGTTGAACCTTCTAAAGCTACTTTCTACCTATGGTTGCCAGTTCCTGAGGGCTTTACTTCTGAAGAATTTGTTACTGTAATGCTTGAAAAAGCTCACGTTGTTGTTCCACCAGGAAACGGCTATGGCAAATGCGGTGAAGGTTTCTTCCGTATTGCGTTGACCAAACCTGTTGACCAAATTCAAGAAGCTTTAAGACGTATGAAACGCGCAGGTATCAGCTATAAAATGACAAAATAGTTAGATAAAGAAGCAGGTCTTAGTGCCTGCTTCTTTTTTACAAATTAGGAGATATGTGTATGAAATTAGAAAACAAATCCGTTTCTTTCAAAGCGAATTTGAAAATTATTAACTACAACAATCAGCTTACTAAATTAGAAGTTGAAAGTTTTGAAAAGTTTGCACAAAAACTTGGTTCAGAAAAGGACAAGATAGAAATAGTTCTTTCAGACTTTTTTCAGCATAGTAATATTGCAAAATCTTCTCAAAATGTTACTTATACAGCCACAAAAGGGGCTGAAAAAATAACTGGTGAAAAAAGTAAATATGGTTTATCTCTTTTGCCGGAACGTATGACAGCTGCTTATATTCCTATTCTTATGCATACCAAAGAGGCAGGCAAAAGCTTTTATACAACGGTAATGCGAGTTGGAGATACAACAAAAGAGCTTGTTACAGAAGTATTAGACGATCTTGCAAAAACTTTTTATAAAAAATAGTAAATTAATCCTTCAATGCAGTTATTATCTTGCAAGCTTTTTTCAAATCTTTTTTAGACATGGTTTGCAAGACTGCGTTGATTTGTAAAATTAACTCTTTGGTTTCCATATCATCGGGGTATTCCATCAATAAGTCAACGGGGTGGATGTTGAATACTTCACAGATTTTGTCGATAGTTTCAGGCTTTGGCTGATACCTGTTTCGCTCGATGTTGCTTATTCCTTTAGTGGAGGAGCCTATTTTTTCTGCGAATTTTTCTTGAGTTAGTCCAGTTGACTCTCTTAACCTTTTTATTCCGTTATTTATAAGTGTTTTGTAGTCCATATTTGAAACTTATAAGATTTTATAAGAAAAATACAGGGACTAAAGAGCGATTTTTGAATATATAGTTCTTGCGGGCCACACACACACACACAACAACAACACGTACCCTACGGGGCAGGCTATCATAAAAATAGCAATAAAAAATTATCATATTTTCCGTTTTGCTTTTTATTTTTTATTGCTTAATATTCCTGAGTTGTGTTTAAAAGTTTGTGAGTGTAATTTGGGCAAAAATGACAAAACAGCATTGCTGTTTTATATTCAGCTCTGCTGTTTTTGTTATAAAACAATAAGTCGGGTATGTAATTTACCCGACTTACTTTAAATTATTTTAAAAATTCTTCTTTTTTAATCTTTCTTCCGCAACATTTGTCTTCGTCACAGTATCCGAGTCTTTCGCACTTAGGCACAAGGTATGGAGAAAGCCAAGGTTCTTCTTTTAAAAGCTCATCACACATCATTTTTACCATAACTCTAATTTCGTATTGAGCACGGGTGCAAAGTCTTATATTCGCAATATGGATAAGCTCTCTAAGGTTTAAAGAAGCGACTATTGAGCTTGATGCCGCATTAGGTAACACAAATCTTGCGTCTTCGGCAGGGATTCCTGCTTCTGTCATCTCTGTATAAAAATCTGCAACTTTTGACATAAAATCTTCATATTTTTTCAAAAGTTCAGGATTTTTTTCTATTGTAGGCGGTGTTATGTAGTCAAACTGTCCTTTTTCTTTAACATAACGTTGAGATTTTTGAGAAAAAGAAACGTGTCTGTGTCTTACAAACTGGTGAGTACAAGCTCTTGAAACATTAGAGATAGCAAAGCTCACTTGAATATGTTCTATTGTAGAATAATGCCCTGATGAGATAACTCTTTCAATAAGTTTTAACATTTTTTCTTCATCAACCGCGTTATCATAAATATTTACGGGTGAATCAGCACTGTAGCAAGTTCTGCACGCAGTATAAATCGTTTTTAGCATATTCTCCGGTTTAGAAATCAGCTTAACTACCGGTTTGTTGTTTTCCATAATCTTCCCCTACTTAAGTATTTTTTATAATGATATCATCTGCAAAAACTTTTGTAAAAACGTGTAAAAATTTTTAGCAAAAAAAATTTTTTTGCTTTTTCTAGCATAAAGAAACCAAAAGGAAAATAAAATTATGTTGTCTATTAATAATCAAAATTATTCTTTAAATTTTGAAAAAAATAAAAACTCTGTTAGTTTTAAATCAAAACTTTTACCAACAAAATATCTTGAACAAGGCTTTGAAGAAGCTATATCACAAGGTTTTGAAGGAAGACATTTTTTAAAAGCAATAAAATCAATTTTAAGTGATGGATTAAATGACATTATAAAAATAGATAAAACCCCAAATAGTAAAATGTCTAAAGGCAAAGCCGCAACGTATGATATTTTTGTAAATGATAAAAAAGTTGTTGATGCTAGTACGTCGTTTGGCAAAATTTTTGATGGTGCACAATGTGTAAACGGATTAATTGAATTTGCTGAAAACAATAAAAAAATAATGCCATTACCGTCAGATTTTATTCAAAAAGCTATTGAACTGCCTTTTTTACAAAAACCTAATAAAGTGAATAATAATTTTAATAATAAGTGTATGCAAGAATTATTAGCAATGAAGGAACGAGAAAAAGGAACAATAACAAAAGAATTAAAACTTATTAAAAAGGAAATATTTAGTAAATCTTAAAATATATCAAATCATGCTTGACGCAAGCGTTTGAAATGTTATTATTTAGGAACAAATAATATATTTTATTTAGTTTACGCCACCAACTTAAACTGACTAAAATAGATAAAGGAACAAAAAATGGCAATAAATTTAGCAAAAGAAGAAAAAGCAGAAATCATCAAAAAATTCGGTAAAGACGCAAAAGATTCAGGTTCAGCTGAAGTACAAATCGCTCTTTTAACTCAAAAAATTACTGAATTAACAGAACACTTGAAATCTAACAAAAAAGATTTCCAAGGCAGACGTGGTCTTTTGATGATGGTAGGTCAAAGAAAAAGACTTTTAGCTTATGTTAAAAAACAAGATTTACAAAAATACAGAGATTTAATCAAAACTTTAGGTATCAGAGGTTAATTTACTGTAGTAAATCACAAAACCATTTTATAAAAAGGCTCGATATTTTTATCGAGTCTTTTTTACATAAATTAACGCTCTTAAAACTCTTGTATATAGTATAATTATTTGTATGGGACGGAATTATAAAAGCGATAAAGAGAAGTTTAAAGAGTTCGATAAAAAACTTATACTATGGCAAATTTTATGCATTGTTATATGTTTTGTTATCGTAATTTACCTGTTTTTGATAATGGTTATCGATGTAAAAAACTATCGAGCTCAGGCAAAACGTCAAAGAACAGCCAAAAACTTTGTAATGAGAGGCGCAATCCTTGACAGAAATGGGATTAAATTGGCATCTGATAAAACATCTTTTGATGTGTACGCTCACCAAGAGTATTATGACCACACGCCAAATGAGCTTGCAGCAATACTTGCTCCGGTGTTAAATCTAAATAAAAATCAACTTGCTAAAAAGCTTGCTCAAGATGAAAAAGTTATTGTTCTTAAAAAAGATATATCAAGAACAACAGCTCAAACTATAAGAAAATTAGGTTTGAGAGAAATAAGCCTTGGCAAAAAGAACGAAAGAGTTTACCCTCAAGGCACAATGGCTGCACATATTTTGGGTTACTACAACCCTGATGCTGATGTTGCAGCAGGTGTTGAACTAACAGCAAAAGAAAAACTTGAAGAAGTTGAACAAAACGTAAATTTTGAAAAAACACCTGACGGAGATATTATCTACGAGGTTGACACTGATCCTGCAGCAACAACTTCACCGTTAAAAGGTAAATCTATCACATTGACTTTGGATTCTGCAATCCAACACGTTTGTGAAGTGGAATTAAACAGAATAATCAAAGACAAAGGCGCACTAAGAGGCACGGTTATAGTTATGAACCCTAAAAACGGGGAAATATTAGGCTATGCTGTTTACCCAAGCTATAACCCTAACAACTACAAAAAAGCTACTTTAACCCAATTAACAAACTGGACATTAAGTGACGTTTTTGAACCGGGGTCAACATTTAAAACTCTTACTATTGCTTCTGCAATAGAAAACGGAAGACTGTTTGAAAATTCAAAAATTCTTGATACAGGTAAAATTGAAATTGATAAATGGGTAATCAAAAACTATGACTACGATACACGTCCTTACCCCGGTAATATAGATTTGTATTACCTATTTGAACACTCAAGCAACGTTGGTAGCGCAAAAGCCGCTTTGATGATGACACGAAACGAGCACTACAATGTTTTGAAAAAATTTGGCATAGGTGAAAAAACAGGCATAGATTTACCGGGTGAATCAAGGGGACTTATTCCAAATCCGTCTGATTGGCAAAAATCCACTCATGCGTCAATAGGTTATGGCTACAGTATTTCTGTAACAGCCATACAAATGGTTTCTGCCATATCTGCACTAGCAAATAACGGCGTGAGAGTGACACCTCACGTAATAAAATACACACCTGAAGAAGAAGCTGAAAAAGTAAAACATATACAAACTATAAAACCCGAAACCGCCCAAGCGGTAACAAGGCTGCTAGCAGGAAGTATTGGCCGTTCGAAGTCTCCAGTTAATTTGGAAGATTACCACGTAGCTGCAAAAACCGGTACTGCTAGAAAATCTATTTCCGGTGCTAAAGGGTATACGAACAAACTGGTTACATCAATTATCGGTTATTTTCCTGCAAGCAATCCGCAAGTAGAAATATATGTTGTAATTGACTCTCCGTCAAAAGGTGCATTATGGGGCAGCACTGTAGCAGCTCCGGTATTTAGAGAAGTTGCTTTGCAAACAGCTCGTATTTTAAATATTGCACCTGACAAAACTACACCTCAAAAAAATAAGAAGGAGTAAATCATGAAATTAAGTGAACTTATTAAAGATATAAAAATAAAAGATATTGTTAATAATAATGAAACAGAAATTACAGGAATTTCATATAATTCTAAAACAACTCAAAAAGGTGATATTTTTGTTTGCCTTAAGGGTGAAAATTCTGACGGACACGAGTATGCAAAAATGGCTTTTGAAAAAGGCGCAAGCGCTCTTTTTTGTGAAAAAGAACTCGATATAAACTTGCCTCAAGTCATCGTAGAATCAACAAGACATCAAATAGCTGATCTTGCAGCTGCTTTTTATGATTACCCGTCTAAAAAAGTTAATCTTATCGGTGTTACGGGTACAAACGGCAAAACGACAGTTACTCACCTTATACAAAAAATTGTTGAAGATGCAAATCATAAATGTGCTCTTATAGGAACTTTGGGATATAAAACATCAAGTAAAGACACATACCACGATGCAAAACATACAACACCTCAAGCACCTGAATTGCAAAAAACACTTGAATTGATTTGTGAAAACAACATTGATTATGTGGCAATGGAAGTAAGCTCACACGCGCTTGAACAAAATCGTGTGGGTGGTTGTGATTTTAACGGTGCTGTATTTACAAACCTTACTCAAGATCACTTAGATTATCACATAACAATGAACAACTATTTTGAGGCAAAAGCATTGTTGTTCAAAGGTTTAAAAGCAGGTGGTTTTGCTGTTATTAACAACGATGACGAATACGCACAATGTTTCAAAAGCGTTGTACCAAACGGGGTTACTGTTTATACATACGGTATTAAAAACGATGCTGATATTACTGTTTCTAATATAGATTTTTCAATACATGGAGCAAAATTCGATTGTTCAATAAATGGTTTGTCTAAAAAAGTGAACCTTCAAATGAACGGAATGTTTAGTGTTTATAACGCTTTGGCTGCTTTGGCTGCAGGTATGGCACTAGGTTTTGACGCAGATATTTGCATCAAAGCTTTAGAAGAAACAAAAAGTGTTGACGGTAGATTTGAAATAGTCAGCAAAAAACCTCTTGTTATAGTCGATTACGCTCATACTCCTGACGGATTAGAAAACGTTTTAAAAGCAGCAAGAGAGCTGACACCTAAAGACAGCAACCTCATCTGTATGTTTGGCTGTGGCGGTGACAGAGACGCAACAAAAAGACCTAAAATGGGTAAAATTGCAGATGAAGCTGCAGACATAGTTGTTGTTACTTCAGATAACCCGAGAAGTGAAGACCCGCAATTGATTATTTCTGATATTCTTGCAGGTATAAAAACTGTTAACACTCAAAAGGTTTTTGTAGAACCTGACAGAAGAACAGCAATCTCTATGCTAAAAGATATTGCTAAAGAAAATGATGTTGTTGTTCTTGCTGGTAAGGGGCATGAGGACTATCAGATTTTAAAAGACAAAACAATACACTTTGATGACAGAGAAGAAGCTCGTAAAGTTTTCTTAACAAATGCTCAAGTTAATGTTTAAAATTTTAAAAAATGGGCATTATTAAAGTATGGAATCCATACTTTCAAAAATCAAAGAGATAGTTAAAATGTGTGCCTTTATCTGTCGTAAAGGCCTTGCAACAATGTTTGGAACCTACTAGGTTAAAAAGGATTGGAAAAAGCTCCGAAATAACTTCGGAGCTTTTTTGTATTGTATATCTAAAACTATTTAGAAACAGTTTCTTGAGGAAGAGCCTTATCAATATTATCTTCTTCAATTTTGTCAAAAGTTTTTTTGTTTTTTTCTTCCTCTTTTTTTGCTTTTTCTGCTAATTTTTCCGCTTTTTTAGCAGCTTTTTTATCTTTTTTATATTTTCTGTTTGTATCCAGTTTGCAATCTTTTATGAGCTTTTCATAATATTTTTGTTTTTCAACGGGATCAGTAATTTTTTCCGCCTCAGCCAAACCTTCTTCAAACTTTATTTTTTTATCATAGTAGCCCTTGTTTTTTAGCTTGGTAGTAGAATGAACAATCATTGGAATACCAATCGGTGCTGTTAATAGCAAATCAGTCAATAATATTCCTACAGATAATTCCGCTATTGATTTTCCTCTTGTAAAATCACGTGGATTTTCATATTTTTTAGGGACGTAATCACTCCAAACCGGAGGTTCAACTTCATTTTTAACAGCATCTTTAACAATTGTATCAGTGGCAAATACAGACAAATTTCCTAATAGAAAAAGTGCTGAAATAAAACAACATAAAGTTTTTTTCATTGCTTAATCCTTATTATTTAACAAGTTCTTTAACAAAGTTAGGTAATGCAAAACGAGCCATGTGATATTCTTTGTTGTAAATTTTGCACTGTTTTGCAATTTTTTCCGCCCTTGCTTCATCAATGTAGCTGAGAGGTTTAACAGTTTCAGAACAGAAGCACCAGCTCCAATATCCGCCTGGGTATGAAGGTATAGGACCTGTAAATGTATCAACGATAGGGAATACTTTTCTTAATAACGGATACATTTTTTTCATTTCTGCTTGGTTGATAAATGGTGATTCTGACTGAGCTGCCATAATACCGCCTTCTTTAAGAGCTTCCTTAACGTTTGTGTAGAATTCTTCTGTAAACAAGCCTTCACCAGGGCCCATAGGATCTGTAGAATCGATTAAAATTACATCATATTGTGCTTTTTTGTCTTTAATAAACTCAATAGCATCTTCAACTCTGACTTCTACTTTTGGGTTATCCAACTCGCAACCGATAGTAGGAAGGTACTTTTTGCAGGCTTCTACAACCATTCCGTCAATTTCGCAAAGCACAACCTTTTTAACAGTATCGTGTTTTAATACTTCTCTTATTGTACCGCCGTCGCCGCCGCCTATTACAAGAACTGATTCAGGGTTTTTATGGTTCATCATAGGAATATGAGAAATCATTTCGTGGTAATAAAATTCATCTCTTTCAGTAGTCATCATCAAACCATCAAGAGTAAGAACTCTACCCATAGATTCGGTATCAAAAATATCTACTTTTTGGAATTCTGATTGTCCGCTAAACAAAGTTTCTTTAACAGTCATGCAGCAACCAAAACCGTCTTTGCTAAGTTCACAATATCTCATATCCAACATAATTTAAATCCCTTCTTATTAACTAATCAATGTTTTATGATTATAACATAACGTTAAAATTTTCTATATGTTTGGGTATAGAATTAGTTGATGATGCAAAAATATTGCTAACGGCTTAACATAACCATCAAAACAGATATATCTGCAGGTTTTACCCCTCCGATTCTGGAAGCTTGGCCCAAGGTTGCTGGACGAACTTTTGCCAGTTTTTCTCTTGTTTCTGTTGAAATATGTTGAAGTTCATCGTAGTTTATGTCTGCAGGAATTTTGATTTTTTCTAGCTTATCCATAGTTTCGACTTGCTGATTTTGACGTTTGATATATCCGTCGTATTTTATTTTAATTTCTGCTTCTTCATAAATTTCAGCTGGCAAATCAAGTTCTTTTGTTGAGTTATCAATTTCTTTTATAACTTTATAGTCAATGTTAGGACGTTTTAACAACTCTGCAAGCTTCATTCCTCTTTCAATATTTTCATTGTATTGTGCAAGTTTTTTGTTTACTTCTTCACTTGGTGGAACTTTCGTTGTTTTTAAACGTTCCATTTCATCTTCAATTTGTTTTTGTTTATCCAAAAATCTTTGGTATCTTTCATCAGAAATAAGACCTACTTTATGACCAATCGGTGTAAGTCTTTCATCAGCATTATCTTGTCTTAAAAGTAGTCTGTATTCAGAACGAGATGTGAGCATTCTGTATGGTTCTTGAATATCTTTAGTTACCAAGTCATCGATTAAAGTACCAATGTAAGAATTGCTTCTTGAAAGTTCAAGCATGTCTTTTTGGTTTAGATAGTTGTATGCATTTATACCGGCAACAAGTCCTTGGGCTGCTGCTTCTTCGTATCCACTTGTGCCATTAATTTGGCCGGCACAGAATAAGCCCTTGATTTTTTTTGTCATTAAAGAGTGATTAAGTTGTAATGCTGGAACCGCGTCATATTCAACTGCATATGCAGGTTTTATGATGTGAACATTTTCTAATCCAGGAAGTGACTTTAACATCTGTATTTGGACATTAGCAGGCAAGCTTGTTGAAAAACCTTGTACATAAATTTCATATGTATCTTTTCCTTCAGGCTCAATAAATATATGATGTGAAGGATTATGCGCAAATCTTACAACCTTATCTTCAATAGATGGACAATATCTTGGCCCAATACCGTGTATTAATCCTGCATATAATGGTGATTTGTCCAAATTGTTTCTTATGATTTCATGGGTCTTTTCAGTTGTTCTTGTAAGATAACAAGGATATTGCTTTCTTACAGGTCTGTTGGGTTCAAAAGAGAAGAAGTGTAATTCATCATCTCCAGGTTGAATTGTCATTTTTGAGTAATCAATAGTCCTTGAATCAACCCTTGCTGGTGTACCAGTTTTGAGCCTTTTGAGTTGTAAACCGTGCTTTAAAAGAGAAGCAGACAAGCCTGTTGCTGCTCTTTCTCCCATTCTTCCTGCACTTACAGACTGTAATCCGACATAACATTTGCCTTCAAGAGATGTTCCTGTAGTTAAAATTACAGCAGGTGCATGGTATTCCAATCCGAATTCATCAACAACACCTTTAACCTCGTTATTTTCAACTATGAGTTCAACAGCCATGCCTTGTTTGAGAGAAATGCAACAATTTTTTTCAATTAAATTCCTCATAAATGACATGTATTCTTTTTTGTCAGATTGTGCCCGTAATGCCCTAACAGCGGGGCCTTTTGAAGAATTTAAGATTTTCATTTGGATATATGTCGCATCGGTGACAATACCCATTACGCCTCCTAAAGCATCGATTTCGCGCACTAAAGAGGATTTTGCAGGGCCTCCTATTGCAGGGTTGCAAGGCATAAGGGCAATGTGTTCGAGGTTTAACGTCATGAGTAAAGTCTTTAGGCCTAATTTGGCAGCTGAAAGCGCTGCCTCACAACCGGCATGACCTGATCCGACAACTATTAAATCATAATTAAACATGTTTACATTATAAAACAAAAATTTACAAAAAATGTTTGAAAATTATAAAAATGGGTATTAATAAATTAAGTGTTGATTTTTTTTACTTGATGATATATAGTTATTAGGTATTGTGTACTTAATACTTAATAGTAGATTCGTGTAAAGTAAGTAAAAAATCTAAGATTAATAAGAAAAGAAAGAGGGTCTTATGAACAAAAAATCAGGTTTTACTTTAGCAGAGGTTTTGGTTACATTAATGATCATTGGTGTAATCGCTGCTATGACAATTCCTTCATTGATGCAATCAACTGCTCAACAAGAATTTAGAGCTGCTTTCAAAAAAGCTGTTTCTATGATTAACCAAGCTGTTACTTTGAACTATGCGTTAGATGGTAGAGATGCTACTGACTATTCTCAAGCAGCATTTCTTCACTTGTTGACTCAAAGATTGAACGTGATGTCTTTGGATGATACAACAGCTATGTATACAGCTGATGGTATGTGGTTCTACCCTACAACAGGTCCGATTGGTGCAGTTGGTTCAGGTACTCAAGATTGTAACGCTAACGACTCAGCTACTCCTGGTAACATTTGCTCAATCGTTCAAGTTGACGTTAACGGTATGAAAGGTCCAAACAGACCAACTACATCTACAACTCGTGTATTTGACATCTTTACTATTGCTGTTTACCCACAAAAAGCGTTGCCTGGTAACGTAACAATGGGTCAAATTATGTACCAAAAATAGTAGATAATGGATATTTACTTGAGAAAGACCTCGCAGTTATGTGGGGTCTTTTTTTATGCTATATATTTTTGCCTGGAATTTATTAAGCTTTGACTCGATTATTTAGTTTGAAAAATCTCTGATAAATAGATGATAACTTTATATGAATTTTTATTTAGTTTTTTATTAAATATCTTGGGGTTAACTAACGTTATTGATTATCTATGTAAAAGTGTTAAAGGATATTGAGTGTTATTCGTTGTATTTAAAAGTTTTTACTATTTTACTAATAAAAAAACTTCCCCGTTTATAAAACGAGGAAGTTTTTGAGTGATTGTATTTGTTCTTACTTAGAGCAAGAGCAGCATTCGCTACCACAGCCGAAGTATTCTTTAACTTCTTCAACTCTAACTTTGATACGTCCGTCAACCGCAATGCCTTCACCTGTTTTTTCAGAGATGAGCAGTGGATTGATATCCAATTCATCAATGAATTTGAAGTCATTAACCATTTGAGACAATCTCAATAGAGTTTCTTGGATTTGAGCCATATCAGCAGGTTTAGTACCTCTAGCACCTTTTAACAATTCGTATGCTTTAACTGATTTAATCATTTCATCAGCATCAACATCTGTTAATGGCGCAATTCTGAAAGTAACGTCTTTCATTGTTTCAATGAATACGCCGCCCAAACCGAACATCATCATAGGACCGTATTGTGGGTCTGTTGCGATACCGCAAACCATTTCACGGTTACCTTTAACCATTTCTTGAATGATTACACCTTCAAGACCGTCGATAAGTCCTTTTTCTGTTAATTTTGCAATTAAGTCTTTATATTCAGCTCTTAATTGTTCTTCTGATTGGATGTTAACTCTTACACCGCCAACATCTGTTTTGTGAGAAGTTGTTTTAGAAGTCATTTTCATAACAACAGGGTATCCGATTGAATTACCTAAGTTAACAACTTCTTCTTCGTTAGTAGCAAGACCGTATTTGCAAGCTCTGATACCGTACGCATCTAATACATCGATTGATTCCAATGTAGTTAATTGAGCACGTCCGTCAGCAACTGCTGCTTTGATGATTTTTTCAGCTTTAGCTTTATCTACATCGTAAACAGGTTTTTTGCCTTCAGGTCTTTCCATCCATTTTCTTTGTTGGTTAAGTCTGTTAAATCCGTCAGCAGCTTCTTCAGCATACATAAAGAACGGCATATTAACATCCATGTTAGAAAGTTTTGTGAAGAATTCGCTCTTAGTCATGAAAATACCGAT
>CALVEI010000006.1 GCA_944326515.1 Candidatus Gastranaerophilales bacterium | reverse complement strand
AAATACAGTGTTGATGAGTTATTGCCGAAAATCCACCATGCCTGAATTCCAAAAGAAGTTCTAGTAGACAATGTAGAATTTGTTGAAGGCTGGAAGGAATTGTTGCAAATTTATAAAGAAACAAAAAATCAAAAAGAAATTCAAACAGCAATTCAAACAAATCCATTAACAGTCATTAACCAAGCTGCATAAAGTTAATCTTCAATAATACGTCTCAAGTCCATAACAAGAGCCGTCGGAGCAGCAAATGACGTTCCATAAATTTTTTGTGCAGGTAATTTGATTTTTGCAGTTGTATCTTTTGCCAAGATATCAATTTTGCCATCTTCATTGATATCAAAACCTTTATTTCCATCTTTATCAGTCAGTTTTTTTACAGCATAAACGCCCTTACTCCATCTGTTGACCAATGGGTTATCACAACTAAATTGTGTTTTAGCAACGCCGTATTTATTGGCAGCGCCTACTACATTAATATTGTCAGCAAGAGTGTATAAATTTATATAATCACGTCCTTTATTACCTGCAGAAACGTATATTTTTACACCCTGTGACGCTAATTTTTCAAGACTCTTTATAATATGTTTAATTTCCTGAGCTTCTTGGTATGGAGAATTAAAGAATTTTTCTTTAATTAAGTTTTTATCTTTTAAAAGATTTTGATGAGATACAGCAAACCCCACAAGCTTTGATAAATTAGATAATTTAATATCAGAAGACTTCGACAAATTAATAGCATCATAAGCGACACCACTTTTTAATATTTCATCCAAAGCACTTTGCACACTTGATTCATTCAAATTAGTATCAAATCTTGATATTTGAGCATTAGGCAAACCAGACTTAATAAAAGACTCAACGGCATCACCGTGTATCATATCAGGTTTGTTATCCCAATCTACTTTTATAACATTATTTTTAAATTGGTCTATCACTGCAATTTGGGGTTCATAAGACTCATCAAATTTGAGAGTCTTTTGATAATTTTTTGCCTGTTTATTCAAAGATTTTTGCAAATAAATACTATCTGTTTTTGAAGATAAGAATTTTGTAAAAGCAAATGAGGATAGCACAGTAAAAAGATATGTTCCAAAAGCTGCTGAGATTAATGGTAATGTATTTAATGCCAGTTTTTTGTCTTTAGAAGCCAAAAACGATATTGCAAGTTTTGACGCATTAAACTCTTCTGCAAGTTTTGGAGCACACATAAATAACCCCAAGTATGGAGCAGATTTTTTAATTTTTTCTAAAAATGTATATAAATTCTTTTGCTTTGAAGATTTTTTATCTTTGCCAACTGTGTTTATAGGAGCAGCAAAAACTGTTAGAACAGAATACTTAAAAAGCTTATTTGTAAATTTATGCCACTCATATCCGTGTTTTTGATTGCCTGTTACAGCATGCCCGACTTCATGAAATATAGACAAAGGTTCTTTTTCTAAAGCAAAAGCAACATTGTGCGGAAGAACATAAAATGCACCTTTTGCTTTTAACTTACCACTTAAATTAGCAACCTTTTGACCAAAAACATCAACAAAATCTTCTGCATTCTTTTCGTACAAAACAGCCTTAAAATTTGTGGTATCTAACTTATGTTTTTTTATCATGTCTTTTACAAGCGTGTTAATTTTTTCAACATCAGAACAAGGTACTTTGCTAAACCCTTTATAAAGAAGTAAAGAGACTAAAGAACATATAGGAAAAACACAAGTTAATATTTCTAAATCTTTTTGGTTAGAGATATTATCTTTTAGTTGTGCTAGTTTTTGCAAATATTGTTTACGTTCTTCTTTAGCATAAGCATTTCTATTAGCCCTATTTTCAAGAGCATCATAAGACATATTTTTTCCGTTTAAATTGAACGCGGAATATGTGTTAGATACAGAATCACTCATATTAGCTTAAATCCCAAAACAAAAATATTTTGCGGTTTTTGGACAAAAAATTTACATTAGCATATAATTACAGTGTGAAATAACAATTATAAGAATAGTCACATAGGGGAGTAATAATGAAAGCTGTAGTATTTGATAACGGATTAAAATTAGATAACAATTATCCAATGCCAACACCAAAAGAGGGGGAAGCACTAATAAAAGTAAACACTATAGGTATCTGTAACACAGATTACGAAATAACCAAAGGTTATATGGGTTACAAAGGAATACTAGGTCACGAATTCACCGGCGTAGTGGAATTTGTAAACGAAGAAGACAAATCACTTGTAGGCAAAAGAGTTGTTGGCGAAATAAACTGTGGATGCGGCGAGTGTGAATGGTGCGCTCAAGGTTTAGAAAGACATTGTTTTAACCGTTCAACTTTAGGTATTTGGCAAAGAGAAGGCTGCTTTGCAGAATATGTATGTCTGCCTGTCAAAAATCTGTTGGAAATACCTCAGAATGTTTCTGATGAAGAAGCTGTATTTGTAGAACCACTTGCTGCAGCATTGGAAATACTTGAGCAAGTACATATTCCTCCATACAAAAATGTAATAGTACTTGGAGATGGAAAACTCGGCTTAATAATAGCTCTAGCTCTAAATGCAGCGGGACTTGATATTACTCTTGTCGGTAAACATCAAGAAAAACTTGATATTGCAAAAGCCCAAGGCGTTAAAACAAAGCTATTACAAGATCTGCAAATAGAAAAAGCCTACGATTTTGTAGTTGAAGCGACAGGCTCAATTACAGGCTTTGAAACATCACTTGCATTAACAAAACCAAGAGGAACATTGATTCTAAAAAGTACTATTGCAGCCTCTAAAGAATTTAATTTAGCACCAATAGTTATCGACGAAATTACGGTTCTAGGTTCAAGATGTGGACAATTTGCTCCTGCGTTGAGACTTCTTGAAAGTAAAAGAATAGATGTAAAACCTTTAATTTCAGATATTTACAATATAGACGACTCAATCAAAGCCTTTGAAAGAAATACAGAAAAATCGTCAGTAAAAGTACTTGTTAAGGTAAAGTAAATTGAAAAGCTTAAAAAAACATAAAGAAAAAATCATTGGACTTATTATAAGTTTGATATTTATAGTACTTATTTGTTGGAACTTAGATTTTAAACAATTATTAGCAACATTCAAAGTATTTAATTATAAAGTCTTACTTATATTTATACCGCTGTACGCAATAAGCCTTTATCTCAGGGGCATAAGATGGAAGTACCTTTTGTGTGACAGCACAAATTTAACAGCTAAGGAGGCGTTTTTTGCGTTTACAACAGGAAATACTCTAAACAGTTACCTTCCCGCAAGGGCTGGTGATTTTTGGAGAGCATATCACGTTGGCAAAAAATTGGATGAAAGCAAGATGAAAATGCTAGGTTCAATTATTCTTGAAAGAATTATTGATGGAGTATCAGTACTATTAATTCTAGCATTTGCTGTAATGACATATTTTAAACATTCTTGGGTTTTAAAAATCACCTACCTTGCATCGTTTTTGTTTATAGGTAGCTTGATATTTTTCTTCATTATTTTCAAACTCAACAAAACAAACTGGTTTTTCAATAAACTCAGTGAAATAAAATTGCTGGAAAAATTCAAGCCTGTATTATTCAGAATATCTAGCCTTATAAATAAATTTATGGAAGGCTTTCAAGCGCTAAACAATCCAAAATGTTTATCAATAGCGTTTATAACAAGCTGCATGGCTTGGGGTATAGAGTGTCTGATAACTTATGTATTAATACTGGGATTCGGGCAACACTACGGATTTTCTATTGCATTTTTCATAATAAGCTTTATTGCACTATCTACAATAATCCCATCATCATCAGTTTTTGTAGGTCCATATCAATATGCATACATCTTAGCCTTAGGCATATACCACATAGAAAAATCTTACGCACTTGGTATCGCCTTTATCCACCAAATAACAATAATGATAACAATAACAGTTATATCAATAATTTACTTCTTATTTACAAATACTAATTTAAAGAAAATAAAAGAAGAAATAGAGGAAGAAAATGCAGGGAACACCTAAAGCAAACAGACTTCATATAGGTATTTTTGGAAAAAGAAACGCAGGAAAATCATCATTAATTAACAGATTAACGCAACAAGATATTTCAATCGTATCACCTACTGCAGGAACAACTACAGACCCTGTAGAAAAAACTATGGAGTTCCTACCGCTAGGCCCTGTTGTATTTATTGACACAGCAGGTATTGATGATGTTGGTAACTTAGGTTCTCAAAGAATGGAAAAAACTAAAAAAATCTATGATAGGACAGATATTGCAATAATAATTTGTGACAATAACGGTTGGGATGAATACGAAACAGAACTGTACAATGAATTTAAAACAAGAAATATTCCAACAATAGCAGTAATAAATAAAAATGATGTAAAACAAATCTCAGAGCAAAACTTTGAAAATATAAAACAATATGTTCCAAACGCAATAAAAACAAGTTTAAAAAATGATGAAGAAATAGTTGAAAAAATAAAAGAACAACTCATAAACATTTGTCCTGATGATTTTATAACACCACCTTCATTACTTGGCGATATAGTAAAACCAAAAGACACAGTTATACTAGTTGTTCCTATTGATAAAGAAGCACCTAAAGGTAGGCTAATTCTTCCTCAAGTACAAGTGCTTAGAGACTTGCTTGATAACAGATGCAAAGCATTTGTAACACAAGATACAGAATTAAAACAGACACTGAATGAATTAAAAAAACCACCAAGACTTGTAATAACTGATTCTCAAGCGTTTGCCTCTGTATCAAATGATGTACCTGAAAATATAGAATTAACCTCATTTTCTATTATCTTTGCAAGAATCAAAGGTGACTTAAAAGAATTTTATCAAGGAGCAAAACAAATAGACAAATTGCAAGATAACGATAAAGTTCTAATTTGTGAAAGCTGCACACATCACCAAATAGAAGATGATATAGCAAGGGTAAAAATACCAAAATTGCTAACTAAAAAGACTGGTAAGAATCTTGAATTTGTGTACCATTCAGGACACGATTTTCCTCAGAACTTGCAACAATACAGCCTTTTAATTCACTGCGGAGCCTGTATGACAAACCGTAAAGAAGTACTTTCTCGTATAGTCAAATGCCAAAAAGCTAACTTGCCAATATCAAATTATGGAATGGTTATTTCTTACTGTCTTGACATTTTAGAAAGAGCACTAAAACCATTCAATATTTAATTTATTAAAAAAATAGACACATTAGTACAAACCTAATATAATCAAAAAATAACATAAAGAGGAAAATACAATGACAGAAGGCAGACGTTGGTACGACAAAGATCCTGTTTTAAAAGAAGCACTTGAACTGCTAAGACTTCAAACAGATGAGACAAAAGCTGAAGCAGCGGACTATATCTTAAAATTACAAGAACAAGTAGCAGCGGATGTTATTGAACACCTGTACGAAACAATGGCCAAATATCAAGGAAAAGGTAACCGTTGGTATGACAATGATCCAGTAATGATGAAAGCAATTGAAATGCTCAGACTGGCTACGCCCAAAATGCAAAGAATTGCCGCTTTAAAATTGCTTTTAGCATTAGAACAAAAATCAGGAGAAAATCTGGAAGATCCCAGATAAGATAGGAATTTTATGAAAAGCCGAATAAGGGACTTACAATTAAGAGATGTCCAAAATCTTGCCGACAAAAGAGGTATTGATATACAAAAAGTCGGTATAAAAGATGTTGACGTGCCTCTCATTATCCAACGAAAAGGACAAGACAACCAAGTAGTATATGCAAAAGCACAAATCTGTGCCTCTCTTGATATGAACTACAAAGGCACGCACATGTCCAGATTTATGGAAATCTTAAACGAGTGGAGAGAAAAAGAACTGCTGGGTGTTGACATCAAAGGTTGTTTAGAAGCAATACAAAACAAGCTAGAAGCAAGAGCTGCTCAAGTCAAGTTTGCTTTTAAATACTTCATTGAAAAAGAAGCACCTGTTTCAAAACAAAAATCTTTAATGGCTTATGATTGTTCTTTTGAAGGAAATTTAGAAGGAGACAAATATAAATTCTTTCTCGGAGTAAAAGTACCAGTAACAACTCTTTGTCCTTGTTCAAAAGAGATATCAGACTATTCTGCTCATAACCAACGAGCATTGATTAAGGTAGTCATCAGCTATGATGAATCAGAACATATATGGATTGAAGATCTAATCTCAGAAATTGAATCAACATCTTCTTGTGAAGTCTATCCACTACTAAAAAGAGAAGATGAAAAATACGTTACTGAACACGCTTATGACAATCCTAAATTTGTAGAAGATGTTTTAAGAGACATTGTTCTAAACTTTAGAAACAATCCAAAAATCAAATATTTTGAGGCCGAAGTAGAATCCATAGAAAGTATTCATAACCACAGTGCTTGGGCATATCAGTTGGAATCTAAAGGATAATATAATGAAAGAACTTTTTAACGAGTATGTAAAATCAATTGACACATACATTATGTTCAAAATAAAGCAAGAAGCAGCGGCTTTAACCCCAGAGCTTCAAGCAAAAGGAAGACCTCCTATTGCTTTGGCTATGGGTGCACCTGTTGCGCCACCGCCTCAATTTGTATATGAAAAGTTAATTGAAGCGTTAAAAACACCTCAAATTCATACATACTCAACACCAAAAGGAGAAACCTGGTTTCTTGAAGCAATTTCACAAAGAATGAAAAGCCGTTTTGGTGTAGATGTTGAGCCAAAAACAGAAATATTTTCATTAATAGGTTCTAAAGAAGGTCTTGCAAACTTTATAAGAGCATTGATAAACCCAACAACAGACGAAAATGAACAAGATGTTATTCTTGTACCTGACCCAGGATATGCATCTTATTCTCAAATGATAAAAACTAACGGCGGAAAAAGTTATGGAATTGCATTAACAAAAGAAAATAACTATATGCCAAACCTTAATGAAGTTTGGGAAAATATGCAAAAAGATGGTGTCAATACTAAAAAGGTTAAAGCAATTGTTATAAACTACCCATCTAATCCTCTTGGAGCCACTTGCACAAAAGATTACCTTAAACATGTTGTTGATTTTTGCAAAGAAAAGCAAATTTGGCTAATTAGCGATTCTGCCTATTGTGATATTTACTTTGAGGAAGATCAAAGGCCCCACAGTGTACTGGAAATTGATGGAGCAAAAGACGTAGCTGTAGAATTTTATAGTTTTTCAAAACCATATTCTATGACAGGATTTAGACTCGGCTGGGTATGTGGAAATAAAGAAGCTATCGATGCCTTTGGCCGTCTCAAATCGACAATAGATACAGGGCTTTTTAAAGCATTGCAAAAATGTGCTGCTGAAATTTTAAATTCAAAAGAAGGCGATAACTATATAAAATCAGCAAACAAAAGCTTTAAAGAAAAGCAAATGCTTGTCATTAATGGTTTCAGAGAACTTGGATGGAACATAAAAGACAGCGAAATACCAAAGGCGACTTTTTACATTTGGCTGCCAATACCGCCAAGATACAAAACCTCAGCTGAATTTACGGCAGATGTTTTAAGAACATCTGGAATTGTGCTCGTTCCTGGTAATGCGTTTGGCAAAAATGGTGAAGGCTACTTTAGGCTGTCCGCAGTAGCAAGTGATGAACAGTTAGCAGAAACAATAAAGCGTCTAAAAAATGACGGGTTTTACTATGCCAACTAATTGCTATAGCTTAGCTTATTTGTCTGCACAAAACTCATCAATTCATTAATTTTATTCTGCAAAGAATAATTATTTCTGATTTGTGAAGCTTTTTGTTTTAAATTAAAAATCGCAGGATTTGAATCAAATACGATTTTCAACTCATCATCATTGTGATTGTTCATAAATACTCTTCTTTTGTATAACTAAAACCTGATATATCTATAAAAACAATTTAATAAAAATTTTTAACAAATCAACAGAAAATCGTAATATATATTTACAAAAATCAGAAATTGACAAATTTGTTAAAACTCAAGTATTGAATTATAATTTAGCTATGAAAAAGATTAGTATATTGGCAGTATTTTTAGTTTTTATAAGCTTGCAAAATGCAGGTTACACACAAGGTCCTCCTGTTCCAATGGGCCCAGCCAAATTACCACAACAAGAAATAAAACAAGTTGAAAAAAGCACAATTCAACAGCCTATAAATCAGGAAAATAAAACGGTAGAGCCAAAACAGATTGTTAATACAGAAAAAATAAATGAATCTGTTCCCCCCCGCAAACAAGAAGATATTCCTTCAAATAAACAAAAAACCTTTAACATAATAAAAAAAATAAATAATGATAAACAAAAACCTTCAAAAACCAATAAAAATGAAAAAAACATTGAAAATAGTATTAAAAAAGAAAAGTCGAAAAATTTTAAAATTTTAAAACCCCAGCCAAAAACAGAAGACAAAGAAAAAAACAACAAAAACTCTATACACCCAAATAACACCCAAAATGAGAAAAAAGCTAAAGAGCCTCAAATTACAAATCAAGAAAATAAAGAAACAATTGTTCCGTCTCAAATAAACGAATATAGACAACAAGCAAAATTTCTTTATAACTCAAACAATTTAGATGCATCACTTGAGTTATTTAACAAAATACCTGATGAAGAAAAAATATCAGACGATTGGTTATTTATTGCTAATATAGCTCAAGATAAAGAAAAACCGATAGATGCAGTCTTTTATTTAAAAAAAGCTATTGCATTAGATGATAATAACTACAAAGCACACTACAATCTAGGGAATTTTTACTTAGCCGACAATAAAGTAAATATGGCTTTAAACGAATACAGAAAAGTGCTAAGACTAAAAAAAGACTATGCATATGCATATTACAACAAAGGCTGCTGCTACTTGAAAAAGAAAAGCTGGTTCAACGCACGATATGAATTCGGCCTTGCAATTAAAGCGAATCCAAATGAACCTGCATTTTATTACAACTTGGCCTATACTTACAAGATGATGAAAAAGCCTAAAAAAGCAAAAGAAGCTTTAGAAATGTATAACAAGCTAATGGCTCAATAAAAAATAGACAGTCGGGTAATATACGTAAAAAAATCAACGGGTAATATAATACTTAACATTTAATTACCCAGACACGATCCAGCTATTTACCCGCCTGATTCACACCGGACGGGTTTATTTTTACCAATTTTAACAGACGCCTGATTATAACAATTGCTTAACATCCAGTGTTGACAGCACATTATGTGCTTGATAAACTCATGTAAGAATGTTAGATAGGTAAGCTGTCGATAAATATCATTTAAAATGATTACAGCCCCTCAAATGAAAGGAAACACAAATGTACGCAATAGTTGAAACTGGCGGAAAACAGTACAAATTAGAAGAAGGTCGTTACGTTGATATCGAACTCGTTGACGGCGAAGAAAACGACAAAGTAGTATTCGACAAGGTTGTTATGTTAGTAAATGGTGCTAAATCTAAAGTTGGTACTCCATACGTAGAAAAAGCTTCTGTTGAAGGTAAAATCGTAAAACATGACAAAGCTAAAAAAGTTATCGTGTTCAAACAAAGAGCTAAAAAAGGCTACAGAAAAAAACAAGGACACAGACAATTCTTTACAAGAGTTATGATTACCAAAATCAGAACTACAGCAGCAAAAGCTAAAGCAGCAGATACTGAAGCAACTGCAGAATAATGAATACAGATAAATTTAATTTTACAAGGAGATAATAAAATGGCACATAAGAAGGGCGTCGGCTCATCAAAAAACGGTCGTGATAGCGAAAGTAAGCGATTAGGCGTAAAAAAATTCGGTGGTGAACATGTTTTAGCCGGCAACATCATTGTTCGTCAAAGAGGAACTAAATTCCACCCAGGTAACAACGTTGGTATCGGCAAAGATGACACATTGTTTGCTTTGATTGAAGGAAAAGTTGTTTTCGAACCTCACAGAAGAGATAGAAAACAAGTTAGCGTTTACGCTGTATAACTAAAGAATTTAAAATAAAAAGCGGGCTGGAAATCAGTCCGCTTTTTGTTTTTTTAATTTATTTCCCAAAAATAAAATTTTTCAATGTTTTTAAGACATCTGGCATATCAGGATGAGACCAATTAGTACCCATAGCAGCCGAATAAGAAATTTTTCCGTCTAATCGTCCATCATCTCCACTACCGTCCATATAGGCAAAAACAGCGGACATTTCTTGGTTATCAATAGAACCATCTTTATTCAAATCACAATTATCAAAGTTTTTCTTCAACATCTCTTTCATACCAGAAATAGACAAATCAAGTTTTTCATTAAAAGTCTTTTCATAAACATTTGTCTGTTCTTTTACATACTCATCAAATTCCATCTTTTTATTTTTGTTAGTATCGTAATTTGATATTCTTGATTGAGCAATGTTTAACACTGCATTTTGATAAGCTTCAGATTTCTTATCAGCAGGCAAAGCTTTCATATCCTGTTTCATAAAGCTAAAATCAGGGACACTTTGATTATTTAAAAGTTTTGTATAGTTCCCATTATTTGCTACCCAATTTTCAAATTGCATTCCAATATTTAAAGTCATAAAAATTCCCTAGTTGTTCCTATAAAAAATAAAAACATATATAAAACATAAATTGCCAAATTTAAAAAAATAACTAATAAAAGTTATCAAAACGTATCAAATATTTTGTATAAAGGGAACTTTTCATATATAATGAAGGGGAACACAGTAAAAGTGCAAAGTAGAAAAAGAAAAAGGAAAAAAACATGGTAGATGTTAAAAAGATTGAAATTCCTGTTGGTAACAAGGTAGTTACAATTGAGACAGGAAAGTATGCCAAATCAGCGAGTGGTTCGGTAGTTGTACGTTGTGGCGACACAATGTTATTGGTTCACGCTGTAGTTAGCCCTGAACCAAGAGTTGGGATAGATTTCTTCCCTTTATTAATTGATTATGAAGAAAGAATGTCTGCTGTTGGTAGAATCCCAGGCGGATATAACAGAAGCGAAGGTAAAGCTTCAGATAAAGCCATATTAATTTCAAGATTAATAGACAGACCAATAAGACCATTATTCCCTAAAGGTTACAGAAACGACGTTCAGATTGTAGCTCAATTAATTAGCTTAGATCATGATAATCAACCTGATACATTGGCAATGTTAGGTGCTTCTACGGCATTAATGTTAACAGAAGCTCCTTTTGAAGGACCAATTGGTGCAGTAAGAGTTGGTAGAATAGACGGTCAATTTATTGCTAACCCATCATATGCAGATGCTGAAAAATCAGACATAGATATCGTTGTAGCAGGTACTCACGATTCTGTGATCATGGTCGAAGCAGGTGCAAAATTTGTAACTGAAGATGATATTATGAATGCTGTTGAATTTGCACAAAAAGAAATCGCAAGACAATGCGAACTTCAAGTTCAATTTATGAACGAATGTGGAATTACTAAACCTGAATTTGTAAATCCATATGACACTGCATTTATTGCCAAAATCATTAACGATATAGCTTACGATAAAGTTACAGAAGCATACCACGACTTCGACAGAGAAGGAAGAAAAGCTAAACTTGAAGAAGCAAAGAAAATGGTAAAAGCTGAATTTGATTCATACGGCGACGACCACGAAGCTAAAATAATGATGGCAGAAACAGGCATCGACTTTGTAGCAGAAGAATTCAAAGCTCTAGAAAAGAAAATCATGAGAAAAATGATTAAAGAAGAAAGAGTAAGAGCTGATGGCCGTAAGTTTAATGAAGTAAGACCTATTTGGTGTGAAGTTGGTGTTGTTCCAAGAGCTCACGGTTCTGCAGTATTCACAAGAGGCCAAACTCAAATTATGTCAGTAGCAACACTTGCCGGACCCGGAATGGCTCAAGAGCTTGATGGTGTTGATCCTGAAACTAAAAAAACATTTATGCACAAATATATATTCCCTGGATTTTCTGTAGGTGAAGTAAAACCATTAAGAGGTCCTGGCAGACGTGAAGTTGGTCACGGACACTTAGCAGAAAGAGCAAACGTTCCTGCTCTTCCTTCTCAAGAAGAATTTGGTTACACAATCAGAGTTACTTCTGATGTATTAGAATCAAACGGTTCAACATCTATGGGTTCTACTTGTGCAACATCGATGGCTTTGATGAATGCAGGTGTTCCTGTAAAATGTATGATTGGCGGCGTTGCTATGGGGCTTATCAAAGAGCCTGATGAAGACATTGTATTAACAGATATTCAAGGCATTGAAGACTTCCTTGGAGATATGGACTTCAAAGTTACAGGTAATGACGAAGGTATTACAGCTCTTCAAATGGATATGAAAGCAAAAGGAATATCTAACGAAACACTAAGAAGAGCATTGCTTCAAGCTAAAGAAGGCAGATTACACATCTTAGGTAAGATGAGAGAAGTAATCACTGAACCAGCTAAGGAAATGTCACCATACGCACCTAGAATTCATACAATGAAAATTGCAAACGAAGATATTGGAGCAGTTATCGGACCTGGCGGAAAAAACATTAGACACATCATTGAATGCTCTGGTGCAGAAATTGATATTCAAGATGATGGAACAGTAACTATCACTAGCAACGATAAAGAAGGTACTGATATTGCAATAAGAATGATTGATGCAATAACATTCAAGCCTGAAGTTGGTATGTTGAGAAAAGGTAAAGTAGTAAGAATCATCCCTATAGGTGCATTCGTTGAATTAGCACCTGGCAAAGATGGTATGGTTCACATTTCTCAAGTTTGCAACGAAAGAATTGAAGCTATTGAACCACACCTCAAAGTTGGTGATGAAGTTATTGTAAAAGTTATCAAAATAGATGACAAAGGTAGAGTTAACCTTACAATTAAAGGTGTTACAGAAGAAGAAAAAGCTTCTCTGTAATAATATTCAAATGCATAAAAAGGGAGCTTAGAAATAAGTTCCCTTTTTATATATCAAAGGAGCACATATGTATCAAAAAATAAAATATATAATTATAGCAACAATAGTACTTCTTACTGTAATGATTGTTTTAACTTTAGATGCAAACACAAGATATAACGCTATGAAAAAAGGACAAATAGCAGACACACCACAAAATAGCGAAGCTTCTGCGGAAGATGTACAACGATGGGTTGAAATGAAGAATGCAGAAAGACAACAACAAATACAAACACTAAAGGAAAAATACGGGGTAACAACTCCAGAAGCACAAAGTAATGACGAAGATATAAATGAAGAAAACGTTTCTATTAACGAATTAAATCATTATTTGAAACAAAAAAAACTTAACAAAACTCAAGCATATGAATCACCAGAAAAACAAGAGTATGCAAACAAAACAACAGATTTTACACAAAAAACTAATAATCATAATGAAATAGAAATTATAGCAGATCAACAAGTACAATTAACAAGTGACGAAATTCAATCTCAATATTTTTATAGTGCAGAAAAAATATTCAAATTGGGTAATGACATATATGCCATTGTAGTATCTTATAATACAACCATTGACAGCGAATATATTAATAAAAAATATACAATTTATAAAAAAGTAAACAATGAGTACAAGTATTCTAATTATTTATTTGAAACTACAATAAATAAAAACAATACAAATAATTTGGAAAAAATAGAAATACAACAAAATCCAGATAGTATAACAATAAATTACAAAGGAAACTCAACTATAAAAAGAAACATAGATTTATCATTGCTAAAAAATAGTTATTTGCAATATAGTAACTACCCAACACTGAAAAATGCAGGACAAAGTACAGAGACTGATAAAACAATGTATGAAACAGAACAAAATACAATTGATTTACAGCCATAGAGTTTTTCTGTATAATCGTTATAAGAATTTTACTTAGGAAAAAATGATGGAAAACAATTTAAAATATAAACGAATTTTACTTAAAGTAAGCGGGGAAGCACTTCTCGGAGACCAAGAATTTGGTATCGATCAAAAGCCTGTTGAAATGATTGCAAACGAAATAAAAGAAGCCCACGATATGGGAGCTGAAATTGCGGTTGTAGTTGGCGGCGGTAACATATTCAGAGGGATGAAAAACAGTGCAAAACTTGGCATGGATCAAGCATCGGGAGACTATGTCGGGATGTTAGCAACAGTAATGAATGCAATCGCATTACAAAGTGCACTAAGAAAACTTAATGTATCTTGTAGAGTACAATCAGCGATTGATATGGACAAAATTGCAGAACCATACATAAGATTCAAAGCAATTAGACACTTAGAAAAAAATCGTGTTGTAATCTTTGCAGCAGGTACAGGTAACCCATTCTTTACAACAGACACAGCTGCTGCACTTAGAGCATCAGAAATAGATGCAGAAGTTATGCTAATGGCGAAAAACGGAGTTGACGGAGTTTATTCTGATGACCCCAAAATCAATCCAAATGCAAAAAAATATGAAAAAATATCATACGATGATATAATCGTTAAAGGTTTAAAAGTTATGGATACTGCATCATGTGCATTATGTAAGCAAAACAACATACCGATAATTGTATTCGATTTTGCTGCACAAGGCAGTATTGGCAAACTATTAAAAGGTGAAAGATTAGGTACTATTGTAGGAGAATAAAAATGACAGTTGAAGAAATGCTATCTAATGGCACAGAAAAAATGGAAAAAGCAATTAATGCTTTGAAAAAGGAATTTGCGTCAATCAGAACAGGTAGAGCAAATCCGCTTATACTTGATAAAGTTGTTGTAGACTACTACGGAGTACCAACACCCCTAAGACAAATGTCACAAGTAAGTGTACAAGACGGCCAAACACTTGTTATAACACCATATGACAAAACAATTATCAAAGAAATTGAAAAAGCTATGATTAAAGCAGAGCTTGGAATTACGCCAAACTCTGATGGTATTGTTATAAGACTAACATTCCCACCACTTACAGAAGACAGAAGAAAAGAGATATCTAAAGACGTTAAAAAGACAGCAGAAGAAGCAAAAGTTGCTGTACGCAACATCCGTCGTGACATGACAGACGAATTAAAGAAAATTGAAAAAGCTGACAACTTACCTGAAGACGCGGTAAAAGATAATCAGGATAAAATACAAAAAATTACAGACAAATATGTAAAAATTATCGACGAACTTGCTGCAGAAAAAGAAAAAGAGGTTATGACAGTATAGTGGATATATTAAAGCTTTTCAATAACAACACACTTAGGCTAATTACTGGTGTTTTAATTGGTTTTTTTGTGTTGGGATGTGTAATAGCAGGCGGTATTCCGTTGATGCTTTTGGTTGCGTACGTTGCCTATATTGGTTCAAAAGAGTACGTATGCATATTAGAAAAGAAAGGTTTTAGACCTTTCTTACACTTGATAATACTTGCAGATATCTGTTTTGTAATACTAACAGCACTAAAGAGATTTGACCTAGTTCCAATTGTACTTACATTGGGAACAATTGGAGCATTTATGCTGGTTTTGTGGAAAGGAAGACAACCTTACATCGCAAACGTAGCAACGACAGTTCTTGGTTTCATATACGGTGGTTGGTTACCTTGTTTTGTTATACTTCTTAGACAGCTAAATCAAGACTCTTTAGGATTTTTGTCTATAAAAATGAGCTCAGGACTAGGTTTTTTGGTTCTGCTATTTTTCACAATACTAATGACAGATGTTGGAGGTTATGTATTCGGTTCAAAATTTGGTAAAACACCTCTTGCTCCGGTAGTAAGTCCTAAAAAGACAGTAGAAGGTGCCATTGGTGGTTCATTACTGGCAATAACAACAGCAATGTTGATAGGATTTTTGATTCATATAGAATGGTATCAATCACTTATCGCGGGTATTTTAATAACAACATTTGCTCAAATAGGTGACTTAGCTGAATCACTTATAAAAAGGGACGCTGGTGTGAAAGACTCAGGCAATTCATTACCTGGACACGGTGGATTTTTAGACAGAGCGGATAGTTACTTATTTAGTACACCAATAGCTTACTTTTACTTTAACTATTTTGTTGTAAGCAATCAATTAACAATAGACTTTTTAACTTTTGCCAGAAAGGCTCTCCATGCAGTCGGACTGTAGTGACCAGAAATTAAACAATTTTATAAAACAATTAGGTTTTAACAAGTTCTCTAAAGAACTTGTTAAAGCTGCGTTTACTCACAGCTCTTACACAAAAGAACAAAAGCTACCGTATCAAAAATGCTATGAAAGACTAGAGTTTTTAGGTGATGCTGTTTTGAAAATGGCAATAACAGATTATTTGTACACAAAATATCCCGATGCACACGAGGGCGAATTAACAAAAATACGAGGTATAGTTGTTAGTGACGAAATATTGCATAAAGTAGCACTCAAATTAAATATAGAAGATCATATAAAAGTAAGTGAAGCTGAAGAAAAATGCGGAGGCAAAAAGCTTGAATCTATACAAGCTTGTGTAATGGAAGCACTTTTCGGTGCACTATACCTATCGTCAGACAGAGAACAGCTTAAAAATTTTATAATTAAAAACCTATCAGATTTAATAGAAGAAATATTAAACAACAAAACCGTTTACAATGCTAAAGCTCTTTTACAAGAATATACACAAAGCAAAAGCAAAGAGTTACCGCAATATGAACTTATTAATGAATCTGGAGAAGCGCACAATAAAACCTTTACAGTTAAGGTTTTTTATCAAAACAAAGAATTAGCAACAGCAATTGGAAAAACAAAAAAACAAGCACAACAAGAGGCAGCATTTTCTGCTTGCCAAAAGCTTGGACTAATTAATAAAAATAAGGAATTAATAAATGAGTAAAATTATTGTATCGCCATCAATATTATCAGCAGATTTTGCCAACTTAGAAAAAGAAGTAAAAGAACTTCAAGATTGCGGTGCTGATTGGATTCACGTAGATGTTATGGATGGGCACTTTGTCCCAAATATAACAATAGGTGCCCCTGTTGTTAAAGCAATAAAACCGCATTGCTCAGTACCATTAGATGTTCATTTGATGATAGAAAATCCTCAAAATTATGTCGAAGACTTTGTTAAGGCTGGTGCAGATATAATTACCGTCCATTACGAAGCAACAAAAGATATGACAGAAGATGTTATATCACACATAAAATCTCATGATGTTCTTGTCGGTTTGTCTATAAAGCCCAAAACAAAACCTGAAGAAATTTTAGAATATCTACTTATGGTTGATATGGTATTGATAATGACGGTAGAACCGGGCTTTGGCGGACAATCTTTTATTCTTGATTGTGCAAACAAAATACCTGTTATAAAGCAAAACGCGCCTGAAAATCTAATCATTCAAGTAGATGGCGGAATAAATGACCAAACAGCAAAAATTTGTAGAGAATTAGGTGCAAATTCTCTTGTTGCAGGTTCTTACATATTCAAATCAACAGATATGGAAGATGCTATTGAATCTTTAAAAAACAGATATTAACAACCATTTTATCAATATACAATGTTTACATTCAGTTTTATTTGTTTTATGATTAACCTAAATTAAGATTGGGGATATCAGAATAAATGAAAAAGAGAAACGTTATAAGTATTATCATAACAATAATATGTATAATACTTACTAATAAGTTTTGGTTTAATATCAAACCACTGCAAATAGCTTTTAATGCCATAGGGACAGGAAATACAAAATTTGAGTTCTTTTTAAATAAAAAAGATAACAATGACTTTAAAAAAGTAAAATATGGTGTTGTTGAAGCCAATTTAGATGACACAGAAAATATTGAGCTATTTATAAACAGAGTACACAAAGCCAAAAAAGTTAAAATAACAATTACATCACCAAATCAAAAAAATTTAATTCTAAGTAAAATTTCACTTCGCTACGACAAATATAAACTTGATGATTTAGATGCATTTTCTGCAGAAAATGCAACACTTAAAATTGACGAAAATAAATTGATAATTACCCCCAAAGCTAAATCCTTTTCTATAATTTATAATAAACCTGTAAATATCAAATCTGCAACTAAAATTGACATTAAAATTTTGATAGTAATTGCAGTACTGACGTTTTTACTTTCATATAAATTAACCTCTTATCTGGCAGACTTCAAAATTATAAATAATGCATCAAGACTTGATATAATTTTTCTTTTGATTTTCTTTGTTCTTTTATTTATACCAATGAGTAATATTAACAAAGCAAAGATATCAGTAAAAGAAAATCGAACATTAACCCAATTAAGTGGTATTATTGATGACGGCAAAATAAACTTTAATTTTGGAAATAATTTTAATGACTGGTATAATGACAGGTTTTTTTTAAGAAAATTTATCCTAAAAAGTTATTTTGACATACGATATGCTATTACCCAAAATTATTATAACTCACAGGGATTAATCGATAAAAAGAATAAGATTTTATATATATATTCAGATAAGATAAAACCTATTTCTTTAAGTACGCTCGATATTAATTTTCAAGAATTAAATAAATTTAATACCTTTTGCAAAGAAAATGGGATAAAATTATACATTCTAATTGTTACACCAAAAGAAACAATTGAAGTACCACAATATATAAATACAACCAATGCAACAGTCGTCTACAAAGGGATTGAAAACAAAATATCACTGATCAAACGAAAATATGCTCTAAATGTAATATATCCGTATACAGCAATAAAGGAACAAAAAGATGGACATTATATGTTTTTTAAAACAGAACATCACTGGACTGACGACGGTGCATTCATAGGTTACAATTCACTATTAAAGGAAATCAAAAAAGACTATCCAAAAGTAAAAATATTAGACAAGAATGATTTCAATTACTTTTACAACAAACAAGTTAGAGGTGATTTTTCTAGAGAATTCACGGAGGGGCTAACCTGTAATTACGTTGGACTTTCAAACAAAAAATGTAAAAAATATTTAGATACAAAATATAGATACTATAGACATAAAGACTTCAAAAATTTAAGTGTAAAAATTGATAATGATCCATATAAACTAGTGAAGGATTATTATTACCCAAATGGTGTAAATCTAAGAGCAATACTACTTGGAACAAGCATGTCAGAAAATTTATGTGAATTTATCCCTTTTACATTCAAACATGTAAAAAGAATTCGGAACATAAATGTTCCTAATATTAAAACGTCAGACGAATTTAAAATTATGAAGTATTACAAAAAAGACATATTAAACTATAAGCCAGATATTTTAATTTTATGTATCACATATGAAAATATTTACAAACTAAATCAGTTATTTAAAGACTAAAGGGAGTATAGTGAATGCTATTTTCATCGATGACATTTGTATATTTATTTTTACCAATAGTAAGCTTAATTTACATATGCGCAAAAAAAGAATTGCACAATGCGATATTGCTTTTTGCAAGTATTATATTTTATGCCTGGGGAGAGCCAAGATACCTTGCAATAATGCTTTTAACAATCATAGTTAACTATGCAGGTGCAATTGCAATTGAAAAATTTGAATCACACAAGAAAATACCTCTAATTATAACAATACTGATTAATTTAAGTTTTTTAGCATATTTTAAGTATTTCAATTTTATCATTGATAACATAAACACCATTTTTTCGGCAAATATAAAGTTAATGGAAATTATTTTGCCTCTTGGTATTTCATTTTATACATTTCAAGCTATGTCATATCTTATTGATGTATATAGAGGTGATTGCAAGGCGCAAAAAGATTTCTACAAACTTACATTATATATTTGCTTATTCCCTCAGCTAATAGCCGGTCCTATTGTTAAGTATCACGATATAGCAGAACAAATTGACTCACGCGAGGTTAACTTTGACAAGGTTCAATACGGGGTTAAAAGATTCATTATCGGGTTATCTAAAAAAATGCTTATTGCTAATACTCTTGGAGCAGTTGCAGATAAAATATTTATTCAACAGCCGGATACATTTTCTCCGCTTGTGGCTTGGATTGGCGCTTTAGCATATTCATTCCAACTGTTTTTTGATTTTTCAGGATATTCTGATATGGCTATAGGCTTAGGAGCCATTTTTGGCTTTAAGTTTTTAGAAAACTTTAATTATCCATATATATCTAGATCCATTACAGAATTTTGGAGAAGATGGCACATATCACTATCTACCTGGTTTAAAGAGTATGTATATATTCCTCTTGGCGGTAACAAATCAGGAATGAAAAGAACCTGCATAAACTTAGGAATAGTATTTTTCTTAACAGGTGTATGGCACGGAGCTAACTGGACATTCATACTATGGGGAATTTGGAATGGCTTTTTTATTGTTTTAGAAAAGCTTACCGGTTGGCACAAAGATAAAGAAGGTTGGATAGTAAATTTAACTAAACATATTTATACAATTTTGGTATTTGTTATTGGCTGGGTTTTATTTAGGGCAGAAAATTTGACATACGCTCTAACTTACATTAAAAACATGTTTGGATTGGTAAAAGTTCACGATATAAGCTATGCAATACCTTACTACATTGACACTTATGAGGTCATAATGTTTACGGCAGCGCTAATGTGTTCAATACCAATATTTAGAAACATACTAAATGTATCAAAAGAGAACAAAATAATGTATGCAGGAGTTAATATCTGGCTATTGTTATTATTCTTGCTTTCATCAGCAACAATAGCTGCATCAACATACAACCCGTTTATATATTTTAGATTTTAAAAAAGCTAAACAGCGAAATATGCGTAATTATCTATTTCTTCTTGTGTATTCATTTCAGTTACACATACAAGGACTCTGTTTTCATCCAGTTTAATACCACCAAGTATTTTGTTTTCTTTTAAATTGTTTAAAAACTCATCAGCATTATTAACTTTCAAAACAAATTCATTAAAAAAGTTTTTTGATTGAAGTTCAAAGCCTTTTTCCATTAACTTATCAGCAAGAATATGCGCATTTTTAGAACTAATCAACGCAACTTGACGCAAACCATTTAAGCCCATAACCGTCATATAAACTGTTGATTGCAAAGCAACCAAAGCTTGGTTAGAACAAATATTACTTGTTGCTTTTTCTCGTCTTATGTGTTGTTCTCTTGTCTGTAAAGTTAAGCAAAAAGCCTGATTGCCTTCTGCATCAACTGTTCTACCTACAACACGACCGGGCATCTGTCTTTTATACTTATCAAGACAAGCAAAATACCCGCCATATGGACCGCCAAAAGAAAGTGAATTACCAACTGGTTGCAAATCCCCGACCATAACATCGCATTTAGGCGGTTCAAGAACAGATAAAGAAATCAAGTCACAGCAGCAAATAAGCATTGTTTTAGGGTCTTGAATTTTTATTTTAAGCTGTTCTACATTATGTATTGCCCCAAAATAGTCTGGTGACTGTAAAAGGACACAAGCAACATCAGAACCTATTTCAGTTAAATCATTTGAAACTTCAATATCAGCAGATTGAGCATAAGTTCTGATTACTTCTTGATACTCAGGGTTTACTCGTCTACAAACGAGTACTTTATTTCTGCCGGTAACTCTAACAGCCATCAATACAGCTTCAGCACAAGCAGTCGCAGCATCATACATAGAAGCGTTAGAGACGTCCATATTAGTCAAATTACAAATCATAGACTGATATTCATAAATTGACTGTAGTGTCCCCTGAGAAATTTCAGCCTGATAAGGTGTATAAGCTGTATTGAACTCAAATCTAGAAGATATCTGAGATACGCAAGCAGGAACAAATCTTTTTGAAGCACCACCGCCAAGAAAGCAAGCATAATCTGTTTTATTAGAAGCTGCAAGTTTTTTTATTTCACGAGTTACATCCATCTCAGAGTGACTTAAACCCAAGTTCAGATTATCTATTCTAATATCTTTTGGCAAATCACTATACAGATCTTCAACTGAACTCAATCCGATTGAATTCAACATTTCTAATCGTTCTTCGGCAGTATGTGCTTCAAAATTATTCATTTTAATCCTTACTTACTCTAATTCTTCTTTATAATCATTATATTCTAACAAATCACCTGATTCTGCGTGAGCATCAGCATTTTCAATCTTGACTAGCCATCCTTCAGCAAATGGACTTTCGTTCAAGATTTCAGGACTTTCAACAATTTTTTCGTTTACTTCAACGATTTTACCACCTACAGGCATATAGATTTCAGAAGCAGCTTTTACAGATTCAACAGTAGCAAAAACTTCACCCTTAACAAATTCACTTCCTACTTCAGGCAATTCAACAAATACAATGTCACCAAGCTGTTCAACAGCGTAATCGGTAAGACCAATTGTATAAATAGAATCGCTTCCTTCTAACAAATATTCATGGCTCTTTGAACATAAAATACCTTCAGGCACCATCATAATTTATCTCCTATTATGTCTGTTAACTAATTTTATATCTTTTTTGAACAAAGGGTCTTTTGATAACTTTAGCGTTATACAATTTATTTCTTACCATAATTTGTATGGTTGAGTCTAGTGCTATGTTATCCTTTGTATCAACATACCCCATCCCTATATTTTTGTCCAGAGTTGGAGAATAGCCGCCACTAGATACAATACCTGTCTTATGACCATCAAAATAAATTTCATATTCGTGTCTTGGTATTGCGCGATCGACCATTTCAAACCCAATAAGCTTTTTAGAAATACCATTTGCGATTTGATCTAATATAACTCTTTTGCCATTGTAGTCTTCTACTTTATCTTTTGGGATAGACCACTTAAGACCAGCCTCAACAGGTGTTGTTGTTTCATTTAAATCATTGCCATACAACATCAATGCAGCCTCTAGTCTCAAGGTATCACGAGCCCCAAGACCAATTGGTTTAAGATTGTATTCTTTACCAATTTCAAAAAGTTTATCCCAAATTTTTAAAGCATCAGTATTGTCTACAATGATTTCAAATCCATCCTCACCTGTATAACCAGTTCTTGAAATAAAAACATCTACTCCATCAAGAGAACAAGTTTTTATAGTAAAAAATTCAGGTTGAGTGTCTTGTAACAAGCCCAATTTTTCAACAATTTTATAAGCATTTGGCCCTTGCAAAGCAAGCATAGCGTATTTATCAGACTTATTTATTACATCAACTCTATAATCTTTTTTATTAGTCAAAAGCCAATCATAATCTTTTTCAATATTAGCTGCATTAGCAATAACCAGATACTCAACATCAGCAAGTTTATAAATAATTAAATCATCTATAAGACAGCCGTCTTGCTTAGGTAATTGGCAATATATTGCTTTATTCAGAGGCAATTTTGACAAATCTTGAGGAACAACACTTTGTAAAAATTCCAAAGCCTGGTCACCTTTGACAAAAATCTGTCCCATGTGAGAAACATCAAAAAGCCCAACAGAACTTCTCACTGCGCGGTGCTCATCTATAATACCGGAGTACTGAACTGGCATATCCCATCCGCCAAATTCAACTATTTTGGCTCCTATCTCAAGATGTTTGTTATAAAAAGTTGTTTTTTTCCCCATAACTAGCCTCAAATATACACACTCATTATCCTTATTATGTTTTAGGCTATTTTTTAAAGAATGTCAACTATATTTGAGAAAAAGTCTTAAAATGGGTTTTTACAGCATTTTTAAGTTCTTCTTTTGAGGATTTCTGAGCAATAATCTTTGCGGTTTGTAAAACTTTATCAGAAGCACCTTTAGGTATTTCTACACCATATTTCAATGACAACTCAGAAATACCTTTCAAAAAAGCCTCTCTGGCAATAACAGAAGCCGCAGCAACAGCAATATCACTTTCTGCCTTGCATCTTTGTTCTAAATTGATATTTTTACCTTTTTTCATAAGAGCATTTTTTATAAGTTTTTCATCACCAAACTTATCAGAAAGTGCATAGTCACAGTTTTCTTTTTCTAAAATATTTTCTATTGCTCTAGCGTGTCCCCAAGCTAAAAGATGGTTAAGATTATTCAATTTATAATACAACTCGTTATACTTCAAAGGGTTTATTGTTACAACCGAGAAGACGCAATTATTCTTTATAACCGCAGCCAATTTATTTATGTTTTTGTCATCAATTTTCTTACAATCTTTAATACCAGCAGAAATCAATATTTCAGCATTTTTTTCATTTACTAAAACAGCTGCAACAACTAAAGGACCAAAAAAATCTCCTTTACCTGATTCATCAGTTCCTATGTGACAAATAGGTATATTAATTTCAGGCAAAGTCTTATCTTTATTTGTACTTACAGCAGCAGTATTTTTTGCACCCATAAGAGCATCGACATCGTTGGATATCTTTGTTACATCTGAACCTTGAATCAGTAATTTGCCTGTATTATAAAAAGTAGCTGTATAACTTGACGTTTTAGCCCGCCAAGCCGCATTCTGTATTGAAGAAAAGACAGCACCATTATTTTCAAAGAATGTTTTTAATTTAGACTCATCTGATTTTGCAAACTTATTTGAATAACAGTTCATATCTCCTCCAATCAACAACTCTATAAACTATAACACAATAATGACATTACGAAAAAAATGTTATATAATTTCAAATGAGCTTGGGAGTCAGGATGATGAAAGTTTTTAAATGGATTTTAGTTGTATTATGCAGTTTTTTGGTTGCATTGTATCTTAGTATTTATCTTGTACTACCATATTTTTTAAACCAAAAAGATTACTCAAAAATCATAACTAAAAAAATCAAAGAAAATACAGGACTAATAGTTCTAATACAAGGCTACAAGCTTTCTGTTTCCCCGACTTTGAATCTAAATATAAAAGCAAAAGGAATACAAGCTCTTTATCCAGACAAAAGACCATTCTTAGATATAAAAAAATCTGATATAAGCATATCAACACTATATTTATTGAAAAAAGAAATAAGAATTACCCAAATAAAAGCTGATGAACTGCAATTTTCGACAAAATTATTAAAAAATAGAAAATCTACACTTCAAGATTACATTGAAAAAAATGTAAAAAGCCAAACAGCAGACTTTTCTTTTTCTAAAAAGCTGCCTAATATTACTGTACAAAAATACCTAATAAAACTGACGGACGAAGAATCCTCACAAAAATTCAAACTTAAAGGAAAATCCTTCAAACTCAAACAAGCACTGGATTTCAAAAATATAAATATAGAAACAGAAGGAGATTTGTTCTGCTTCAATAAAAAATATGTACACTACAAAACAAAAATTACAGTTCCGACTGCATTATTAGAAAACAAAAATAAAACCATTTTTGACTTTATTCCTGATGAACTATACAAATATGACTTTCAAGCAGATGTAATCTCCGAACTAAAAATACACGAAAAAAACAAAAAATTTGACTATATTTCAGGTAAAACTGACATAAATAATTTCAAACTAAATCTTGGTTCAAAAAAACTACCACCAAGCTATTTCCACATAATATTTACACATAACAACGCAAAACTAATCTCAAAATTCTACACAGATATTAAAGAAGCAACAGATATAAACGCGGATATTAAAATATCTAACCCATACAAAATAAAAATGCAATGCAAATGCCCAAAGGCAGACATAAGCAATTTGCAAAATATACTTGTACCGGTATTAAATTTATTCAAAATAAAGAACAATCTTTCAGAATTTACAGCAGAAGGGCTTATAAACGCAGATTTCAAATTACAAACAGACCTAAAAACAATAAACTCTCAAGGCACATTAAAAATAACAAGAGGCAAACTATCTCACAAAAGCATCCCTCTAAAAATTACAGGAATCAATGCTGTCGTTGATTTTTCAAACGACTCAATAAACATCAAAAAATCAGATATTCTTGTAAACAATCAACCACTCAAAATAACAGGGAAAGTCGATAACAAAGCCTACGGAGATATAAATATATCGGCAGAAAACCTTGATTTAAACCACATAATGAATGCTTTCCCGTTTTTGAAACCTGAAAAAAATCTTATTATAAAATCAGGAAAAGTTTCTTTTTCAACAAAAATAAAAGGTAAACTAGATAAAATATCACCGGATATAAATGCAATAGTGAAGAACTTTTCTGCTTATGAAAGCATCTATAAAATAAAGCTTTCCGTTAATGAGGTAATAGTAAACGCAAAAGCAACAAAGGAAAAATATACTGGAATAATCAAACTTAATGATGTTATATGCAACACTAAAGCAGTTCCCAATAAATCTAACACGATAAAGGCAAACAATATAACAGCCAAAATTGATAATCAAATAATTGAATTAGCACCATCAAAAATAGATGCAGGTGATGCAAAACTAACTATATTCGGAACAATTAAAAACTACGTACAATCACCCGAGTCTGATATCACGGCCCAAGGTACAGTTGACACTAATTTAATAGCAGGTTTTATCCCACAAGATCTAAAATGGAGCAACAAGGGATATCTTCCAATCAAAGCTTTAATAAAAGCAAAAAACAATAACATTAAGTTAAATATTAAACTTCTTGCAAACAATAGCAATTACATAACTCCAATACAAGTTAAAAGCTTTTCTAACCAAACAACATTAACTAACATTGACGCAGACATTAACGATGAAAACATTACAATAACAGATGCCTCAATGTATTATGCAGGAAAAACAAATAGCTTGCTAAAAGATATAGATAAAACAAAGCTTAAAAAAGCCTTATCTGCTCACGGCAAAATAACAAGTGTAAAAACAAATCCAACACTGGACAAACTGACCATACAAATACCTGAAACATTAATGCTAAAAATCCCTCAAACAAAAGACGGGATTACAGAAATAACTGCAAACATAATAGCTAATGGAAACATCTATAAACCAATATTAAACGGCAAGTTGCACATGATAAACACACGTGTACCATCGCTATTTATTAACGCAGAAAATTCAATTGTAACCCTCAACAATGATAAGATAAATACCCAAATTAATAACTTAAAAATAAAAGATATGAATTTGTCTGTAGAATCAAACATTAAAACAGACATTATAAAAACTAACAAAATCGATTATGTAAAAATTTCATCAAATTTCATTGATATGGATTATTTGATGAAAATAATGTCATTATTCAACCCATCAAAATATGCCCCCGGCAATGATTTCCCATACATAATAGAAGCAGGCGAAATTAACATAAAATCATTTAAAATGGGCGTTATAAAAGCACAAAATATAACTGCAAAAATACGTTCAGAAAAAAATCTACTATATATTAACAAGTTGTTTGCTGATGCATTTGGAGGTAAAGCTGCAGGCAAAATAACCTACAATTTTCCATACACAAGTATTCACGCAGACTTGCAAGGCAGAGGAATGAGCGCACAACAAGCCGCTAATGCTTTTATCCCCGCAGAAAAAGGTGTATCTGGCATACTGGATTTTGATACATCAATTGATATGATAGGTACAACACAAGAACAACAGCTTAATACTCTAAGAGGTTACGCAGATGTACTTATAAGAAACGGAAGATTAGGACAACTAGGACGATTTGAACATTTTCTGTATGCCCAAAATTTACTTTCTCAAAAACTTATATATGTAAATCTTAACAGTGCAAAACAAGCAATCAGCCCAAAAGATACCGGCTTGATTTCATACCTGAAAGGACAAATTAAATTTAGTGCAGGCTATGCACACATAAACCCAATATTAACATCCGGTCCTCAAATGAGTATGTATATAAAAGGCAAAACGAGCCTACTTCATAATGATGTTGATTTAAAAATCTTAGGAAAAATTTCTTCAGATGTATCAAGCTCAATGGGGCTTCTTGGATCTATGACCATTAAAGATTTTCTGGATAACCATACAAAATATGGCCCTATAATTGCAAATCTGTTTAACTCTTTTAATACAGAAATACCTGAAATGGATACATCAAAAATCCCACAACTACAACCGGACTATAAATATCAAACAAAAAACTTTCAAGTAATAATATCAGGAGACCCCAATAGCGTAAAATCAGTAAGATCATTTACGTGGGTAAATCCACCGGGAACAAAAGAAAAGATTCTCACAGAAAAAATAAAAAAAACACTCAGTGAAACAATACAAACCAAACAAGACGATAAAGCTGGTAAAACACTCCCAATGCCACAAACAGTAACACCGTCAAAACAACAGGTTACAACAACACCAGACTTTTTAGACAAAATACCTGATGAGTTTAAATAACTACTCTTGTCTTATTCTACCATCTTCTTTAATAGTTATAGGTTGACCATTAAATGATTTAATATACTCAACAAGCATTTGAGTTTCGTTCATATCGCATTTGTGAATGATTTTTTCCGGACACTTTAACACTTCCAAACCTTCTGTGCCACTAGCTACAAAAGTGTTATAAGCTACTTTAAAGAATTTATCCGAACTAGGATTTTGGGTATTCAAAGCTACTTTAGTTCCGTCTTTTTTAACAAGAACAACATCTTTAACTTTATCATCTTTTCCTATAACGTATCTAAGCCCACTAACTTGCAAAGCTCCTGTTCTATGGAATTTTCTTGTAGCTTGGATTGAATTGTTTAATGCATCAATAATATCTTTTTCACTTAATTTATAAACATGAACATCATTAAAAAATGGCATTAAATCCATTACTTCACGGTCTGTAATAGGGCCGGCAGGCAAACTACCTCTGATACCACCCATATTATTAAGAACTAAATCAGCATCAGAATATTTTAAATAAGCATCACTTAAAAAGGCACTTATTGGGCTTTCTTCTAAGACCGTTTCCGGCTTTGATTTAACATCTTGTGCAATCGTACCAATTACCTGTGGTTTACCCAAAGAAAGATCTTCCATCATTTTAACAACTAAGCTTTCAGATTCTTTTTCTAAAGATTTAACTTCGTTCTTAGCCTTAATAATTCTTCCTTCTTTGTCATAAACCACATCTAGAACGCCGTAAGAATGACCGTTTTTGCCAGCTTGCGTGATAACGACCCATTCATTACGAGGAGACTTAAATAAATTTTTCTCTGGAACTATACCATCAAGAGTGTCATGCGAATGTCCATCGTGGATAACATCTATACCCGCGACATTCTTTGCAATATGAACAGATGCATCTATACCCAGGTGAGAAACAAGTTTTATAATATTTACGCCTTGCTTTTCAAGTTTTTCAACTTCTTTTCTCAATGCGTCTTCAGTTTCCTTTAAGTTTAGTATTTTAATATCAGTAGCACCTTCTTGACTTTGAGTGCTGAGCCTTGAGAACAAATCACAAGGGACTAAACCAATATATCCTATTTTTCTGCCGTTCTCTTCAACGACCATAGAATCAGCTAAACGGCCAGCATCTATATCATCTTTTAAAGAATAACTTGCAATATTTTCAGGATTCTTAGGTTTCATGTTAAGAGCTAAAGTCTTGTATGTTGCATAATCTAACATCTGAGACAAGCCCTTAGCACCTTCACAATCCATATTATGATTGCCCGGCGCTGTAGCAGTTATATTACACATATTCATCATACGTACAATAGCTTTATTTTTGTCTTTATTAGCTCCTACCCATTCATCACCAGACAAAATAACATCGCCTGTAGGATTTTCTGCTTTAAATTTGTCAGAGACAGTTTTAAATTGTCTAAAAGCTTTTAAATGACCATGAAAATCATTTGCACATAAAGTCTTTTGTCTAAACTCGCCATTATTAGGTTGGCTAGAACTTCCATTTGCTCCAAATTTCAGGGGTGAAGTATAAAAACGATTAAAATTATTCCCAATATTCATGAATTAAATTCCATCACTTATGACACTTTCATAAAACTCATAAAACTGAAATATTGCCAATATGTTAACATTTGTTTACATAAAAAGCTAAATAAGTAAATAAATCAAACCAAATTGTTTTTATATAAATAAGGTTAGATATAGGAAGTATTTTAGTATGGTCAATGGTATTTCAAATCAGAATTCACAATATGCAGCATTTTATAGAGCAGCAGTAGGTAACGCTGTAGTAAATCAAAATGATGTTACAAACATGGTTAAGTTCTTAAACGGTGAACCTGTAACAGTATTACCCGAACCAACAGTAGCAGAAACAGCTGTTCAAACATTACCTTTTGCAGCAGCAATTGGCGGTGTACAAGGCTTTATGAAATTTAAAGATAATGGTTACAACTTTAAAAATACAATTAATTCTATTAAAACAGCACATCCATATACACAAAGAAGTGAAGCTTTAAAATCAGGCTTAGATAATTTAAGAAAAGAATATGGTGATTTTCTAAAAAAAGGTGTTACACCAAACACTTCAAGAGCACCATTTGGTATATATAAATTACTAGATAAAATACCAGGATACAAAGCATTAAGAAGTACAGGCTTTGGTAAAGCAATGGGTAAATCAGGTGCAGGTTGGATGATGGTATTCGACGCAGTTGGTAAAACTTTAGGCGAAGTTGTTCCTACATTCCAAACACTTGGTTTTTCAGCAGGTATGAAACAACTTGCAAAATCAGGCACACAAGTCATAGCAGGTGGTGCAGGATGGTTAGCAGGCGATGCAATTGGTACAGCAATTGGTACCGCAATAGGTACAGCAATTTGTCCTGGTATTGGTACAGCAATAGGCGGTTTCTTAGGTAAATTCTTAGGCGGTGTTGTTGGTAGCGCAGTGGCTGGCAAAGCAGCAACAGCTATTACAGGTAAAAGTGAACTTGCTAAAGCACAAGAACAACAAACAGCACAAGTAACTCAACAAATCGAAAGTGACCCAAACACAAAACTAGCATTGGCTCAACAAACACTTGCTGCAGCAAATGAAGTTCTTGCACAAGATCCAAACAACCAAGATGCACTTGCAGCAAAGGCATCGGCAGAAAAAGTTATCGCTGAGCTTCAAACGCAAACACAACAACCTCAAACAATGCCTCAAGATGTTGCACAATATCCTCAATATCCTCAAATGCCAGGTCAAACAGTATTTGCCCCATTCCCTGGCGTGCCAGTTGTACCAGGATTCAACGGATACAGCTACGATATGAATCAATACAAAGAAGCAATGTCTCACGCATCAATGCCATTTGCAAATAATTTTCAAACAATGAACAATCCATTTAATCAACAACAAAAAACAACTATACAATAAAAACTATAAACTAACCATAAAATAAAGCGGTCTGATTATATCAAGACCGCATTTTTTTATAAAACCTATTCCTTATTCCCCACTAGTCCAGTATTGCATCTAGTTTTGAATGATTAAAGCTTTTTTAGTCTAGTAATGCCTCTAAGATTGTTGCGTTTTTAGCAGCAAGTGTGTTTTCTCTGATTTTATTTCTATGAATATATGTTCGAAGTGCTTCACGAATCAATTCGCTTCTTGAACGATTTTCAGTTTCAGCAACTTGATCAATCTCGTCTAAAAATTTTTCCGGCATAGAAATAAGTACTCTTGACATAAAGTTTCCTCCTGTGTTCTCTCGTTTCTCTCTTTGTTTCTCTCGTTTTGTTTCTCTTAATTATCTCTCGTACTTATATAAAAAATTTTTTTAAATAAAAATTGCTTATTTTTTATATAAAAAGTATATTCTACTTAACAAATCTTAATATTTAATAGCAAAAATCAAGCTATACAAGAAATACAGCTATAGTACTAAATAACTGATACTAAAGAGTCATTTTTTAATAGATGAAACTAAGATACAAAACAGTTGGTTGCAGCATGAATATATTCAATAATTTGAGAAAAATACTCCAATGAAGATGCTCCATTTATAATAATGTCTGCATCAACCTTAGATGGACGTATATATTTTTCAGCAGCATTACCAACATACTCCCAATGTTTAAGAGCATTTTCATGAGACTGATTTCGCTTTGCAGCACGTTCTAAAAACCACTTTTTCTGAATTTTTCTGTCTATATCAATATAAATTTTGACATCAAATAAATCTTTTATATCCTTATACATAGCTGCCATACCTTCGACAAGGATAAACTTTTGAGAAGTTATAGGAATAGATTTAGGAACGCTCACTCCTGTACCATTAATCAAATACTCGGGAGCCATTATATCTTCTCCTCTAGACAATTTAGTTAAATCCTCTTTTAACAAGTCCAACTGAAAACTCTCAGGAGAATCAACGTCATAACCGTTATCTCTTAAGGCATCAAAAGTACCATATTTTTTGATCAAGTCTGAAATATCATTAAAATAATTATCGATACTCAAAAACTCAAGAGGAAACTGAAGTTCAATACTAGTCTTTTTTATTTGCTTACATATAGTAGTTTTACCGCTTGCTGATTCACCTGTTACGCCGATTAAAATTCTCTTACTAGGATTTTCAATAAGTCTTCTTGAAAACTTAGAAATAAAGTTGGGATTAATTTCCTTAAATACAGGATTTTCTTTTTTCTTGTCATTGGATATCACTTGCTTAAACTTAGTCTGCAAATAAAATGCCAAGAATTCTCGACCTGTCTTGGTAGAAAAATCAGGTTTAATAATTTTATCTTTAGAAGTTTGTTCTTTATCAATTAACATTTGCATACAATACCCAATACTTGTCAATAAAAAAAATTGTCAAAAAATCTTTAAAAGTTAATAAATATTAAGCGCTTTTTCTTTCCCAAAAAGCGCTCAACAAAATTATAAATTAGGTAAATCACCCATAACAACAGCCGTTTCCTTTGCATCTAAATGAAATGCCGTATGTAAAGCCTTGATAGCAGCATTAGACTGTTCTTTTTGTACCAAACAACTAATCTTAATTTCACTTGTTGAAATCATTTTGATATTAATACCATTTTCTGCCAAAGCTTTAAACATTGATGCTGCAATACCAGGTCTGTCAACCATGCCGGCACCGACAATAGACACTTTAGCAATATCTTCATCAACGAGTACGCCGGAAGCATTAATTTCCTTAATAATTTCTTTTACAATTTCCATAGTCTTTTCATAATCAGACTCGCTTACAGTAAAGGCAATATCATTTGTATCATCACTTCTGCCATAAGATTGAATAATCATATCAACACTTATGTCTGATTTTGATAGCATTTCAAAGATTTTAGCCGCATTACCTGGCACATCGGGGACTTCTGTGATAACAACCCTAATTTGAGACAAATCAGAAGCAACACCTGCAACGGGTTTGTTTATTTCCATTTCATCGACTCCTATAATATAAGTTCCTAAATCATCTAGTTTAAATGTACTTCTGACTCTCATCGGCACATGATATTGCTTTGCAGTTTCTACAGAACGAGGATGCAACACATTAGCTCCGACATGAGCAAGTTCAAGCATTTCTTCATAAGAAATTTCTTTTAACTTAGTAGCATTAGGAACAATTCTTGGATCTGTAGTATAAACACCTTCAACATCTGTATAAATATCACATCTGTCAGCATTCATAGCACCAGCAATAGCAACAGCAGAAGTATCAGAACCTCCACGTCCAAGGGTAGTAATTTCTCCATCTGGAGTAACGCCTTGGAAGCCTGCAACAACTATTATTTCGCCTTTATCCAAATGTTCCTTTAATTTGTTAGTTTTAATATCAACAATTCTTGCTTTTGAGTGAACACACTCTGTTATAATACCTACCTGCATAGCATTCATACTAACAGCGGCATAGCCTTGAGCTTGTATAGCCATTGTCAAAAGAGCAATCGAAACTTGCTCACCTGTAGCTAAAAGCATATCCATTTCTCTTGAGTTAGGATGAGACGATATTTCATTAGCCATCTTAACAAGATAATCAGTCGTATGCCCCATAGCAGAAACTACAACGATAACATCATTGCCATTATTTTTTTCTCTTATAACAGCTGATGCTACATTTTTAATTTTATCAGTATCAGCAACGGAAGTTCCGCCAAATTTTTGAACAATTATACCCACTATTTATTAGCCTCAAGTTGATTTAGTTTATCTGACAATTTTTTTTGTACATCAAGTACCTTATCGTTATTATACTGCTCTAAAAATTTATTACAATATTGCAAAGCATAATTTACAACAGAATGTGAAGCATTTTCATCATCAGAAATTGTTGAAATAACAAGGAAAAGAATATCCTGATATTCTTTTTGTGATTCAAATTCTTTGTCTAATGAGTCGAAAACAGCCAAAGATTTTTCATATATTCCTTGTCTACAATAGACTTCTGCAATTCCTAATTTTGAAGGGTAGTAATCAGAATTAATCTTTAAAGAATTTTCGAACTTTTCTAATGCATCATCGTATTTCTTTAATTTTAAATAAACAACACCAACTGCAAAATTAGTATAAAAAGACTCTTTATCTTGCAAATACGCAGTACGAGCTTTTCTCTGTGCATCAACAACCTCCCCCTTATCAGCAAGCAAATGTGCATAATTAATATATGCCTGAGTAAGATTAGGGCAATATTCAATACACTTTTTGAAATATACAGAAGCTTCATCTAATTTACCGGCTTTGTAGTAACAATTTGCCATATTAAAATATATTCGAGTATTCTTTTTATCTATAGCCAACGACTTTTTGTAATAATCCAGCGCAGTATTCAGATCTCCTTTATCAAAAGCCAAAGCCCCTAAATTAAACAATGCCTGAGAATGGTCAGGATTAAGTTCAAGAACTCTTTTAAAAAATTCTTCTGCCTGTGTATATTCTTTAGCCAATAAAAAGTTTACGCCTAGATTAAACAAAACAATTATATTATTAGGTTCAAGAGTTAAAGCATGGTAAAGTTTTTCTCTAGCTGCATCAACATGATGATAGTGTTGAAAAGCTAACCCCCAATTTATAAAAAACTGTGTATTCAATCTTGCACAAACAGAAGCATCTTCAAAAGATTTAAGACACTTATCCTCTTCTCCAGTTCTCAAATAACAATCAGCAAGAACTATGTATGCATCTACTTGAGTTTTATCGATTTCTAAAGCCTTTATTGCATATTTTTCAGCAGCTTTATAATTATTGAGCTTTAGATTACATAAAGAAATATAGTATAAAGAATCAAATTTATCGTCAGAATATATCAAAGAGTGGCTAAACTTAGTTATAGCCTCTGCGTATTCATCATCCTCATAAAGAATCAATCCCCATAAAAAAGAAGTTATCGGATTAACAGGATTTAAGGAAACTGATTTTTTGAACTTTTCTCTGGCCTCATCTTTTTTTCCTGCTCTTGCTAAAGATATTCCCCAATTAAGATAAATATCAGGATCTCTTGAATCGTACTTTTGAGCAAGTTCATAGATATCTATTGCACCTTTTAAATCACCTATTTCAGAAAGAGCAGATGCCCACATTGCATATGCCTTTGAATTATATTTATCAATCTTAACTGCTTTTCTAAAATTTTTTATTGCTTCTTCAAAATTTTTTTGACGCAAAAATGTTATCCCAAGGTTAATATAAACACCCGGATTTTGGTTAGCCATCAATGTAGCCGTTCTCAGTTTATCGATAGCCTCATCAACATTACCTTTTTGTGCAAGTTCTATTCCCCAATTCATATAAGCTGTAGAAGGAATTTGAGCAGTCTGAGATATATCTTTGTACTTTTTTACAAAAATATCTAATTTATCAACATTTTTCTTTAATTCTTCTCCAAAATGTAAAAGTATATTTTTCAAACTATCCATAATTTTTCAATTCAACAATATTATCAACAACCTCACGAAAAGCACCATCACCAGCATTGGCATTTGTTAATTGGACATGTTTAACATCTTGCTTAACTTTATAGTTAGCCTGTTTCACTGTTATCGCATATTTAACTGATTTGAGACAATCTATATCATTAATATCATCACCAATATAAACAATCTCGTCATCTTGTAAGTTATATTTCATCTTTATTTCTTCAAGAACAGGCAATTTGTTTCTTATTCCCTGATGAATGTCAGATAAACCAAATTTTTCAGCAATATAATCAATTTCTTTGCTTTTTTCTCCAGAAATTATACCAACTCTAATGCCATTTTTAATTGCAACTGAAACCCCCATCAAATCTTTAAAACTAAGTTTTTTGACTTTATTATCAAAATCAAAAAAATAAACAGAATTATCAGTAAATATGCCATCAAAATCTGACACTATCATCTTTATATTTTGAGCCAAATCTAGAGTTTTATACATTTTAAACAATAACCTTACCTGTTTTTCTTAACTTATTTCTTACTGGGATCTCTGAATCATATACAACTTTCTTCCCATCGCCAAGAACAAGCTTTACCTCTCTTATATCTCGAACCATACGTCTTAACCCCTCAGGTTCAAGACTTGCAGCTTGGTCAGACCCCCACAAGGTTCTATCAGTTGTTATATGTCTTTCTACTGCACTAGCCCCTAGTTGGACTGATAAAACAGAAGGCAAAATACCTCTTTCATGTCCACTATAACCAACCGGACAATCGAATTCACGTCTTAACTCTTCAATTACTCTCAGATTGATTTCATTATGAGCAGTCGGATAAGTAGATGTACAATGGAAGAGAACAATATTCTCAACACCCAATAAATCAACAGCGTGTCTAATTTCATCCATCGTACTCATACCCGTAGACAACAAAACAGGCTTTCCAATATCTTTTAGCTTAAGTAAAAAGTTATCATCAGTAAGCATAGCAGAAGCAACCTTGTGACAAGGTACATCAAATTGTTCTATAAAATCAACAGAATCCAAATCCCAACAAGATGCGAACCACATTATGTTTTTAGTTTTACAATATCTGTCAATTTCGCAATAATCATCATAACTGAACTCTAAACCGAGTTTTAAGTCTCTATTTGTACTACCGTAATAATTTGGCCTATAAACATCTAATTCTTCTGGAGTATAGACCTTTGTTACTGTTCTTTTTTGGAATTTAACAGCATCACATCCGGCCTCTACTGCCTCATCAATCATCTTTTTGGCCAAATCTACAGAACCATTATGATTTATACCTATTTCTGCAATAATAAAGCATGGAGAATCCTCACCTATTGTTTTATTACCAATAACAATACTATTTCTCACTTACCACTCCGTACTAATTTTTATATTTTTTGTAAAGTTCATCAATATCAAAAGATTTTTGAATAGGTGCTGAAGCATTTTCTTCATCAGAATCATCTGAGGTCAATACCTCAGAAACAGAATCATCTTCATTACCTGCAACAACATCAAATTCTTTTAATAAAGTTATATGACTTGGTGTAGACCCAACAAGAAGAATCTTTCCATTCATTTCTATTGAATATAAGTGTCTTTGTTGACCTAACGGCATTGATTGCATTACAGAAAAACGCTTTGAATCTAAATTATCAGAAGCAATTTTCTTTAATTTATCCTTGTTTAGAACATTTAATTTTGCATAAATCCAACCTGTAAAATAAATCAAAGCAATCACAAATACCATTGATAAAACCAAATTTAATAAACTTGGCATTCCAATTGGATCTTGAGCCATAGTTTGTCTCATAACAGAAGGAAGCTCAACCGCAAAAGAGTAATTTGCCGTGCAAAATAAAACAAATAAAGACAAAAATATTTTTTTCATAAATTCTTCCAATCAAACCTCAACCATAAACTTCTGTAATATATTAGCACAATTATTTTCAATCATAAATATACGCTAAAAAAATGAATTACAAAAATTTAATTAAATAAAAACAAAAACTAACCGATAACATTAAAATGGAAAGAACAGTAATCGAATACCCTGCTATAATTTACAAGAGTTCAAATAACAAATATATAGCCAATTGCATAACAAAAAGAATTGTATGCTATGGAAAAAGTGAACAAACTGCGCTAAAAAATCTCGAAAATCTTTTAAACGGAGTATGCACGGATTACCAAATAAAAATTAAGCCAATCTTCGGTTTGAATCTAAAACATGCAAACCACTAAGCAGCTATAGAATATTCTTCAAAATCATTAATTTCTATTTTAGGTAAAGTCATTCTGATTTTTGGAAGTTTACCTATAACAACAGTAACAGGTGCAAATCCATTTTCATTTCTTTCTGTACAATAAGAATAAAACATTTCTTTAGTTTCCATTTTTAATCTCCCAATCTCTATCTCTATTAATTTAAATATCCCTCTATAGCAATAAAAAATTTTAAGTACAAAATATTGATAGCTTATATACAAAATATTAACAAATGTTAAAACATTTTTTACTTGACCTAATAACAAAAACTGACGGATAATGCACATATGCCGTCTGATAAAGAAATTAAAGACCTTATAAAAAACAATGAAATAAAAACAATTTATTTGCAGTTTGTTGACATAAACGGCAATGTTAAAGCTATACAAATGCAATCGCATCAAATTGACGAAATATTGCAAAACAACATAATGTTTGACGGTTCGACAATAAGCGGTTACAGAGACAATGAAACTCTCGATTTAAGATTATTCCCAGACAAATCAACATTTCTAATATTTCCATTTAAAATTTCAAAATTAAAAAACTCTGCAAGGTTTATTTGTAACATACACAATGCAGATGGAACACCATTTTGCGGATGTCCTCGTTCTAATCTAAAACGCATTATAGAAAATACACAAAAATACGGATACAAAATGCAGATTGGCCCAGAGGTGGAATTTTTTCTTTTTAAAACAAATAAAAATGGAGAAATAAATCTTAGCTGCGAAGAAAAAACAGGATATTATGATGCAAACCAGTCGCATAAATACAACGATGTATTAATGCAAATAATAATGACACTTAGTGAAGTGGATTTTGAAATATCTGCACTACATCACGAGGGTGCGCCATTCCAACACGAAATAGACTTAGGCTACGATGAAATATTAAAAGCTGCTGATAAATTAATTACATTTAAATTTGTCACAAAAACTATAGCAGACGCATTTGGATTTAAGGCATCATTTATGCCAAAACCAATATATGGACAAAATGGCTCAGGCTTACACTTGAATATTTCAATGACTGATAATAATGGAAAAAATGTCTTTTATGATAAAGACAAACCTCATGAACTTTCTGACATAGCAATGTATTCCATTGGCTCATTGTTAAAGAATATAAAAGGTATTTCTGCAGTATTTAACCCAACAATAAACAGTTACAAAAGATTGGTCAAAGACTACGAAGCCCCCATATACATAGTATGGTCGGCTGTAACAAGAAGCGCACTTGTTAGAATCCCAGCAAAAAAAGAAGAAGCAACAAGATTTGAACTAAGATCACCTGATTTTAGTATGAATCCATATATCGCTTTTGCTGTTTTAATGCAGACTTGTATGGACGGTTTAAGAAATAAAGTTACCACACCAGCACCAGTAGAAAAAAACTTGTTTTTGCTTTCAAGCAACGAAATTAAACAAAGAAAAATCAAATCGTTACCAAGAAATCTTTTTACGGCACTTGAAGAATTTGAAAAGTCTTATTTGGCAAGAGTTGCCCTTGGTGATTACATCTTTGAGAATTTCTTATATTCAAAAAGAAAAGAATGGAACGATTACAGAAAACAAGTAACACCTTGGGAACTAAAAAAATATTTAGACGTATAAATCGATTTTATATTATAATCATTGTAGTAAGGGAGAATGAACGGAGAAATTTAATATGGAAAAGGTGGAAAGACAACACCCTGTAGAACAGGACCCACAAATAAGAAGAACAAACTTTGAAGCAGTAGAAAGCAATTTCACAGATGAACAAGCTTCTTTAGAAGCATCAAGATGCTTACATTGTAAAAACGCAAAATGCGTACAAGGTTGTCCTGTAAATATACAAATACCTGATTTTATCGCAGCAATTAAAGAAGGCAATATTGAAAAAGCTGGCGACATAATAAGAGAAACAAGTATGCTTCCGTCAGTTTGTGGTCGTGTATGCCCACAAGAACGCCAATGCGAAGGCAACTGCATACTTGGAATCAAAGGTAAACCTGTTGCTATCGGCGCATTAGAAAGATATGTCGGCGATAAAACAAATGCAAAAGTCGGAGAAATCAAAGACTGCAACAAAAAAGTTGCTATTGTAGGTTCAGGTTGCGCAGGTATTACAGCAGCTGCAGACTTAAGAAAAGCTGGCTATGATGTAACTGTATTTGAAGCATTACATGCTCTTGGCGGTGTATTAAGATACGGTATTCCTCCTTTCAGATTACCAAGAACAGTTCTAGATAGAGAAATCGAAGGATTGAAAAACATAGGCGTTAAATTTGAAAAAAACGTAATTGTCGGCAAATCTATAACTATTAACCAGTTAAAAGAAGACGGATTTGATGCAATCTTCTTATGTTCAGGCGCAGGTTTACCTAAAATGATGAATATACCTGGAGAAAACCTCAATGGTGTTTATTCAGCAAATGAATTTTTGACTCGTGTAAACCTAATGCATGCTAACGAAGAATCAACTCCAACACCACTTAAAGTTGGTGAAAAAGTTGCAATCATCGGCGGCGGTAACGTAGCAATGGATGCAGCAAGAACAGCAGTAAGAGTTGGTTACAAAGAAGTTTATATCGCATACAGAAGAACAGAAGCAGAATTGCCAGCTCGTCTTGAAGAAATCAGACACGCTAAAGAAGAAGGCGTTATCTTTAAATTCTTACACGCTCCAGCTGAAATTATAGGCGAAGACGGCTATGTAAAAGCAATGAAATTTGACGTTATGGAACTTGGTGAACCAGATGCTTCCGGCAGAAGAAGACCTGTTCCTACAGGCGAATCAGTAACAATGGAACTTGATGCTGTTATTGTAGCTTTAGGTACCGGACCAAACCCAATTATCCAAACATCAGCAGAAAAAGAAGGTTTACAACTTGAAACTAACAATAAAGGCTACATTATTGTAAATGCGGAAACAGGAGAAACTTCTATCCCTGGAGTTTACGCTGGCGGCGACGTTGCTCCAACAGGCGAATCTAACGCTATTAATGCCATGGGCGCCGGCAAACGTGCAGCAAAAGCAATGGATGAATATTTAAAATCAGTTTGCAAATAAACAATAAAAAATAATAAAAAAATCCCGTCAAATTTTTGGCGGGATTTTTTGTTACAAAAGTAAAAAACACGTATTAACTATCAAATCACAATATTTACAAGTTTTATCTGACTGAAAGGATTTTTCGATGAATATAACAGGCATAAAACAAACTATTTTAAACCCTCAAACAGATAAACAAAAATTAGACAGAAAAAAAATAATTACAACAACAGCAGCTATAGCAATACCAACAACAATTTTAGCCATAGGTATAGGACGTAATCCTGCAAAAGCCGCAAAATATCTAACAGGTAATCTCAATATGAGAAAAAAAGCCTATAAAAATGCAGCAAAAATTATTGAAGATTCAATAAAAAAAGATTCAACAATTAAAGACTGGATTGAAAAGCTAAACATTAAACAATACATAAAAGAACTTCCTGAAGAATTATCTAAAAAAGAAACTATATTCTATCACGGAACAAGAAAAAGCTCAGGAATATACAAACATGGTCTTAATCCTTACGAAAGTAAGCAGTTGTTATATTCATCAAGAGAGCTTGGTGCAGGACTCTATCTGACCCCAAGTGAAAAAGTTGCGCAATATTTTACTCACATTACAGGAAAAGTAATACCAATAAAAATAGAAAATGCTAAACTTGGAATGATTACAGAAGATACTGTTCAAAAAATAGCTGCAAATCTTCCTGACCTAATTACCAAAATAGTTGAAGATCCACTACAACTAATATTCAAAAGAAAACAAAGTTCAGCTTTAACAGAACTTTTACTAAGAAAAGTATTTACCGAAGCAGGTTATGATGGTATTTATATTAACAAAGGTGTTATTAATGAGTTGGGACAAAATTTTACGCCTGATATAAATAAAGTACTGGGAACAGATCAAAAACAACTAGTATTGTATAATACCCAAAAAGCTCAAATACTTTCTAGAAACTTTAAAGAAAGAGCAAAAGATTTGGGAGCCGGTGCAAAAGCAATGGTAAATATGGCAATAAATGCTACAAAAGAATATATTAGGATAATAAAAAATACTCATTCAGCTATTAAAGAAGCCAAACAGTACTCACATAAATAAAAAAGCCCTCAATAACTTGAGGGCTTTATAGATATTAGAATAATTGTCTATACATATTCTTTAACTTCTGCAGCTAAGTTCTTAGTATCTAATTTGATACCAGGACCCATTGTCGTTGTCAAATATGCTGATTTAACATAAACACCTTTTGCAACAGAAGGTTTAGCTCTTAATACAGCGTCAGCTAAAGTTGCATAGTTTTTCATCAAATCATCGAAAGAGAATTTGATTTTGCCGATAGGACAGTGAATCATACCTTGTTTATCAGCTCTGAATTCAACTTTACCAGCTTTAGCATCTTTAACTGCTTTAGCAACGTCAAGAGTAACGGTGCCTGTTTTTGGGTTAGGCATCAAACCTTTTGGACCTAAAACTCTACCGAGTTTACCCAACATACCCATACAATCAGGAGTAGCAATCAAAGTATCGAATTCAAACCAGCCGCCTGCAATTTTGTCGATAACTTCTTCAGCACCTGCTTCTTCAGCACCTGCTGCCTTAGCTTCATCAACTTTAGTACCTTTTGCAATAACGCAAACTCTAACTTCTTTACCCAAACCAGCAGGTAAAACTACTGTTGAACGGATTTGTTGGTCTGCTCTTTTTACATCGATACCGAGACGCATGTGGCATTCAACTGTTTCATCGAATTTCACTGTTGCTTCAGATATTTCTTGTAATTTCTTTAATGCATCAGCTGCAGAAGCAGGTTGTACAAAACCTTCTAGCATTTCAGCAGCTTTTTGTTGTCTTTTAGTTAATTTACTCATTTCATTTCCTTTCTGTGGTGATATCGGGTTCTAATCCGTTTCGGACTTTATTAAAGGTATGTCCCATACGGCATCCCCTTCCACTTATAATTATTCTTCTACTGTTACACCCATTGCTCTAGCTGAACCTTTAAGCATCTTAACAGCTGCTTCTACGGTTGTTGCATTTAAATCGTTCATTTTAATTTTAGCGATTTCTTCTAATTGAGCAACAGTGATTTTGCCGACTTTAGTTTTATTCGGTGCAGCAGAACCTTTTGGAAGATTGATAGCTTTTTTAATCAATACAGCAGCTGGTGGGCTTTTGAGTATGAAAGAAAAGCTTCTGTCTTCATATACATCAATAACAACAGGAATAATATAACCTGCTTGATCTTGAGTTTTAGCGTTGAATTGCTTACAAAAATCCATGATGTTAACACCATGTTGACCTAAAGCAGGACCAACCGGTGGTGATGGATTTGCTTTGCCTGCTTCAATTTGAAGCTTGATTTTTCCAACGATTTTCTTTGCCATTTTGTTCTCCTTTCGTGGTATAGCGGGGCCTAACCCCTTCCACTTAACTATTTATATTATTATACTTTTTGAATTTGTTTGTATTCGAGTTCTACTGGTGTTTCACGTCCAAAGATTGAAACCATAGCTCTAAGTTTAGACTTATCAGGATAAACTTCAGTAATATCACCAATAAAGTCTGCAAACGGACCAGAAATGATTCTAACTTTATCACCGACTTTAACGTCCAGTTCAATCTTAGTTGTTTGAGTTTGAACTCTGTGAATAATTTTCTTAATTTCAGAATCCTTAGCAGGTATAGGTTTTTTAGATGTTCCAACAAATTTTGTAACACCTGCAGTGTGTCTTACAACATACCAGCTGTCATCATCCATAATCATTTCAACAAGAACGTAACCAGGGAAGATTTTTTCTTCTCTATCTTGTTTTTTACCGTCTTTTACTTTAGTTATTGTTTTTTGAGGAACTTCTACACGGAAGATTTTGTCCCCCATGTTCATGTATTCAATACGTTTTTCAAGGTTAACTTTTACTTTGTTTTCATAACCTGAATATGTGTGAACAATATACCATTTTTTTTGTGGTTCTTTGCTGTGAGAAGCTTGAAAATCAGCTTTTAACTTTTCTTCTTTTTCTTCAATGATTTGATGTTTTTCGTTTTGAAAAACTTCAATATCATTTTGTTCAGCATTAACTTCCAATTGTTCGTCGTCTTTTTTAGTCATTATATTAATTCCTGTAATTAAATAACAAATCTTATACTTCTAATGAATCAAACCCAAACCTTTAAAGATAGCATTAAAAATGGTATCAACTGCTAAAACACCAATAGTAAATATTGCTGTAATTACCACAACATAAACTGTTTCAACAATAACCTGCTGTTTTCCGGGCCAAGTAATCTTTCCCCATTCAAGCTTTACACTTTTGAAATAAGCCATCAAAGCTTCTTTCATATCTATATTATCTTTAGTCTGGTTAGCCATTAAAATCCCTCTTTTATTTAAATCGCGCCCTGAAGGACTCGAACCCTCGACATCCGGTTTTGGAGACCGACGTTCTACCAACTGAACTAAGGACGCTCTTTAAATATAAATCTTAGTAAAGTTATTTTGTTTCTTTATGAACTGTGTGTTTATTGCATCTTGGGCAATGTTTTTTAAGTTCCATTCTTTCTTTGTTAGTTTTTTTGTTTTTAGTTGTTGTGTAGTTTCTTTCTTTGCATTCTTCACAAGCGAGAACTACCATTTTATCGTTTTTGCCTTTGATTCCCATTGTGTGTACCTTCTTTATTCCTTTTCTTATTATTTTCTTTTCAAGCAAGATTTATAGAATGCGTCTTTTCCCTCATTCTATTCTTTGCGTTTATAGAGCTGTATTAATATATTACAATAAACATAAAATATGCAAAGCATTAATTTAATAAAACTTATAAAAATCACAAAATATTTTCATCAAGCATCAAAAAATAAGAGTCAGGATTATTAACAAGAGAACGCTTAGACAAATATCCAACCCCAAGAGAATGAGCAATAAATGCAATATTATAAGCAGCCGAAACAATTACTATATGAGCGTTTTTGTATTCAGTAATATTCTTAACCTGCTTTACAAACCATTCACCGGCAAATTCTGGTAAAAAATCCGTTTCCATCTGCAAATCTGTAATAATCAAATCATAAAGGTTATTCACCGAGTCTTGAAGATTTTTTAACGCATCTTTAGCATTATCAAATACAACAAACTCAAAATCACATTTATTGTACTGTTTGAGTAAAGAAACATGAAATCTTTGCCATTCAAAGCTATCTTCTGCTATTAAAATTCTTTTTATAATTTTACACATAAGATTATTATACAAAAATTAAGACATAATGGTAACAAACTAAAACAATACTTTAGCGTAATTAAATATATTGAATAATCTGCAATGATAAGATAGAAAGAAAATGCGAAAGTAAAGACAATGAAAATAATGAACCTACTTAAAAACTTAAAAAAACGCATAGAAGAAATAGACAGAAAGACAAAAGAACTGTCTAAATCAAAATGCTACAGTTCAAATCCTTTTGCTTTTCAACAAAACAAAACGTATGCTTGGGTTGAAACAGTTAAAAACAAGAACTGTCAAGACTAAAATAACGATTGCATCATTGGCAAAAATTCTGGGAAAGAAACATCTACCCACTGGAATTCATTAATCATAACAGGCTGTTCACAGATCAAACCAGCAACATAAAGACTCATAGCAAGTCTATGGTCATGATAACATTCAACCTCACTACCGCCGATTAGATTAGTTTTGCCTTCAATAATAAATCCATCAGGAGTTTCTTCTATATTTACACCAATTTTTTTGAGTTCATTAACAAGACATTTAATTCTGTCAGATTCTTTGTTTCTTAAATCACCGGCATCTTTAACAACTGTCGTACCATCTGCCTGAGATGCTAATACTGCAATAACAGGAAGCTCATCTATTAACCTTGGTATAATAGCTCCTTCGATAGTGGCTGATTTCAAATCAGAAGTTTTTATACGAATATCGCCAACTTCTTCATTACATTCAATTCTCTTATCAAGAATTTCTATATCGGCATTCATCTGCTGCATAACATCTATTATTCCGGTTCTTGTCGGATTCAAACCAACATTTTTTAAAATAATATCAGAATTAGGAACAATTGCCCCCGCAACCAAGAAAAAAGCAGCTGATGAAATATCGCCACAAACTTTTAATGATTTTGGTTCGAGTTTAGATTTTTTAATCTTTGTAGTTACACCTTCGCACACAATATCTGCGCCTAGGTACTTAAGCATTCTTTCTGTATGATCACGTGAAACATAAGGTTCTGTAACTTTTGTCTCACCGTAAGTATTTAAACCTGCAAGCAAAATACAAGATTTAACCTGAGCTGATGCCATAGGTGTTTTATAATCAATAGGGAAAAGTTCACCACCTTGAATAATCAAAGGGGCTTTGTAATCATTATGCTTAAACTTTGCCCCCATTAATTCAAGAGGCAAAATAACTCTTTTCATCGGACGTTTACTAAGACTCTCATCACCAAATAAAGTTGATTCAATATCTCTTGAAGCAAGAATTCCAGAAAAAAGCCTCATAGAGGTGCCAGAATTACCGCAATCAAGTTTATATCTATCCTTTTTAAAAGCATTTTTTGAATCAATACGAATATGCTTGTCTGCAATAAAATCAACCTGACAACCCAATTCTTTAATAATATTCAATGTACTGATACAATCTGCGCCCATTGAAAAGTTTTCAACCTCACAGACTCCATCTGTAAGAGCTGAGAACATAGCACTTCTATGGCTAATTGATTTATCGGAAGGTATTACAACCTCACCTTTCAAACCCTTTGATTTGTTAACTGTTATATTCATGTTCTACGACTATATTATATCTTTGTAAGACTCTTCACTTGTGAGCATATCGTAATTGAGCTCGTTTTCATTATCTGCAATGACAGCAGTGACAACAGCATCTGATGTAATGTTGAGCATTGTTCTGAACATATCTACAATTCTGTCAACAGCAAATAAGAAAGCAAAACCTTCAACCATTTGAGTTGGAGTCAAGCCCAAGCCGTTCAATACAAGAGCAATAGTGATAATACCACCACCAGGAATACCAGCACAAGTACTAGAAGCAACAATTGCAAGAACAGCAATCTGTAAAATTTGCAACGGAGCAACTGTAATACCATAAGCCTGAGTTAAGAATAATACTGCTATAACTTGGAACATAGCTGTTGCATCAAAGTTCAAAGTAACGCCGAGTGGTAATACAAAACTGCAAACCTTATGCGAAATACCACGTTTTTCGCAACAAGCAATAACCAATGGCAAAGTTGCAGAACTGCTTGCTGTACCAAAACCTACCATCATTGCCTCTGCGATTGCAGCAAAGAACAATCTGACAGGAACTTTAGAAAATACTTTCATCAATATCGGATAAACAACAAACAATTGTATTGCAAAACCTATTAAAATCGCTAAGAAATACTTAGAAATACTAGAGAATACTGACATACCAAACGATGAAATAGCAGTAGCTGTCAAAGCAAAAATACCTGGTGCAGCTAAATACATAATTCCATCAGTTACTTTCATAGTTGCCGCAAAAATAGATTCAAAGAAAGACACAACAGGTCTGTTAATTTCTCCAACTTTTGCAAGTGCAATAGCAAATATCAAAACAAATACAATTATTGGAATCATTTCACCTTTAGAAAAAGCTTCGATCGGGTTAGCCGGAATAAGATTCAAGAATAATGCATCTAAATGTCCTTTTTGCTGAGCTATAGCATCACTAACTATCTGTTGAGTCTCAGCAGCAGACTTTGCACTAATAAAAGATTGAACCCCATCACCAGGATGAAAGGCTAGAGCAAGTGTAGTACCTATAACAACAGCAGCCACTGATAAAATTGAATAATATACAACCATTTTTATCCCAAAAGCTCCAAGCTGTTTATTATCCCCAATGCTTGAGATACCAATCACAATAGCACTAAAAATCAAAGGAATAATTACCATTTGAATCAATCTGATAAAAGCCTGTCCAATGAAATTTAAAACAGTGTACAAAGCGTTGTATATTGCAGTAGGTTCATGCGATGCATTATAAGCATGCATTGCTACACCTAAAATAATACCAGCAATCAAACCAAGGAAAATATGTCCGTTACGTTTAATACCTAATCCTAGCGCAATTAAAATCTGCATATGTAATTTCATATCATATCCTCTCTAATATCAGATTGTATTTCAGACAAGTATAGTTATTTTACTATTTTTTATACAACATGACAACAATTCAAATGAATGAATTATTCAGAAACTAACCCAAGACCTTTTTGAGCTTTATAATTATACGGATCAGTTTTAATCACTTCCTCATAATACGCTCTAGCCTTGTCTTGCTTGTTTAACGCTTCATATAACTCTGCAAGCAATAAATATGTTGTATTATTTCCTTTGTACAAACTATCTTTTTTAGATGAATATCTCACAGAACGCTTTAAATAATCTTCAGCTGCTTTTAGTTTATTTTGTTTTAAATAAAAATATCCCATAGTTTGATATAAATTATACTTATTCTTTTTCTCAAAAAATTTCTTTTCACACTCATTTAAATTTTTTTCAGCAAGTTCAAAGTTTTCAATTGAAGAATATAATTTAACGTTATAACAAGCGTTTTGTTTTTTTTGTTTTAAATTGTAATTAACTGCAGTTTTATAATCACCTTTTTCAAAAGCAATTAAAGATAACCAATAGTTTTTATCAAAATTGTGAACACTAACACCAAAAAAAATATTTGTTATTCTACAAAAAAGCTTCATACCAATTTTATGAGGCGCACAAAAACTGTAATCATAGTATTTAACGTGTGCATTTACAGTATTTATAGCTTCGTCATATCTACCCATATTAATCAAAGCCAAATACAAAGAAAAAGGCATATGATACTTAACAGTAACAGGATTATTCATGTTATTAACAAAAGACTCCATGTCACCTTTATCAAAACTTTCTAATGCAGTCAATTCTTTGTAATAAGACTTATATTGCTCATCATTAGGATTAACGAGGTAAAATACAGCACCACACAAAAAAATTAAAACAAAAACAAAGAATATTAATATTTTTTTTAACATTTAAACTCCCCAGCCAAAACCTCAGCTAAGAACAATATATATTATTTTCTACTATTGCTTAATACAACATCTTGCGTATTTTGAAATATCAATTAAATCAACAAGATAATCAGGGATACAATTCATGCTCCAACGAGAAGGACAAATATCGATACCTCCTCTTCGAGTATACAAAATAGACACAAATAACTCACCACATTGTTGAATATCTAACAAATCGTATAACCTCTTATATATCATTTCACAACATTCTTCGTGAAAATGAAACTCTGAACGAAACGAACAAAGGTATTTTAACAAACTATCCTCGATAATATGTTTATGAGACTTGTAATATATAAAAGCATCCCCAAAATCGGGCTGATGAGTAACTCTACAATTAGAACGTAACGAATCAAAAGTTAAAAAATATTCGCGCTCAGAATCACTGTCTTCAATATGTAACAACGCAGGAGACTCTTTAAATTTATTTATTGTCAAAGATTTTTGATCCACAAAATTTAAAATATTTTCAAATTTATCAAAAATTTTAACCCTATCGACATTATTGTCAATAAAGCAAACAGACACATCTGTTTTTAACAAGTCAGATAAGTCTTTTTCAATTATTTCCTTGCAAAGTTTTAAACACTCCACAAGATCACAACCATATCGTGACATATTAAACGAATTTAAATATAACTTTAAAGACTTAGATTCAACAATAAATTTACTGGTACAGTTATATTTTAATTTTAGCAAGCGAGTGACAGGCAATCCATTTTCAGTCAAAGTAGAAAATTCATAAGCATGCCAAACATCACATCCTTCAAAGGGTAAATCATTTTCTAAAATATTATACTGCTTGCGGTTTTCGTCACGTGGAACCGCAACCAAAAAAGAAGGATCGTATGTAGTACTTCCTTCAACTTTTTTCCCTAAAAATTTTGAAGCAAATTCATCAGTCTTGTTTAACATATCTCTCTTATAACACAAAACAACTTAAAATATGTCTTTTACATTAATTAAGTTACCGTATTTTAACACCACAAATAAAATCATTTACAGTTATGACCATTAGACAATTTATCTAACATATTTTTAAATTCGAGAAAACCAAAGTCATAATCACCATCAGATAATTTTTTACACTCATTTAAAATTTGAGTACAAATTTTTCTCATACTAGTGTAATGTTTGCGTTTAGGATTTTTTTTACCAAAAGTTTGAAGTACAACATCAAAGAAAGTGCCTAAATCGTCATCATCTCGCCATATAGCACATCTGATACTCTCAGGTGTTAAATTTTTCTTATTACAATCAAAGTGGTTAATAATTTCTAAGTTAATGCCATTATAATTGCTTTTATTAACAGGTGTTTCGTTTAAAACAATAAAGAATCCCTCAACACTTTTTTCTGAATTCTTTTTTAGTAAACAATTTTTAAATTGTTCTAATTGTTTATTTTTAACAATATTTATACCTGAACGAGTAAAACGATCATATAAATATTGTTTGGGTTGTAAATCTCTAAAGCATATTCTCATGATTTATTCCTTTGTTTTATCACTATACGAGAAAACAAGAAAAAAAATTTTTTGCTAATTTATAGGGTAATTTTACTAAGACAATTTCAATATTTGTACATTTAAGTTTCAAAACTGCCTCTATACAAACAATGACTAATTTTTAAAAAATTAGTCATTGTAAATCATTTATAAAGTTAAGTATATTTATTTTATGCTATTTCTTCGTGAGTCTCAATAGTACTTACAGAATTATCATTATGCTTTTGAGGAAGCTTAATTAATTCAGCAACATTGTCACGTTTTTTTACCATTTCAGCAGTAACAGTGAACTCGCTCACATTCTCTTGAGATGGAACTTCATACATAATATTAAGCATAAGTTCTTCTACAATTGAACGCAACGCACGAGCTCCAGTCTTACGTTTAATAGCTTCTTTAGCTATTAAATCGATAGCCTCTGGTTCAAATTTTAAATCAACATTGTCCATTTTTAACAAGCATTGATATTGTTTGATAATAGCATTCTTAGGCTCTGTTAAAATCATCTTGAGAGTCGCTTCATCAAGTTGATCTAACACAGCATAAATAGGAACGCGACCAATAAATTCAGGAATCAAACCGAATTTGAGTAAATCCTCAGGCTGCAACTTTTTCAACATTCTTTGAGCTGCAATCTCTTTTTCTGCAGCTGTTGCAGGTGCCTTTGCACCAAAGCCTAAAGATGTACCTTCACCGGCTCTTCTTTCAACAATCTTATCCAAGCCAACAAATGCACCACCAACAATGAACAAAATATTTTTTGTATCAATTTGAATAAATTCCTGATGAGGATGTTTTCTTCCACCTTGTGGAGGAACATTAGCAACAGTACCCTCAATCATCTTTAACAAGGCTTGTTGAACACCTTCACCTGATACATCTCTTGTGATGCTTGGATTTTCTGATTTTCTTGCTATTTTATCAATTTCATCGATGTAAATAATACCTCTTTCTGCTCTTTGAGCATCAAATTCAGCACTTTGATAAAGTCTTAACAAGATATTTTCTACATCATCACCTACATAACCTGCTTCTGTCAAAGTTGTTGCATCAGCAACAGCAAAAGGTACATCAAGCATTTTTGCAAGTGTTTGAGCAAGCAATGTCTTACCTGAACCTGTTGGTCCAACCAAAAGAATATTACTTTTTTGAATTTCTATACCAGTATTGTCTTTTTCTTTTGAATTATGAGCAATACGTTTATAGTGGTTATACACGGCAACAGACAAGACTTTTTTAGCGTCATCTTGACCAACAATATGCTCGTCAAGATAAGCCTTTATTTCATGCGGTTTTGGCACTGAGGAGATATCAGTTTCCTTAACTTCCTCTTTTTCAGATTTTTCTTTGTTTTCAAAGAATTCCTCGTCCAAAATTTCATTACATAGTTCAACACATTCATCGCAGATATAAACTTCAGGACCTGCAATCAATTTTTTTACTTGGTCTTGAGTTTTTCCGCAAAATGAACATTTTAAACGACTGTCGTCATGTTTAACCATTACAAATTCTCCTGATTATTACTCAGCTTTGTGAGTTTTATCCATTGTAATAACTCTATCAATCATACCGTATTCTAAAGCTTCTTCCGGTGTCATGATATAGTCACGGTCAGTATCTTTTTCAATTTTCTTAATAGATTGACCAGTATTAGAAGCCAAAATTTCATTTAAAGCCTTTTTAATTCTTAAAATTTCAGCTGCTTGAATTTCAATATCAGTAGCTTGACCTTGAGCACCGCCTAATGGTTGGTGGATCAAGACTCTTGAGTGAGGAAGAGCTAATCTCTTACCTTTTGTACCTGAAGAAAGTAGGAATGCACCCATAGATGCAGCCTGACCTAAACAGATAGTAGATACATCTGAACGAATATGTTGCATAGTATCATAAATAGCAAAACCTGCAGTAACACTACCACCTGGTGAATTGATATACAACATGATGTCTTTTTCAGGGTTTTCAGAATCCAATAACAACATTTGTGCAACAACCAAGTTTGCAACCATATCATCAATTGGAGTTCCTAAAAAGATAATTCTTTCTCTCAATAATCTTGAGAATATATCAAATGCGCGTTCACCACGGCTTGACTGTTCTACTACTGTTGGTACAAAACTCATAAATTTGCCCTTTCGCTCTTCTTATTCTATCAACTAATATTATATATTATAGACTATTTATTCTCACCTGCAACGAATTTGATTTTGTTGTTATCAAGCAAGAATTTAGTAACCTTTTGACTCAAAGCTTGTTGTGACAATGATTGAATCATCATAGGATTTTTGCTGATTTCTTTAAATATAGCAGATTTATCTGTTTGATACATCATAGCCAACTCGCCTAATTTTTCTTCCAAATCTTGAGGTCCGATTTGAATATTTTCAAGTTTAGCGATTTCAGAAATCATCAATGAATTTTTAATTCTATTCAATGCTTCTTCTTTCAACTCAGCATCAACTTTTTCTGCTCCATCATTTTTAAGAACTTGTTCCCAAGTCATACCTGTTTGAGCAAGTTTTTGTTTAAAATCAGAAACAAGAGCTTGTTTTTCTCTTTCTATCATAGAATCTTGAACATCTACATCCATTTTTGAAATGATAGTTTCAAACAATTTGTTTGCACATCTTTTATCATTTTCAATTTTAGCTGTACTTTCAAGATATTTTTGAATATCTGCTTTTAACTCGTCAACTGTTTTAAAGTTGCCAACTTTGCTAGCTAATTCGTCATTAAGCTCAGGCCTAACTTTTTCTTTAATTTCATTAATTTTGATTTTAAATTGAGCAGGTTTACCTTGTAATTTTTCATCATGGTAAACTTCTGGAAAAGTTACATCGATAACAAACTCTTCACCAACATTTTTGCCAACTAACTGTTCTGCAAAACCAGGAATAAAGTTGCTGTTTTCTAAATCTAACATGTAGTTTTTAGCAGAACCGCCAGCAATTAATTCACCATCAACAGAACCTTCAAAATCCATTACAACAACATCTTTATCTGTAGAAGCTCTGCCTTCAACTTTTTCAAATTTGGTAAACTTTTTAGTTAAATCTTCAATCTCTTTTTCCATTGCATTTTCAGCAGTTTTGAATTCTTCAACTTCAATTTCCATATCTTTGTATTGTTCAAATTTAACTTCAGGTTTGAGTTCAATTTTTGCAACAACTTTAGCTGGTTTACCAAGTTCAAATTCATAAGATTCAAGATATGGTTCAGTAATAGCAGTTAAATTATTTTTAGAAATAGCTTCAGAGAACACTGAAGGTAAGATGTATTCTAAAACATCACGTTTAATATTTTCAGAACCAATGTTTTTTTCTAAGATAGCTCTAGGTGCTTTACCTTTTCTAAAACCAGGAATATTAACTCTTTGAGCCAATCTTTTGCAAGCTTTGTTATACTCTTTTTCAGCAGTTTCGGCATCGATCTCGATATCGAGTTTCACCATATTATGCTCTAATTTTTCAATTTTTGTTTCCATCTTCTTATCCTTATTTTCCTTAATAACGTTACGACATATTTCCGTATAATAATTATATTATAAAAGTATTATAAATAAAGCATGGGAGCGAAAATTAGTCAATTTAGTGTAGAAAACAAAAATAAAAAGCTCCTATCAAAATAAGAGCTTTTTATAAATAAACAGTATATTAAAACTACTTACCGACAGTCCAACGAAGTCCAGCGGTTAAGGCTATACCGTTACGACCACCATTGTGTATCATTGCTTGACCAAAAGCTATGAATCTGTCTTTGAATCTCTTTTGAATACCTGCGCCGTATTGGATATATGGGTCGATACTCATCTCCGGTAATCTTACATCATTCGCTGTTACCTTACTGTCATCTAGTAAGTTCCATATCATCGCTACGCTCAAATATGGTTGCCAGCCGTTTTTAGTGTTTCCGATAAGTTTTAATCCGGGGGCAAGTTGGATTGCGTTAAGCGGGTCTGACTTGATGCGGACGCCTGCTCCGTTTGTATAATCAAATGTATTTACAAATGTATATGATATTAAGAAGTTTGGTTGTAAGATTATTCTTCCGTCTTTAAATTCAAAGTTGTATCCTGTTTTGTTTCCTACACCTGCTAACAACATTGCATAGTTTTCACTTCCGTACATTGTACTTGCATCTCCTGCTGTTGCTCCAACTGATAATGTTGTTGCGTTAAAGAAGTTACCTTTATACATTGTTGCTGTTGTACCTAATATGCCTCCGTTTTGATATGCGTCTACTCCGCTATAACGTTGTGATGCTCCGTTGTATCCTATGTATCCTGTTAATACTCTTTCCCAACCTTTGGCTACTGGGGTAAGAGAGCTATCATATCCGACTAATGTTCCATAGTTGATGTTTGATACTTTTGGACCGTTGTTTAATGGAATACTTTCAAAGCTTGCATA
>CALVEI010000005.1 GCA_944326515.1 Candidatus Gastranaerophilales bacterium | reverse complement strand
TATTCTGTTTTACTTAAGTCAACACGATAATATACAGGGACAAGTTTGTTTTCTGTTTCTGACCATTCGTATTTTGTTATTACGTTTTCGCCAGGGGCATCTACTTTTGTTAGTGTATATGCTTTATCTTCTGATTTAGGTAAAGGTACTTCATTATCGTGAGCTTGTACAGGTATATTAAATGTCAACATTGTAGCTATTGCACAAGCACATAATGTTTTATATCCGTGTTTTTTTATATTTTGATTAGTCATTACAGTAAAAACCTCAAACCTATAACCTATTTTTATAGTTCCCAATTTTTTGAATTTTAAACATCGCTGTGTCTGTAAATCTATTTGTTTGGTCTTATATTTCTTTATGGCTGTGCTTTTACAGATTTGTAACAATTTTTTAATGATAATAAAATTAAAAGAAGAAATTTATTTTTCCGTTTATTGAAAGATGTTTTTGTACTAAAATTAAGACATAGAGAATTAAGGGTATATAAATGGATAGCAATTGTCAACAGTTTACACAAAAATTTCCGCAAAAATTCCATTTTATTGCTATAGGTGGTATAGGAATGAGCGGGTTAGCCAAATATTTGCTTGAACTTGGCTGTCAAGTTTCTGGTTCTGATATTAAAGAGAGCAAATATACAAAAAAAGTCGAAGCATTAGGTGCAAAAGTTTATATAGGTCACGATGCGAAATATATTGAACCTGATATGGTTATTGTTGCATCAACAGCTATAAGAGAGGATAACCCTGAAAAGGTTAGAGCAAGAGAACTTGGGCTTGATGTTTTACACCGTTCTGATGTTTTAAAAATGATATCAGAAGGCCTTGGAAAAAAAGAAAATGAGATTCAGCAGTTTATAGGGTTTTCAGGAACTCACGGCAAGACTACAACTAGCGGTTTGTGCTCTTACGTTCTAGAAAAAGCCGGGTATGATCCGTCTTATTGTGTGGGCGGAATTATTCCTGATCTTGATACAAATGCTAAATCATCTTGTGGAAAATTCTTTGTTGCAGAATTAGACGAATCAGACGGAACAATTGTTAAATATCATACAAATGTAAGCGTTATTAATAACCTTGAAGTTGATCACGTAGATTTTTATAAAAATGGTTTTGATGATTTGCTTAAAACTTTTCGGGTTCATTTAGATAATATGGTAGAAGGCGGAAAAGTCATAGTAAATAAAGATTGCAATGGTATTAAAAAGCTTATTGCTGCGAATAGTGATATTAATTTCTTAACTTTTGGTATAGACAGTTGGGATGTTGATTACACTGCAAAAAATATTCGTTTTACCGAGTTGGGGTCTGAGTTTGATGTGTATTATAAATCAACAAAGATTGTTTCGATAAAGTTGAGCATTCCTGGCAAACATAATATTTACAACACTATTGCTGTTATTTCTGCTTTGCATCAAGAAGGTGTTGATTTAGAAAAAGTCAGACCACACTTTGAAACATTTACAGGTATGGGTAGAAGATTCCAAAAGGTCGCTGAGTTTGATGCAATAAGAATTTTTGACGATTATGCTCATCACCCAACCGAAATTAAGACAACTTTGGATAGTGCAAAACTTTGTGAAAAAAATCGACTTGTTGCGATATTCCAGCCACATAGATATACTCGTCTCAAAGGTTTATGGAATGACTTCTTAAAGAGTTTTGATTCTGTTGATAAGCTCATTGTTGTTGATGTTTATTCAGCATCTGAAGATCCAATTGAAGGTGTTAATTCTAAAGCATTTGCACAATGCTTTGAAAACAAAGATGTCACCTATGTCGGAGGAAGTATGGAAAATGCAGCACGCAAGATTTTGCCGTTATTGAAATCTGGTGATATGGTTATTACTCTTGGTGCAGGCGATGTTACAAGAATAGGTGGCGAATTACTTAAGTTACACGAAGATACAACAGCAGGTATTTAATTATGGTTTGTGATTATATTGAAAATTATGAATTAAAAAATCATACAACTTTTAAAATTGGTGGTTTGGCACAACGTGCATTTTTTCCTACTACTGTAGAAGATCTGTGTGAACTTTTAGAAACTTTGAAAAATCCAATAGTTTTGGGTTGTTGTTCAAATGTTCTTATTTCTTCTAAAGGTGTAGAGCAGGACGTCATATTAACATCAAAACTTAATAATTTTGAGTTTGATAATAATATTGTTACTGCTCAATGTGGGGTTAAAGTTCCAATGCTGTCTAAAGCAGCAGAAGAAAAAGGCTTAAGCGGTTTTGAGTTTATGATAGGTTTCCCCGGTTCTGTTGGCGGTGCTGTTTATATGAATGCTTCTGCTCATTCGCAGGCTCTTTCTGATACATTTAAGGCTTGTCGTGTTTTTGATATGGATTCTAAAAAAGTTTTGGATTTGAACAAGGACGAGTTAAAGTTTGGGTACAGAAGTTCTGTTTTACAAGAGAAAAATTATGTTTTGCTTGATGCAAAATTTGAACTCAGGCCTTTACCGAAGGAAGAAATTACTGCTGTAATGCAAAGAAATCTTGAGTTTAGAAAAGATAAGCAACCAAGTCTTGTTATGCCTAATGTGGGAAGTATTTTTAGAAACCCGCCAAACGATTCTGCCGGCAGGTTGCTAGAAAAAGCAGGTGTGAAAGGTTTGAAAGAAGGCGGCGCTCAAGTTTGGCTCGGTCATGCTAATTTTATTGTGAATGTGGAAAATGCTACATCTAAAGATGTTTCACTTCTTATAAATAAAATGTATAATATGGTAAAAGAAAAATATACCATAGAGCTTGTTCCCGAAGTTAAATATATTGGGTTAAAGAGTGAGGAAGAAGAAAAATTATGGGATACAATGTTGAACAAAAAATAGATATTAATACAAAAATAGCAGTTCTTATGGGCGGTCCTTCAAGCGAAGCTGAAGTTTCAAGACGCTCAGGCAAGAATGTTTTTAATGCGTTGAAAAATCTTGGTTACAAAAATGTTGAGCTGATAGAAGTAGATAAAAATATCGCAAAAACATTACAAGATAAAGGTATAGAAGTTGTTTATAACGCTATGCATGGAAGATATGGCGAAGATGGCTGTATTCAAGGGATGTTAGAGGTAATGGGGATACCATATACAGGCTGTGGTGTTATGGCAAGTTCTGTTTGCATGAACAAGGAATACACAAAAAATATATTGAAAGAGGCCGGTATTCCTTTGATTAAATCCGTACTTGTCCGCAAAGACGAAGATTACAAAGATAAAATAAAAGAGCTTAAATACCCGTTTATGTTAAAACCTGTATCAGAAGGTTCAAGCATTGGGATGTACAAAGTTAATAATCCGCAAGAGATGGAAGAGTGTTTTAAGAAAGCTCTTGAATGTGGGCAAGATGTTATGGTTGAAGAATATCTTCAAGGTAAAAGTGTTACCGTTGGAGTTTTAGAAAACGGTGATGACAAATTCGCCACTGAAATTTTAGAGTTTAGAACTAAAACGGAGTGGTATGACTACGAGGCAAAATATACAGCAGGTATGACAGAGTTTATTCTACCTGCAGAATTGTCAGAAGAAATGACAAAAAAAGTTAAACAAGTGGCTATTGATTCTTTTAATGCTTGTGATTGCAGAGGTGTTAGCAGAGTCGATTTTCTTGTTACCGAGGATGTTCCTTATGTACTTGAAATTAATACCAGCCCAGGGATGACCGATTTAAGCGATTTACCAGCTCAGTCAAAGGCTATGGGTATTGATTACGACACACTTGTTCAAATTATTTTAAATGGGGCAGGGCTAAATAAATAAACTGAATGGAAAACGACAATCAATATAACATAGGTGAAAACCTAAATATAGAACGCAGGGTTAAAATAAACCAAATGCAAAGAAATGTAAGGCGCAGTCAAATGGGGCTTAAACGTTTGCGTGCATTTTTGCGTTTTGTTATGGTTTGTTTACTTGTATTTGCAGCATATAAGGTTTATAAATTACCACAGTGGTATTTAAATAAAAATATTTTTAGTTCTGCGAGTAATAATACTCTTTCGATTATAGGGAATAATATTACACCGACTTATCGAATAATTTCAGTATTGAGACAGTATCCTGTACCACAACGACCTATTTATCTGTTTGATACAAGTAAAATTGAAAAAGAGATAGAGAAACTTCCACCTGTAAAAAAAGTGTACATTAAAAGATTATGGTTTCCTGCTAGGTTAGGAATAATAATTGTTGAAAGACGTCCGATATTGAGTATTTCTCCTGCCCCAGATGTTGCCCCGATTGCTTTTTTTGCAGAAGGAGGAAAGTTAATTGGGCGTGAATATCTCCCTTTAAAGAATACGAATGATACTATACTTGTTTTAACGTATGGAACTAAAGGTGATGATTATCGCAATTGGGACGAAGCAAAAATTAAGAAAATTGAAACTATTGTTCAGGCTATGGAGCAGTTTTCTGGTCAAAAAGTTGAATATATAGATATGAGAAATCCAAAAGATATTTATATAAAAATTCCTGAGGTTAATGTTAGACTTGGTGAATTGAATTATATGGCTTTGTCTAGAATTCGTAATATATCGGCTATCTTGCCTAAGTTGAAAACTTTAGAGAAAAAAATTAAGTACATTGATTTAAGATGGGAAGATACTCAGTATATAAAATTGGAGGAATAACAAATGAAAGATAATTATAATAGAAATAACAATCCTTTTGTTTTATGGGGGACAATGGGACGTTTGGCATTTTTTGTATCAAATAGTCTTTTGGTGATTTTATCAACTGTTATTCTGGTGTTTTCTTGTAAATCAGCTTTATCGTTCATGGATGAACCATTGTTGACCCAAAATTATTCGCAACTATATTTGATATTTAATAATTCTCCAAAATTAGAAACATTTATATTTATTCTAGTCTTATTGTGCTTAATTGCTTTTAGGTTTATATTTGTGAAAAAAAGAATGTTGGATATAGAGCAAAAAAATATTAATGGCCTTAGAAACAGCTATATTGTTGCAACATTGTCTGCTTGTATTCCTGTTATGGCAAATTGTGTTGTTCCAGTTACTTCCAAAATGAATACTGTATTGTTTGTTGTATCTCTTCTTATTACTTTTTGCTTAATTGTTAAAAAGGGTGCGCAGTAAAAATATAAGGTTCTGTAATGGTTGTTGATTGTCATTTTTTGGCACTAAATAATCCCGAAGATATATTGCCTTATCCAAGGTATAAATCTGGACTATTAGATGAAGATAAAGGGTATATAAAGTACGGTTATCCTTCAACTAATTATCCTATACTCAATATGCCATATGTTTTGGAAGATTATGAGGGAAACAAATTGCCCCCAGGTCATTATCAGATAATATTGGCACCAAACAGAAAGATGCTTTATTTTGTTGAATCAAATGAAATTAAGGCATCCATTCCTGTATCTTCGCTTGTTGAAAAGATGACTTCTGAAGAAGAAGAAAGAAAAAGAGTTCGAGAACAGGAAAAATTGGCAAAAAAATATAAAAATCGACCTAGAAAACGTCCTTTGGATCAGACAGAAAGAAAACATCAAGCTAGTATGGAAGCATATATTGATGATTCAAACCCGAAGTATTATATTTTGCATTACAAAAATGGTAATATCCAAGCAAAGGGATATATTCTTAAATAAAGTTTAAAGATGTTAACAATCCGTTGTACATCGCACTGCAATGTGAGAAAATTGCTCTTATAAAGGGGTGAGATTATGCCAAAAAGATTACTTGTTGTAGATGACGATGATGAAATAAGAGAACTTTTAGAATTTGACCTTGCTCATAGCGGTTATCTTATTGATACAGCCTGTGATGGTATGGATGGTTTAAACAAAGCGGTTACAAATAATTATGATTTAGTTCTTTTAGATGTAATGATGCCTAAAATGAACGGATTTGATGTTTGTAAAAACTTAAGAAAAGTTAAACCGGATGTTCCTGTTCTTTTGCTTACTGCAAAGGGTACAATTGGTGATAAAACGCAAGGTTTTGACTGTGGTGCTGATGATTATTTAGTAAAACCTTTTGATATTCAAGAAGTTTTATTAAGAGTAAAAGCTTTATTAAGAAGAAATACTGATAATACTCAAACAGATTCTTCTTTTAAACAAGAAATTTTGAAAATGGGCGATATTGAATTATTCCCTGAGTCTTTAGAAACTTCTGTTAATGGAAAAAAAATAAAACTTACTCCAACAGAATTTGAAATATTGTATTGTCTAATGCAGCATTTTAATGATTCTGTTTCTTTGGCTGTATTATTGGATGAAGTTTGGGGGTACGATTCTGATGAAGATGTCAGGATGGTTAGAGTCCATGTTGGCGGCTTGCGTCAAAAAATTGAACAAGATACTAAAAATCCAAAATATTTGCATACAGTTACCAACGTTGGCTACAAACTTACTCCTATAAGTGCAACGGAAGAATAGAATGAAAAAAATCCGAGAAATAAAAAGATTAAAGATTGTTGAACAAATTATACTTGTTTTGCTGCTTGCTGTTATTACTCCGACCATAGTGAGTGCAATTATTGTTAATAATATTAACCAACATGCTGTAAGAAATGAGTTGCAGTATTCTGCATTAAGTATATCGGAATCTATTGCCTCTAATATAGAAACTTTTTCTCGTTCCGGTGAAGATGAACTTAATCAAATTGTTTTGGCTTTAAAGCACATAAATAATAGACGAGCTAAAAAAGAATATCTTAATGATTTATATGAGTCTTCCAAATTAATTTCTGATCTTTCGATAATAACTAAGGATGATAAGTCAAAGTACATAACCTGGCAGGAATATTCTATTTTCAATAAAGAAAAAAATGAGATAGAAATATTAAAGAAGATTAATGATACAGAAGCTGTTCTTGCTACTGTTGATATTCAAACATTTAAAGATCAGATTTTTAATATCTACAAAAAAGATGACAGACAAATATATATATTAAATAAAGATAAGACTCTTCTAGCTGCACATAATTACAATGAAAAAGATTACCAGAGATTAACATATGCTTTACCTAAAAAATTGATTCTTGATACGCCGACTTTGTATGGAAAGGTGAAAAATCAGCCGTTGGCATATTTAAAATTGTCAGATCCTGATTTGACAATAATTGTAAATACAACGCACCATATCACTAAAACTACAATAAATAAGGCAAGGTATAAAATTATTTTGGCATTATGTATATCTGCGTTTTTTATTATCTTTGTCGTTGGTATTTATACTTCTTATTTGTATATAAACATTAGACAGTTATTTAAAGGTATTATTGCTTTATCCAAGGGGAACTACAATAGAAAAATCAGGTTATTATCTAATGTTTTTACTCCTTATGAAACAATATTTTTAGCCAATGAGTTTAATAATATGGCTGATGAAATTAATAACACATACAGAAAACTCAAACATTCCAATAAGGAGCTAAAAAAACTTGATGAGTTTCGTTCAAATTTAATTGATACGGTAAGTCATGAATTTAGAACACCTTTGACTAGTATCAAAGGATACACTTCTAGATTGATGCGTCAAGATATAGAGCTTGATAATGAAACTATTCAAAAATCATTAAAGATAATTAAAAATCAAACTGAACGCTTAAGCAGGATGGTAGAAGATTTGTTGGTTATTCCTGATATTGAAGGCGCTAAATTAAATCTAATTATAGATAGTGTTAATCTTGCTGATACTATAAATGATGCTATTTTATCAACAAAACATAAAGCGCAAAGAGAAGTCCTTGTTGATATATCTCAGGATTTTCCTGATGTGTTAGCTGATAATGATAGATTGGAACAGGTCTTTATAAACCTAATAGAAAATGCATACAAATATTCTTATGAAGATACTCCTATTTATATAAATGTTTCTCAAGAAAAAAATAATGCTGTTGTTAAGATAACAAATTCATACGATTATATCCCTCATGATAAGTTGAATAAGTTATTTGGTAAATTCATAAGAATTGACGATAAAACAACTCGAACGACAAGAGGCACTGGTCTAGGTCTTTTTATAGTGAAGGGATTAGTGCTTGCTATGAATGGCTCAATAGAGTTGCTGTCGACTAAAGAAAATACATTCAGTGTAATAATTAAATTACCTCTTAAAGGCTAGCAAGTTAACAAAAGTTAATATAATCTCTATCAAAAAGCAATTATCTAAAGAGTATATACTTTATATAGATATAGAGAGTATAATTCTGAGGATAAAAAGAGAAATGAGTGCCGGAAACAGCAACGTACAAGTCAGCATAATTGACAATGGATGGTTGTTAACAAAAACAGTTAATGGTAAAACAACATCTGTTAAATATATTGATGAAAATAAAAATGGAAATATCGATTCTGCTGATAAGAGAGAAGTCGTTTCTCTTGATGCTGGTGATTTAACAACAGCTGAATTTGATGCAGTAAGAAAATCTCTTTTTGAAAAAAATACTGAAAATGCTACTAATGTTGGAGATTGGTATAATCAAAAGAAAACAGTTGAGCAAGAAGAAGCTCGTGCAGAAGCCTTTGAAAAACAACAACGTGCTCAAAGAATGCAACAATATGAAACTAATCGTAAAAAGAACAGCTTTTGGGGCAAAGTTGGTACAATCGGCACCGGAATTCTTGGTGGATTGGCTGCTTTATCTGGATTTGGCTTTGGCTTTTTAGGTGGCGGCTGGCAATATAACAGCGGTAGTATGAACGACTGGAATGTTCGATTGTGGTCATCAGGAGTACAAGGTTTTTCAGGTTTAAGCACAATGATGTCTGCTGCATACGGCAATCAGACAGCTGCTGCTAATTATGGTACGCAAAATGCTAATACTGGTGCGTTTAATTTTAATGACTTAGTTGCTGCTCAAAATCAATATATGCAAAATAAACAACAACAATTTAATCAATGGATGGCCGAAACACAAAAAGTTCAACAAGAACAAAAAGCAAAGGCAGAGGCTCAAGCAACTGCTAGCGCAGCTGAAACTTTATACAATAAATATAATGATGAAGCAAACAGTAATGCTATAAGCAAATATAACAAAGATAAATTGAACGAAATTTATAAGCCGTCAAAAGACGCAGAGGATTACACTGCAGACGATATGGCATTACTTAAAAAGATAGAGGCTTTCCCTCAAATACCATATGATGCTATTGACGATAAAAATACAACTGATAATGGAAAGCTAAACGGTAAGCTGGCTAAAGAAATTAATGATTTGATTGCTAAATATAGAGATAATGCGACTGATGAAGAAAAAGTCAGTATAATGGCAAAAGAAAACTATAATAGCTTGAAGTCAATTGTTGCAAAAGCACAAAAAGGACAACTTACAGAACAAGATATTGCACTTCTTGATAAAATTTTAAAGAATCCAAAAGAAAAACAGAGCTAAAAACTCTGTTTTTTTAATTATTTTTTTGTCATTTGAGTTTGCTTTTGCTTAATATCTAACGCCGCATTGTGAGCGAGAAGATATACCGAGCAAGTTTTATAGTTTTTTAAATACCAAGCGCATTTTTCTTGTGCACAAACTATTTCTATATTATTACCTGCGCTCATCAAAGGACAAATTGGAATTAAAGCCATATTATATCTCCATATCTATTTTAGTGCTTCTGCTTGTTTAAATAAGTTGCAGTTTTCACTGCGTTTCTTTTCGTAATCTTTATAAATTTTTGTACGGTTTATAACTTCGTCAAAATCAATTTTGTGTGCGTCAAAGTCAGGGCCGTCTACGCATGCAAATTTAACTTCGCCGCCAACTGTAACACGACAAGCACCACACATTCCTGTACCATCAACCATGATAGGGTTCATGCTTGCTTCAGTTTTAATTCCTTTGTCCCGAGTTAGTTCTGCAACTGCTCTCATCATTGGCATAGGACCAACTGCAATAGCATAATCAACTTTTTCTTCGTTCATTATGTTTTCCATAACGCCTGTCACGAAACCTTTGGTACCTAATGAACCATCATCAGTTGTTATAAATAATTCTGTACAAGCATCTTTCATTTTATCTTGCCAGAAAATTAATTCTTTTGTTCTTGCACCCATAATCATATAAACTTTGTTGCCAGCTTCTTTAAAAGCTTTTGCAATCAAGTAGCAAGGAGCAGCACCGTATCCGCCGGCTAAGCAAACAACAGTACCATATTTTTCTATATGAGTAGGTTGACCTAATGGGCCTACAATATCAACAAGCTCGTCACCAACTTCCAGTGTTGCAAGTTGTTTTGTAGTGTAGCCAACTGCCATAAATACAATTGTTAACGCACCTGTTTCTCTGTCATAGTCTGCAATAGTAAGAGGAACTCTTTCTCCATCTTCAGAAACTCTTAATATGATAAACTGACCAGCTTGAGCATTTTTTGTAATATATGGTGCATGAATTGTCAATTCATACTGATTTGTGCATAATTCTTTTTTGCTTAAAATTTTGTATCCCATTTTATTCCATTTCCGCTAAATACTATTACCTAGTGTAATTTTATATCAATAATCACATATGGTCAAAGATTATTTTTTAAGCGCGTCTGCGCCTGAAACAACTTCTAATATTTCATTTGTAATTGCAGCCTGACGAGCTTTGTTATAATCAATTGAAAGAATTCTAATCATTTCTGCAGCGTTGTTTGTTGCTGCTGACATTGCTGTCATTCTTGCAGCTAATTCACTGGCAACTGCTTCTAACAATGCTTGGTAAATAATATTTGTAATAAACATAGGTACAATTTTTTGCAAAATGCTGTCAGCATTTGGTTCAAAATCCATTAGAGGATCTATTTTTGCTGACTCTGTTTTTGTATCTCCAAGTGCTTTTTGTACATCGTCAACAGGAAGAATTTTCCAGTCTTCTACCTTGTATGACATCATATTCTTAAAACGAGTTGTCACTATTTCTATGCTGTCGATATCCCCGTTAACGAATGATTGAGCCATATCTTCCGCAATGACAAGTGCATTTGATGAGTTAGGCTCTTGTGAAATTTTGTTGTATGTATTAACTATTTCAAAACCTAAGCTTTCTGCTCTTCTTTTTAATGAGCTTGTTCCTTTTAAGCCTACGATAAATAGTTTTACATCTATACCTTTTTCTTTGTATTCTTCAATTTTTTTCAGCGTAAATCTTATAACGTTTGCGTTATATGCACCTGCTAAACCTCTGTTAGATGTTACAACAAGAATACCAGCTGTTTTAATGTCTCTTTTTTCCATTAATGCCGGATAGTTATCAATTGCTCTGTCTATTTTTAAACCCGCAGAACTGTAGCCTTCAACAGAAGACAGAACTTTTGCAAATGCTTCTCCCAGAGCTTTTGAAAATGGCCTTGCTGAAACTACCTTTACCTGCGATTTTTTCACTTTTGCCGCCGCAACCATTTTCATTGCTTTAGTAATTTTTTGTGTGTTTTTAATACTGTTTATTCTTGCTTTAATATCTAATAAATTTGGCATTGTATTACCTTTTTACCTGAATTTTATTATGCTTCAGGGCTTAGCCCTGAAGCATATAACTTATGAAAATAATGAACTTTTAAATGTTTCAAGACTTTTCTTGAGTTCTGTTTTGTCTTCGTCTGATAGTGCATTACCTGCATTGAGTTTATCAGCGAGTGATGACATATTTGCATCGAAATATTCAAACCATTCTTTTTTGAATCTTTGAATTTTTGTGTTGTCTATATCATCAAGCATTCCTTCGTTTGCTGCATACAAGATACTTACTTGTTTAGCTACGCTTAAAGGAGAGTATTGAGGTTGTTTCAATACTTCTGTAAGTTTTTGACCTCTTAAAAGTTGGTCTTGTGTAGCTTTATCAAGGTCAGAAGCAAACTGAGCAAATGCTTCTAATTCTCTGAACTGAGCGAGGTCAAGTCTTAATTTACCGCCGACTTGTTTTGTCGCTTTAGTTTGAGCAGCACCACCTACACGTGATACAGAAATACCTGCGTTGATAGCCGGTCTTATACCTGAGTTAAACAGACCTGTTTCTAGGAATATTTGTCCGTCAGTAATAGAAATTACGTTTGTCGGAATATAAGCTGAAACGTCGCCTGCTTGTGTTTCGATAATTGGTAATGCAGTGATAGAACCACCACCAAGTTTATCGTTCAATTTACAAGCTCTTTCAAGAAGTCTTGAGTGTAAGTAGAATACGTCGCCTGGGTAAGCTTCACGTCCTGGTGGTCTTCTAAGCAACAAACTCATTGCACGGTAAGCTTGAGCGTGTTTTGTAAGGTCATCGTATACAATCAAGACATCTTTGCCTTGTTCCATAAATTCTTCTGCAATAGCAACACCAGCAAACGGTGCAATAAATTGCAGCGGAGCAGATTCATCAGCTGTTGCAGAAACGATTATTGTGTAATCCATTGCGCCGAAGTCTTCGAGCTTTTTAGCTAACTGAGCAACAGTAGATGTTTTTTGACCTATTGCAACGTATACACAAATTACGTTTTGACCTTTTTGGTTAATGATTGTGTCTATTGCAATAGCTGTTTTACCAGTCTGTCTGTCACCGATAATAAGCTCACGTTGACCTCTACCAATTGGAGTTAATGCGTCAATAGCCGTTAAACCTGTTTGTAAAGGTTGGTGTACTGATTTTCTTGAAACAATACCAGGAGCTACTCTTTCTACAGGTCTTGTTTTTTCGTAGTGAATTTCACCTTTACCGTCAACAGGTTGTCCTGTCGGGTTTACAATTCTTCCGATAAGGCCGTCACCAACAGGAACAGAAGCGATTCTTCCTGTTGTTTTAACAGTCATACCTTCTTTGATGTGTTGATATTCACCAAGAATAACAACACCAACGTTGTCTTCTTCAAGGTTCAGAGTAATACCTAGTGTACCTTTGCCGTCTTCAAATTCAACAAGCTCGTTAGACATTGCATTACGCAATCCGTACACACGGGCAATACCGTCGCCGACTTCTAAAACAGAACCGATATTGGAAATCTCCATCTCAGTGGAGTAATTTTCAATTTTGGCTTTAATTATAGAAGTAATTTCTTCCGGTCTTATTGTTGCCATCTTACTTTCCTTTATTGTTCTTACTTGCTTACCTTAATATTTTTTTGAACCCTTCGATTTTTGCAGCCATAGAGCCATCAATTGTTTTATCTTGGATTTTTAGTATCAATCCTGCGATTACATCAGGGTTTATATCAAAAACAAATTTAACTGCTTTGTGCAATTTGTTTTCAAGTCTTTCTTTGAGGCTTTGTTTTAAGTCTCCGTCTATTTCAACAGCTGACACAACACCTACTTTGACGACGCCTTTTGCTTCGTCCATTGATTCTTCGTAGCAATATTTGAGTGTATCAAGCAAATTTATTCTGTTTTTTTCAAGAAGAATAAACAAAAGACTTAATGTTGAGTCTTTAACTCTTCCTTGAAATACAGATTTAATCATATCTTTTTTTTCTGCAAAAGGAATTACAGGATGTGTTAGAAAATCTTTCATTTGTTTAACCATGTCAAGTGATTCTGACACTGTAGTTAAATCTGTAAAAACCTCATCTACCTCGCCTCTGTCTTTGGCTACAGAAATAATTGCATCTGAATATCTTTTAGCCAGTGGTAATAATTTATTATCTATTTTTGTTTTTAATGCCATACTATATCCGTTATCTATACATCAATCTTATCTATACTGTTAATAAAGTCTTCTATATACTTTCTGTGTAATTGTTTATCATTTTCCAGAGCAGACTTAATTTGTTTTTGAGCAATTTCAATCGAAGAATTTGAAAAGCTTTTTATAACTTCACTTTGTACTTGATTTTGTTCTGAAGCCAGTTGCTTTTCTGCATTTTGTTTAAGTTGTTCAACTGACTTATCTAATTCTTCTCTTGTTTTTTGTTCAAAAGACTTTGCTGTTTCTTCAGCTTTTTCAATGATTGCATTTATCTCTTCTTCAACATTGCCAAGAGATTCACTTACTTTTTGCAAATCTGCTTCAGCATCTTTTTTAAGCTGGTCAGAGTCTTCTACTTTTTTTTGCACAGAAGCTCTCAAGTCTTCGATTTTTGTCATAATCTCGAGTTTGTATGCAAGGAATGCAAAAAATGCAATCATAATTGCAAAGTTGATTATGTTAGAGTGCAATATATTTGCAAAACTGAAATCAAACATTTTTTCTAATTACCTCATCAACTTCTTGCTCTGTTAACGGGTTGAAAGCAACTCCTTCCCCCATTAATTTTGTAGTCAGACGATTGGCTACATCCGCAACATCAAACCTCATGTTTGATGTTGTTTCTTCTTTTTGGTGAGCAAGATTTTGTTTTTGTTCGCTAAAGTATTTGGCTACATTTGTTTTTGTATCGTTTAATACTTTAGTTTTTTCTTCTTTTAACACATCTGCCTTAGACGCAACTATATCCCTTGATTGCTTTTGAGCTTCAGATATTTTTTGGTTTTTATCTTGTATCAAGGCTTCAGCTTTTTTCTGGCTGTTCAAAGCTTCATTTTTATTTGAATCAATATAATTTTGTCTTTTTTCCATGATTTCAAGCACAGGTCTGTACAAAATCTTGTTCATTATAAAAATGAAAACAAGAAAGCTTAGTGCTGATATCAATATAGTTGCGTTAATTTCCATTAATTTGTCCTTTAACAGATACCTAAGTTTTTAATCTAGTGTCGTCTTTTTCGCTTCGAGCCTTCGAAGCTCAAAGACTTACCTTTTCAATGTGTCACTCAAAAAATTTGCTCACGTTCCTTATCGCAAATTTTTCTCGAACAATTTTACGTTAGGGTTTGCTGTGTAAATTCTTATCCGAGTAATTGTAATGCGATGAATAATGCATAGATAGCACAAGCTTCTGCAAGACCAGCACCAATGATGAAGTAAATTAATGCTTTACCTGCAATTTCTGGTTGTCTTGATATAGCATCTAATAAACCTTTTGTTGCAATACCCAAACCAATTCCGGCACCGATTGCGCCAAAACCTATTGCAATACCTGCACCCAATTTAGCCATTGATGCAACTTCAACTGCTACTTGTTCTACTGCCATAATTTTCTCCTTTTTATTATCCGTATTTACTTATTACTACTATGAATGTTCTTCTTCCTGAGCTGCCATTGCAATGTACGCTGTTGAAAGAAGCATAAATACCAAAGCTTGTACAAATGCTACAAATACCTCAAATAACATAAAAGGTAACGGTAGCAAATATGCGCAAAGTCCGACAAATGTTACAATCAAAAGTTCTCCTGCCAATATGTTGGCAAAAAGACGGAGAGCCAGTGAGAAAGGTCTTACAACCATTTCTAACAGTTCGATTAGTGCCATTATGATACCAACTGCGCTAAACTCGTGTAAGAAGTATTTCAAACCTTTTGCTCTTACTCCTTGGTATACATAATAAATTAAAACCATTATTGCCATTGCGGCGGTCATATTTATATCATTGGTTGGTGAAGCCAGTTCGCCTGTTTTAAGGTGATACAATCTCCAAGGCAATTGACCAATGAGGTTTGCTGTTAATATGAAAAGAAACAGTGTTGCCAAAAGCGGTATATGTTTGCGTCCGTTTTTGCCGATCATTGATTCTGTCAATCCGACAAACGCGCCCATTATTCCTTCTGCCATTGCCTGAAGTTTAGTAGGTATTATTGAAAGCTTTCTTGTTGCCAGAAAAGAAAACGCTATTAATATCCCCATCGTAATCCACATTGTAATGATGGTATCTACGTTAAAAGCAAATTGACCAAAATGTGCAATTAAATGACCTTCTGACACCGTACCTACCTCTTTTTATTTCATATCCTTCTGTAATATATCACTATCGGTTTTAAATTACAAATTGACGAAATAGTGAATATTTTAATATTAATTGTTAAATTTTTGAGCGCTATCGCTCATATGAATTATTTTTTTCTTTTGTTTTTGTGAACAAAAAAAAGCCCTTTTTATTTAAGGGCTTTTTTTTATTCTTTAATCTCTTATACAGCTCTTTGTACTTTGCCTGCTCTGATGCAAGAAGTGCAAACGTCAATTCTTTTTACAGTACCGTTTTGGTTAACTTTTACAGATTGCAAGTTAACTTCTTGTCTGTGTACATGTTGTTTATGTGAAAAAGAAATTTTAGCTGCTTTTAGCTTTGTTTTTCCGCATATTGCACATTGTTTTGCCATTTTTATATTCCTTTCAAAGATTAGTTTCTTACTATACACTACTTTAAACATACTATGATATCAAGTAGTGATTGAAAGTTTCTTAACATTTAGGGTAAAAATTTTTAAATTTCAATATAAGATGTTTTAATCTATAATAATTATATGAATTCACATGTTATGAACAAAAAAGTAGCGGTAGCGCTTTCAGGCGGATTAGACAGCAGTGTAACTTGTCATCTGTTAAAACAGCAAGGGTATGATGTTTGTGCAGTTACTGTAAAAATGGTAAATGATGATAAGTTTGACTGTATCGTTAAAAATGCACGTGCTGTTGCTCAAAAAATAGGTATTCCTATTTATGTTTTGGATTTGAGCAATGAATTTAAAAAAGATGTAATTGATTATTTTGAAGATTCTTATCGCAAAGGTAAAACGCCTAACCCTTGTATACTTTGTAACAGAACAATAAAATGGGGAAGACTTTTTGATTATGCTATAGACACACTTGGGTGTGACTATGTTGCTTCTGGTCATTATGCGCGGATTATTGATGACAATGGTATTAAGAAGATGTATCCCGCAAAGGATGAAAAAAAAGACCAGCAGTATTATCTTTTTGAGCTTAATCAAAGACATCTTAGCCGAATTTTGTTTCCGCTTTGTGATTATGTAAAAGAAGAAATTAGACAAATTGCAATTGATAATGATTTGCCTTCAAAATCATCAAAAGAAAGTCAGGACATTTGTTTTATTACAAAACCGATGACAACAAAAAAATATATAACCGAAAAGCTTGGACATAAAAAAGGTGATTTTATCTATATAAAAGATGGCCGAAAATTGGGCGTTCACGATGGATTTTATCAATATACAATCGGTCAAAGAAAAGGTATTGGCATTGCTTTTGAGGAACCTTTGTATGTTGTAAAACTAGATGCTGAAAAAAATATAGTTTATGTTGGAACTAAAGAAGATTTGTACGAAAAATCCTGTCATATCAGTGATGTTAAGTTTCAATATCCTTGTGAAGCTTTAGAGTTTGACGCTTTAGTTAAAATAAGATATAACATGCAGGCACAAAAAGCTCGTGTCGTTTTAACAGAAGATAGAAGCTGTGCAGAAATATTTTTTGATGAGCCGATTACATCCGTTACATCAGGTCAGGCTGCTGTTTTTTACGATGTTTTTGACAAGCACTTAATTGGCGGAGGGTGGATTGACTGAGTTTAGTGAAATAATTGCTGAATCAGAGAATACTCATACTTTGACGAAGGCTGAAATTATTTCAATATTGAAAGATGATTCGATAAACGAATTTTTGTTCAAAACAGCAGACAATGTTCGTCAAAAATATGTTGGAAATGAAATTCACCTAAGAGGTTTGATTGAATTTTCAAATATATGCAGATGCAATTGTTTTTATTGCGGGTTAAGAAAGGATAATTTATCAGTTTCTCGATACAGAATGTCTTTTGAAGAAGTCTTGCGCTTGGCAAATGTTGCAAAAAATCTTGATTATAAGACTGTCGTTTTACAGTCAGGTGAAGATGCTTTTTTCAGTGCAGATAAGATGTGTGAAATTATAGAAGCAATCAAAAAATTGGATTTGGCTGTTACTTTGAGTCTTGGGGAAAAAACTTTTGAAGAATATAAATTATACAAAGATGCAGGTGCTGACAGATATTTGCTCAGGATAGAAACTACGGACAAGGATTTGTATGAGTCTTTGCACCCTAATATGAGTTTTGAAAATAGAGTTAAGTGTCTTGAAAATCTGAAAGAAGTGGGGTTTGAAACTGGCACAGGTTGTCTTGTTGGTTTACCAAATCAGAGTATTGAATCATTGGCTGATGATATTTTGTTTTTTAAAAATATTGATGCGGATATGGTAGGTTTGGGACCTTTTATTCCTTGTCCTCAAACTCCTTTGCAAGATAGCAAAATTGGCAATTTATACCTTGCATTGAAAGTTATGGCAATAACAAGGATTCTGTTACCCGATATAAATATTCCTGCAACAACAGCTATGGAGACAATTCAATCAAACGGTCGTATTTTGGCATTACAAAGCGGTGCAAATGTTGTTATGCCTAATGTAACTGGTGATGAGTGTAAACAGAAATATATAATATATCCCGGTAAATCGGGAGAACATATATCAGCGGATGATTATAGAAAGTTTTTATCCGAGAAATTTTCTTCCATCGGCAGAACAATTTCTGTTGATTTTGGTTTTAGAATGAAAAAATAATTTTCTTATGTAAGCGCTATTTCTGCATTTTTAATAAAATCTTTGAATGCGGTTTTTAGTTGAGGGTTTTTTAACGCAGATTCTATTGCAAATTTATTTCCGTTAGCTATTGTTACATCGTGTATTTTTCCTGCTTCTGTTGGTGAATAAGCAATAAAAGAAATAGTTCTTGTTCTAAAATCATTTTTATTTGCAAGCGGTTCTATTATTATAGAAGCTTTTTTTATTGTTGAATCTTTTAATGGTTCAGTTATATCAGCTTTTATCGGTTTAAATTTACCTATTTCAACCACTTGAGCAAATGCATCTTTTAATTGCTTTATTGCTGCATCCATCTTTTGTGAATAGCTTGGTGCTGTAGCATTAGGAATTCTATGTCTTAATATTCTTTGTGTCGTTGTTGTTAGATTTAACTTGTTCATTTTTATTTATCTCCGATATTTATTGTTATTATTTTTTTTCTTTCGTGCCAGTGTGTGTGGGTTTTCCGTATTTTGCTTTTAAAAGTGTGGCTGTTTCGTCAATTCTGTCTAGTGATTCAAAGCTCAAAAGATGTTCGTATTCACCCAGTCCAAATTCTGTAAGAATTGGTTTGTCGTAAGAAAGTATTGCTTTTGATTTTGGATTTTCATTGTGTCTGATCCAAGAATACATTGCTCTTTCGTAGTCAACGTAAGCATTTTCTTTTGTAGGATTACCAAAAACTTCTTTTACTGCTTTTTTGATACCAATTGTTTCGTAATATTTTTCCAGCTCAGGAATATTTTTACCTATGTTTTTATTAGCCAAAATATCGTATATTAAGTGCTCAATTTGGCCTATTTTATTTAGTTGCTCACTTCTTATTTGCAATTCTACCCAAACAGGTCTTACCTTTCCGTTTTTGTCTTTTATTTCATGCAATATATTCATTTGGGTTGTTGTGTAACCGTTTTTCTTTCTTATCGCATTTGATTGTACAAGCTCAATACCTGGGACTGATTGTTTCCATAATTTTACGGTATCTTGGCTTATGTATGGGTAAATGTGTTTTGAGTGGTAGTTGCTAACTCTTGTTACGTTAAGCTTTCCTGATAAAATTGCTTTTGTTAGGTATTCTGCAGCCTTGTTCATATCCGCATCTTCCGGAATAATCATTCTTAAGCCTATTAAGTCTTTTATCCAGTCTACGGCTTCTTCGTAGTCTTTTTTAGAAGTACCTAAGACTTTTTCGAGAACTTTGTAGTCTCTTGAATCAAGTTTTACATCTCCATCCATTATAGAAAGTTTTACGAGTTCTTTTTCTGTTTTATCCAATAGTTTATATGGCTTTTGGTATAAACGTTTTGCAAAAATGTTCATAACCTCACCATTTATTTTTTTGTCTAGAAATTCTTTTGTTATTTTGTTGTATATAGAAACGGCTTCTTTCGATGTTGGTTTACCGTTTTTACTTCTTGCTTTGAGATATTTTCCGTAATTTTTTTCTCCACCAAAGACAGTTTTTATATCTTTTATTACTCTATCAATGGATTCTGTACCCGATGTTTCAAGTCTTTTTGCAATACCCTTATAAAAAGAAATTTTCTTTGCTGCAAGATTTATTATTTTTGTTTGATTTGGTGTGAATGTTTTTGAACCGCTTGCTGTTGTTTTTGGTTGTAAAAGAAAAAGTAGTTCATCATTAAATAATCCTTCTTTTTTTACAAGTTCGTAGTCTCTGAGCGTTTGAGCCTGTGTTAATGCGTTTGCTTTTTTAGCTCTTGCTGCAGATGCAGTTTCAACAGTTGGAACAAATGTATCTATTGATGGTGTTCTTTCAAGCGTATTAGGTGTGGTTGTTGTTTTGACTTTTTCTGTGTTTTTGTCTGATTCTTTTTGAGGAATACCTCTAAAAGAGATGTGTGAAAATAATTTAATCATTTGTTATTCCAAAAATTTCTGCTAGTAATAATTATTAAATCAGTAAATAAAAAAATTTGTTATTTTTGGTGAAAAAATTTTTTTATTGAAATATTTTGTTACAACGGTAATTTTGTTTTTTGATTCGTGTTAAAATATTTGCATGTCTAAACGAAAGATAGCATATATAGTAATTTTACTTACGGTAGTTATAGGTTGTGCTTGGGCATTCATTGCCGCAGGTGTTATTACAAGAAACTTTAAAAAAGAGGCGTTACAAAATGCAGGAGAAAAGCAGGAAGTTAACGTCAAGAATTTGATAATTACCGAAACAAAAGAAGATAAAAAATATTGGGAATTATATGCTGAAAAGGGGTACTATGACAATCAAAACAAGGTTGTTATATTGTACAATGTAATAGGCAATTTTTATGATAAAGGTGAAGTTGTTCTCAGTATGGAATCTTCTATGGGAACGTACAGTGAAGAAAAGAAAAAAGTCGTTCTTTACGATGATTCATATTTTATTTATAAAGATGGAACAGATGTTAGAGCTGATCGTTTTGTTTGGCAAGGCAGTGATAAGGATATTACCGCACAGGGTAATGTTGTAATAAGAAAAAGCGGCGAAATAAAAACTTATAGTAATGAAGCTGCTTTGAGTAATCAAATGACAGAAGTAAAAATAAAAGGTCGTTCTAGAACCGAACTGTACAGCAAGGGGAATTTTGATGGAAAAATTTAAAAAAGTATTTATATTATCAGGTGTTTTAATAGCTCTTACAGGTATTGCGTTAGCTGCTGATTTGTCTATAGAGTCAGACAGACAAACTTTTAAGATGGAAGAAAATAAAGCCAAATTTGAAGGCAATGTTAGAGTAAAAATGGATGATATAAATGCAAAATCTCCAAGAGCAGAGGTTTTTATTGATCCAAAATCAAAGCAGTTGACTGATGCGGTTATGTATGACAAGCCTTATGTTGTTCAAGTTAAACAGGATAAAACAAATGAGATAAAAGCTAATATCTTAAAGATGTCTTTGCTTAACAAAACAATAAAAGCAGAAGGCAATACACAAACAACAGTTACACCAAAAGATGGAATGAAACCCACTGTTATAATTACAGCGGATGCACAATCTTATGATACTAAGACTAAAACTCTTACTGCTCACGGTGGTGTAATTATATATTATAAAGATGTTGAGACATTTTCTGATTCAGCTGTTGCTAATTTGAACCAATCAGGTGATTTGCAAAAAATTACGTTAACAGGTCACGGGCGTTTGAAACAGAAAGATAGCGTTATTACTGCAGACAAGTTTATTTATGATGCTGTTAAAGAAGTTGCATATGGTTTAGGAAATGCTCATAGCGATGTTGATATGGACGGTACCCGTATAAATGTTTGGTCAGATCGTCAAGAGTATTACAAAGCTACAAATGTTATTCAAGCATCAGGCAAGGTTCATGTAATATACAAAGATTATGATGCTAAAGGTCCTAAAGCAACTGTTTATCCTGATCCAAAAACAAATAAACCTAATGAAATTATATTTATAGGTCGTTCTACTATTGTTGAACAAATGCGTTCTATAGAAGCTGATAGAATAAAAATGTATATTAATCCTAAAAATTTCTTTGCAGAAGGAAACGTAAAAACTGTTATAAGAAATATTCAAAACAAACAAAATGATATTTAACAGTTTGTTATAAAAGAAAGCAATTTTTTACCTAAACTTTACTTTATATATATAAGTGAAGTTTAGGTAAGGTTTTATTTATGACAACAATTTCTCCTGTTTATGTAAATAGTTATTATACAGTTAAACCCGATTCAACTCGTGTTGACAAGGCTGAAGTTCAAAATTATGAACAGAATCAAAAAACAGAAGAACAGCCTAAACTTTTAATGGAACATAGGATGCTCGGAGCTGCAAAAATGCCAAAACCGTCTACTATTAAAAGGATTTGGAATAATTTGATGGCAAAATTTGAGCAATGGTTAGATAGATATTCTTCTAAGCCTCATAAATATGATGTTGATAAATGGCAAGATAATGCAGACAAGTTTATTGATTTTGTAGATACAGGTTCTGATAATAATCCACAACCTGCATCTACAGAACTTTATGCTTAAACAATTTCTACTCTGAAAGCCGGAGTTTGTTTTAGTCTTTGTTCCATTTGTTCAAATGTTAGAAATCCTTCTTGCGCACCAAAATTGGAAACAACAGATGCTGCGTTTACGGATGCTAACATGAGAGATTTTTCAATATTCCAATTTGTATATTCAAGTGCTGCTGTAAATGTAGAAGATAATGCATCACCTGCACCAAGAGTGCTTACAACTTTTGCTGGGAATTCAGGACATCTGTAGTATTTTGTTCCGTCAAAAGCATATACACCATGTTTTCCGTCCGTAATGATTACAACTCTTGCATCTGTTGATTTTAGCTTATCAAGCATTGTTTTTATATCGGGGTGGATTGTTTCTTCTGAAAAACACTCTGTTTTTGTATCTGGTCTGACATCGATTTTTGTTACCAGTGAAGCTTCTTCTTTATTCATTACTACAACTTCTGCAGTTGCAAGGATTTTTTCAAAGTATTTTAACCCTTTTTTCAAACTTGAACTTCCGGGATTTATTGCAACATTTGTATTGTGTTCTTCTGCAAAGTGGGCAATTTTATCTAAAACCGCACCTGATTCACCGTTAAGGGGAGCAATATAAAGCCATTTTGAATTTTTTATGGCTTTGTAATCGATTTCATCTTCTTTTATTGTTCCGTTGGCACCTCTGTAAGCAAGAACGGTTCTGTTGCCTTCAAAACTTAAAAGGATTACAGAGGAGCCGGAATTTTCTGTTTTGCTTTTTATTACGCAAGTTGTATCTACACCGGATTCTTCGACTTTTTCTAAGATGTTTTTACCTTGAAAATCTTCACCTATTTTAAAAATAGCAGCTGTTTTAGCTCCAAGGTGTGCAAAGTTTGCTGCGGCGTTAAGTCCACCTCCGCCTACGGCTGTTTTGTAGCTTTCTACTTCAACTTTTGCACCGTATGGATAGGACATAAAATCTATGCTGTGTTCTTTAGTGCTTACAGAAACTACATTAGCTGCATCAGATTCTACAAAGGAATCTATTGTTGCGCTACCTATTGTTATAAAATCATACATTCCTAAATCTCCTCTTAAAATATTTATGCCCGTGGGTGAGTACTATCATACACCGCTTTAAGTCTTTCTGTCGATACGTGTGTATAAATTTGTGTGTTAGATATAGATGCGTGCCCCAAAAGCTCTTGTACAACTCTAAGGTCTGCTCCGTTTTCCAAAAGCTTTGTTGCAAAGCTGTGTCTGAATACGTGAGGCGTTACTTTTTTAGGCAGTTCTATTTTTTTTACTATATCGTTTATTGCTGTTCTAATGCTTTGCGGCTGAAGTCTAAAACCTGTTTTGTTTATGAATATCGGGCTATTTTCGTTTTCTTCTATTTTTGTTCCTTCTTCAGGTATCATAAAACGTACGGTTTTTAGATATTTTTCTAAAAAGTCTTTTGCTCTTGATGAAACAAGTACAATTCTTTCTTTAGCCCCTTTTCCCATTACTGTTATTTCATTTTCTGCTAGGTTAAGGTTGCCAAAATTTAAGTTGCTTAATTCTGATACACGCATACCAGTAGCGTAAAGCAGTTCTAAAATCACTCTGTTTCTGTAACCTGCCGGGGTATCGATTTTTATATTATTTAAAATTTGCTCAATTTCTTGCCCTGTTAAAAATTTAGGCAAGCTTTTATTTCTTTTTGGTGCATGCACACTGTTTGCAGGGTTTGTTTCTATGATTTTTTCTCTGTACAAAAATCTATAGAATGTTCTTATTGCTGCAATTTTTCTAGACAGGGTTGTTTTTGAGTAATTAAATCGTTGTATAAAGACAAGATAATCTTTTAATTTTGTATGGTTGGTTTCTTCTATTGGTGTGTTATCTAACCAAAGAAGAAAGCTTAAAATATCTGATTGATATGCACGGATAGTGTGTTTGGAAAAGTTTTTTTCCACTTCCAGATAGATTAAAAAATCTTTTAAATATCTTTTTGTAATCTCACTTAGTCCCATAGTATGATTATACAATTTATTTAATAAAATTAAAGAATTTGAAAAAAAAAGTTCTTATTGTATTATAATCATACGGGTCTTTTGTATCGTGACTCTGGTATAGGATAAAAAAAGGAGAGGAAATTGTCTATCGTACTTGATAAAAAGCAGTGTCTTATTGCAGGCGACGGTGAATTACCTGTTGCAATGGCAGAATCTGCACAGAAAAACGGGTTTGATGTTGTAGCTATTTCCTTATCTTCTGATAATAGAAACAGACTTAAAAAGTTCTGTACAAAGGTTTATAATTTTGGTCCCGGTGAAGTTTTAAAAATCAAAAAAACTTTGCAGGATGAAAAAATTACTCAAGTAACTTTTATCGGTAAAGTTCACAAAGGTTTGTTGCTTAGACGTCCAAAACTTGATATGGAAGCTTTGCGTCTTATGAAAGAAGCTCAACGTTTGAATGATGACGCAGTTATGTTGATTATCGTTGATCAGCTTGAACAAATGGGCATAAGAGTTTTGGATCAAACTATTTTTATTAAAAATCTTATGGCGCCTCCAGGGGTTCTTGGTGCACATGAACCTGATGAAGAACAGGCTCTTGATGTTGAGTATGGATATTGGCTTGCTAAGGAAATGGGTAAACTTGATGTAGGTCAATCTGTAGTTATCAAAAATAAAATGATTATGGCTGTAGAAGCTATCGAAGGTACTGATAAGTGTATCGAAAGAGGATGCAAACTCGGCGGTAAAGGTATTACTGTTGTTAAGGTTAGCAAACCTACTCAAGATAAACGTTTTGACATACCAGCAATAGGTTTAAATACTTTGAAAACAATGGATAGATTCGGTGCAAAAATTCTTGCAATTGAAGCTAATGAAACAATTATAGTTGACCAGAAAAAGGTTATTGAATTTGCCGATAAAAAAGGCATCATTGTTATGGCAATATAGGCGAAGAGCTTATGACTAAAAAAATATTTATTATAACAGGCGAACTGTCAGGCGATAAGCATGCATCCCTTGTTGTGCAAAATTTACTTGCACAAAATAAAGACGTTGAAATAGAAGCAATTGGCGGAGAAAATCTAAGAAAGCTTGGTGTAAAGCTTTTTGTTGATCATTCGCAAGCACATATGTCTGCTATGGGGTTAACTCCTAAAATTTTGTTTGACCATTTGACTCTTGGTAAAAGGGTTGTTGATTATTTAAAAAATGAGTATAAACCTGATTTGGTTTTGCTTATTGATTATGGCGGGTTTAACTTAAATATTTCAAAGTTTTTAAAAAAAGCGGGGATAAAAGTATTCTATTATATTCCTCCTCAAATTTGGGCTTCTCGTAAGTGGAGGATTAAAACCGTTAAAAAGAATATTGCAAAAGTGATGACCATTTTTCCTTTTGAAAAGGAAATGTATGAAAAAGAAGGCATAGACGCTCAATTTGTCGGACATCCTTTGATTACGCAAATGCCTAAACCTGCAAACAAAGATGAAGTTTTTGCAAAATATGGTTTGGATAAAAATAAAAAACTCGTTTCAATATTCCCTGGCAGCAGGGTGTTTGAGCTGCAGTATCTAATGAAGACTTTTCTTGAGTCTGCAAAAATTATTAAAGAGAAAAATAAAGATGTTCAGTTTGTGATAGCTCAAGCGGATAGTTTAAAAGACAAAGTCTTTAAAAAGTATCTTGGTGAAACTGACATTAAAGTTGTTAAAAATGCAAATTATGAACTTTTGAGTGTATCTGATGCGTTGATGCTTGCATCAGGGACTGTTGCTCTTGAGGCGGCTTTGTATAACACTCCAATGATTATAAGCTATAAAGGGCCTTGGTTTGCTTATTTTGTTTATAGAATAGTACGTTGTATAGATAGAGTTTGTTTGCCTAATATAATTATGGACAAGGATATTGTTCCTGAATTGTTACAAGCAGATTCTAATCCTAAAGTTATTTCTGATGCTATTTTAAAAATATTGCAAGACGACGATTACAGACAAAATATGATAGATGATTTGTCTAAGGTAAAAGCTATATTATCTAAACATGAAGCTGCAAAGGAAGTTGCTAATATTATAGCTAATGAGTTAAAAGATGAATAATAAAATAGGTTTATTAAAATTATTCTGGATTTTTTTTAAAATAGGATTGCTTCTGTTTGGCGGAGGTTATGCGATTTTACCTTTTTTAAAAAGTGAGATGGTTGATAAAGAAAAAATTTGTACAATGGAAGAGTTGACTGATTTTTATGCTTTAAGTCAATGTTTTCCGGGGTTGGTTGCAGGCAATGTTTCAATGTTTACTGGGTATAAAGCAAGAGGAACATTAGGCGCAATAGCAGCTGTTAGTGGGGTTTGTTTACCTGCTTTTTTGAGTATTGTTATAATTTTTTCTTTTTTATCTGCTATAACTCATTATCCGATTGTTCAAAATATTTTCTCAATGCTAGATATTGCGGTTTGTGTTTTGATATTTATGACAATAATTGAGTTATGGGGATTTTCTGTATTTGATAAATTTTCGGCTTTTATATTTGTGTTGGCATTAAGTTGTGCAATTTTAAATGTATCACCTTTTATTATTGTAATTTCATCGGGCATGCTTGGTTTGATAAGACATTTCTTGTTCCCTAAAGAAAAAACACCTTGTGCGTCTTGTGTATTGGATGAAAAAAAGCAAGGAGGCGAAGATGTATAATACATTAATTCTTGCTTGGGAATATATGAAAATAGGCGCAGTTGCAATCGGTGGTGGATACACTGTTGTTCCGTTTTTGTATTATCTCGTTGAAAAATACAAGTGGTTTAATGTTTCTGAAATAACTCAGATGATAGCTGTATCGAATTTAACCCCAGGTCCACTTGGAATAAATATGGCAACCTTTGTTGGAATTAAAGTAAGTGGCGTTTGGGGTGCTGCGCTTACGACTGTTGCTTTTATGATTCCTTCTGTAATAATAATTTGTTCTTTATCAAAATTTTTAAAAAACAATAAAGAGAATCGCTATATTACTCATATAGTGTACGGTCTTCGACCTGCGGCTGTTGCATTGATTGCGGTAGCTGGTTTTAAAATAATGAGTACTGTATTTTTTCACTTTGATAAATTTAAAGTTTCTCACAAATTTTTTGACATAATTTCTTTGAAAGCATTAGTTTTGCTGGTCATCTTTATTGCAATAGGTTTTAAAATTAAAAAGAATCTGGTAATTTTGATTGTCTTGGCAATAATTTTGGGGCTTTTTATAAAAATCTAAAAATGTTAAAATAAAATTATGGCTAAATTTATCAATAAAATAGTAAATTATATTCTTGAACGAAGAAAACAAAAGCTTGCCCAGACGATGGAAAAGCTTAAACCTCGTACATATACAAATTCTACATCTAAAACTCATATTAACGCATCTGAAACTTTAACTTTGACAACAGAAACAGAAAAAATTCTTGAGACTATGGATGCGGAATTAAAAAATATCGTAAAATCTTGTTTAACAAATCCTGACAAGCTCCTTGATTTTGTAAAAGAACAGGGTACTCCTGTTTATAAAATGAAAAACGCCGATAAAATTCTTGCAAAAATAAAAGAAGAAGAAGGCTTTATAACACCATTAAAAGGAAGAAAAGCATTTTATTTGAATTTTATGATAGGTTTGCTTGTTGAAAAAAAGTTAAAATTTTCTTTTGAAACAAGAGAAATGTTTGTTCTAAGAGACTTGGACATAAATATATATTTTATGCTGCATCAATTCCATATGTGGTATGGGTTTAAAAAGAATTTGCCTGGTTATGATATGAAAGCTCAAGAGTTGTTTAAAGATAATCTTGAGGAAATGTCAGACGAAGATGTTAAAGAAATGAGCATAGAAGAAATATTGGCTCTAAAAGAGGCCATTGCACGTGATTCTGAGGCTGCTGATTTTGTAATAAATCTTGCAAAAGAAAGTTCTGGTGCGAAAAAAGCTCTAGAAAAAATGAAAAAAGACGGCGGCGCAAATATATAATTTGACAACTGATAGTTGTTTATTGCTTTTGAAATTTTGCTTATACCCTTGTCAGACAAAATATTTAGGTGCGGTTAATTTTTATTAAGCGTTAAACATTTAGTATGTATAATCTATTTCTAAAAATTTTTCTTAGAGTTATAATTTAGGTACTAAATGGAATTAAGATTTTTTGTGTAACTAAGGAATATTTTTACATGGACATAAGGAGAGTATGAATGAGTAAAACCAAAACAAAGCGAATGGTGGCGTCTTTTTTGCTTCTGTGTGCAATGTCGGGTGGTGCAGCTTTTTCTGATACGAGCGGGCAGATTTTAGTCAGACCAAATACAGAAACTACAGATTATACTGTAGGTGAGATGACTGGTATTACCGGTGGTAAACAAGGGGCTGTTAGTAATTATTATAGCGGCAAAAATGTTAACTTAAATGGAGAATCTCAATCATATACTGGAAATCAGGCTGTTGACGCCGGTGGTGGTATCTACAACGGGGCTTATAACATAAGTCAAACAGTTAATGTTATTGGCAATTCGACTTTTGAAAAGAATACAGCCAATCGTGGTGGTGCCATTTACAATGAAGGCACGGTTAAGTTTAATGGAAATACTTCTTTTATTGGTAACACTTCCACAAGTGCAGTTGACTCTGTTAATCACTTTTTTGGCGGTGGAGCTATTGTTAACTTTGATGGCAATATTTCTTTTAAGGACGGTGCAACTGTTCGTTTTGAAAATAACACAGCAGTTGGTGACGGTGGGGCGATACTAAATCTACAAACAAGACCCGGTGGGACTCCTGTTATTGATTTGAGTAACGTAAACTCTATATTCTCTGGTAATCGTGTAACTGGTGGTATAGGTGGGGCTATCTATTCAGGAGCTGGTTCTATTAATATAGGTGATGCTACTTTTTCAGGGAACACTGATAAGAATGGTGCAAATGATATATATTTAGATGGCGATGCTGCTTTGAACACCAGTGGTACTGTTAGTATTGGTAGTGGTATAGCAGGGTCAGAAAATGCGACTATAGTAAATAGCGGAAATTTGACATTAGAGGCCGGTTCTCAAAACGCTAATTATGAAGGCTCTTATACTCAAACTGCAGGTTCAACAGTAGTTAACGGTACTTTCTTTGGCGGTAGCAATATTCATCAAATTAATGGTGGAGAATTGGTTCTTGCTGCGGCAAATGCAATAGACGGCTCTAAAATTGCAATCAACAATGACGCTAATATTAATGTTGATGCTGATACTACAATGAACGGAAATATAAGCGGAAACGGAAATATTACTTTAGATAATAACGATGTTACGTTGACTTTGTTGAATGATCAGAGTATTTTTAACGGTACTTATTCTCAGTCATCAGGTAATTTGGTGATAGGTGACGGTACTGTAGAAACTAAATCTTTTAGCGGAAATAATAATATTTCCGGTGGTAAAGTTACTGTAAAAAATAATGCTACTTTGTCAGGTACAAACAATATTTCAGGAGAAAATACTGTCGTTACTTTAGAGAACGGTTCTACACTGGCAGGTACTAATACAATTTCCGGCGGTATAGTCAATATTAATACGTCAAATAATGCGAGTGCAACAAATATAATTAATGGCGGTAGTGTTAATATCGGCAGTGGTGTTACTTTTTATGGTGACAAAACAACACTTTCTGCTGGTAGTATTGCTTTAAATAACGCTGTGTTAGATGGACTTGAAAAAATGACAGGAGGCACATTAACTGCAACAGGTGCTACTTTTAAGGGAACTTCAAATATCTCAGATGGTAGTGTTACTATTGAAGGCGGCAGCTCTATTGCTCAAGGTGCAAATTTAAATATTACAGGCGGTGATGTTAACATTAACCAAAATCTGAATTTAACTAATGGAAATATTACAGGTGATAATTCTTCAGCAACTATCACAATGAATGGTAATTCTCTTGGTATTTCTGGTGACCAATCAGGTTTTGATGGCAACTTTAATATGACAGCAGGAACAATCAACATTGGACAACAGGGTATTGGAGCTGATGTCGATGCTGCTAATGTTACAGGAGGCAAGTTCTTTGGTGGCAACAGCAAGCTGACTAATACAACTGTTAATATTTATGATAAAGGACAGATTGTTCTTGAAAGCGGAAAAGAACTTAATTTAGACAAAACAACTATTAATATTTCTAACAATGGTTTGTCGGATACTGTTGACCAGTATGGTGTTCCTACTTCTAACGGTAAAGAATCTCACATAGAAGGAACAGTAATCGGAACCGGCACAATAAAGGTCATCGGCGAGGATACATATCTTGTTGTTAATGGAGATATGTCAAAGTATGTTGGCGATTTTATCCAAAATAACGGTACTACTGAAGTAACTGGTGGTACATTCTTTGGTGGCAATAATACTCATCAAATCAAAGGTGGACAGTTGGTTGTTGCTGCGGCAAATGCAATAGACGGCTCTAAAATTGCTCTTAGTGGGACTGACACAACTATCTCTATTAATAATGATACTAACCTAACAGGAAATGTGACAGGTACGGGTAAAATTGTTTTAGACAGTAATGCTGATTTGCTGTTAACAGGTGACAATTCCGTATTTAATGGAACTTATGAGCAAGTTAGCGGTTTCTTAACAATCGGTGACGGTACTGTAGAAACTAAATCTTTTAGCGGAAATAATAATATTTCCGGTGGTAAAGTTACTGTAAAAAATAATGCTACTTTGTCAGGTACAAACAATATTTCAGGAGAAAATACTGTCGTTACTTTAGAGAACGGTTCTACACTGGCAGGTACTAATACAATTTCCGGCGGTATAGTCAATATTAATACGTCAAATAATGCGAGTGCAACAAATATAATTAATGGCGGTAGTGTTAATATCGGCAGTGGTGTTACTTTTTATGGTGACAAAACAACACTTTCTGCTGGTAGTATTGCTTTAAATAACGCTGTGTTAGATGGACTTGAAAAAATGACAGGAGGCACATTAACTGCAACAGGTGCTACTTTTAAGGGAACTTCAAATATCTCAGATGGTAGTGTTACTATTGAAGGCGGCAGCTCTATTGCTCAAGGTGCAAATTTAAATATTACAGGCGGTGATGTTAACATTAACCAAAATCTGAATTTAACTAATGGAAATATTACAGGTGATAATTCTTCAGCAACTATCACAATGAATGGTAATTCTCTTGGTATTTCTGGTGACCAATCAGGTTTTGATGGCAACTTTAATATGACAGCAGGAACAATCAACATTGGACAACAGGGTATTGGAGCTGATGTCGATGCTGCTAATGTTACAGGAGGCAAGTTCTTTGGTGGCAACAGCAAGCTGACTAATACAACTGTTAATATTTATGATAAAGGACAGATTGTTCTTGAAAGCGGAAAAGAACTTAATTTAGACAAAACAACTATTAATATTTCTAACAATGGTTTGTCGGATACTGTTGACCAGTATGGTGTTCCTACTTCTAACGGTAAAGAATCTCACATAGAAGGAACAGTAATCGGAACCGGCACAATAAAGGTCATCGGCGAGGATACATATCTTGTTGTTAATGGAGATATGTCAAAGTATGTTGGCGATTTTATCCAAAATAACGGTACTACTGAAGTAACTGGTGGGACATTCTTTGGTGGCAACAACGACATTATGGATGGTAATTTCATCTTCAGAGACGGTGCGAAACTTTCTTCTGACATAGAAATTACAGGTGAAGATGTTAAATTGACTATCGGTAATGGTGATAAAGGCTATACAATTACTGATGGAAACAAAGTAGCCGTTGATGGTGGCAGTTTTGTTCTTACGAATGTAAGAATGACAGAAACCATTTTTGATAATGGTACAACTGACGCACCTATAACGATAAGTAATTCTAATTTGAAATTAGCAGAAAAAGCTGGTTTTGCGGGTACTGCTCATTATGAATTAGGCGGTGAACAAGGCAAAATTGCACATATAACAATGGAAGACGGTTCAGTTGCTGCCGACGGTTCCACATTAACCATAAACAAAGGCTCTGATTTAACAATAGACGCTGATACTATGTATAAATTAGGCCATGACGGAAGCGGGTATACTTATACATCCGGCGGAAAATTCGAAATGGATTTAAGCGGTGACGGTAAGATATATGTCGACAGAAAATCCAATACTACTGATGCTGATTATTCTAAAATATTAGTGTTTACGTCTGATAACAGTGGTTTTGTCGGTAATTATCTTCAAAGCAACAGAAAAACTAAATTTGAAGGCGGTAAATTCTTTAACGGACAAAACCTGATTACTCAAAACAGCTCTGTTGACTTTGGTAACGGTGCTGAAATTTTAGGACAAAACCAAATAGATGCAGGTTCATCTTTTAATATAAATGATGCGATTATTGGTGATGCGATTATTGGTGAAACCGATACAACAAAAATTGTCTTAAATGGCGGTGATTTAAATATCAAGGATACAGCTTTTGTTTTAAACATTAGTATTAAAAATACTGTTGAAGGCGGAAATATTAATAATGCATCAACAGGTAATGTGACGATATCAGCTAAACAGCATGGTTATACAGGTAGTTATAATCAAACAGGTTCCGGTACAACTACTGTTAAAGCAGGCAATTCTTTCTTTGGCGGTAAGAATACAATTTCTGCTGGTATTGTTGATGTAACAGCAGGTGATTCTGTTGACAATGCTGTAACGTTAGCAGGGCAAAATATTATAGATGGTACGGGTACTATTAGAATCGGTGATTTTACCAATACTAATAACTTAAAAGATAATAAAATTACTATAAATTCAGATGCTGCAACATTGGAGTTATTTTCTGAAGAAGGTAACAATAAAAACACTGATGTTACTTTTGCAATAGAAGGGCAAGGTTTGGTTCTTCACTCTGGTGAAGGTTCTTTAAACCTTGTAAATGTTGGAGAAAACGATTTATTCGAAAACTTTAACGGAACTTTCAAACAAGAAAATATTTCTTTGGGTGCTGATGAGAAACTTATTACTAATGTTTTTGGTAAATTCTTTAAAAATAGTGAAATAAAAAATGGTACGTTGAACTTAAAAGACGGTGCTGAACTTGTAGAAGGTTCTACAACTAAAATTGCTGCAGGTGCTAATCTGAACATCGGTACTATTGCTGATGATACAACAGTTAATCCTGAAAAATTTGATAACAATTCCAAAGTAACTATTTCCGGTAGTATAGAAGGACAAGGTAATGTAAATATTTCTCAAGGTACAACAACAATCAAAAGAACAAGTAATAACTCAGCGTTTGAAGGTTCTTATCATCAAACAGGCGGTACAGTTGTTGCGGAAAAAGATTCAATTTTCTTTGGTGGAGTTGAAAAAAACTTGATTGAACATGGTAAATTGTTGTTCAAACAAGATGCAAAACTTGCTGAAGGCAAAGACGTTGAATTATCAGGAAATCAGTACTTGTCAGCAGGAGATTTAAAAACTCCTGTGTTGAATTTGGATGGTCGAGATAACGCCAAGTTTGTAGATGGTAATATTTTATACATTGGTGATAAAACTACAGAAGGCTTTGTCTTTACTAATGGTATTTTAGAAAATGCAATATTGCATGGTGTTCAAAATATTGTTGGTAACGGTGTTGGCGATGATGATAAAGATGCTGTAATTACTTTAAGAACAGGTTCTGGTTTAGCTTCTGATGCTGAAGTATCAGTTTCAAACGGGGCTGAGCTTGCTTTTGGTACAGGTTCTGTTGCCCAAAAAGGCAGTGAAATAGATGTTGAAAAAGATGGTTATTTGGGTCTTGTTTCTCAAAATCTTGATTGGCATACAATCGTAACAGGCGATGGTTCTATAGCTGTTATGAAAGATGACAGAGAAACAGGCTCTCCGAATATTAATATATATGGTGACCAATCAGGTTTTAAAGGTAACTTTGTTCAAGCTGCAGGTCGTGTAACTGTTAAGTCTGGATCTACTTTCTTTGGTGGTATTAAAAATGAAATTACCGGTTTTATAGATGTTGATGACAATGATCCTAACAAAATTATTAAAGAAACATCAGGTGATTTATACCTTGAAAAAGGTTCTTTGTTGGGTTCTGATATAACAGTTACAAACTTTGATAAAACAGCAAATGCTGGTGTTTCAACTCCACACGGTCGAGTTTTTGTAGAAGATAAAATCTTTACTCAAGATGGCGTTGAGCTTGTTGATATTGATGAGTTAATTAACCAAAACAACTTGTATTACAACAATATCTTAAAAGCAGATGGTACTGTTGATGTTGACTCTTTAAAACAAATCAATATCAATAATGGTGGTTTGATTCTTTCAAACGGAACTATTTTTGAAACACCAAACGGCACAGCTGTATTTGAAAGAAAAGAAAACGGTATTATTGATATTGGTTTTAGTAATTATACAGGTGTTAACGGTGATATCTTGCTTAAGAGAGACACAATGCTTTCTTATGGCGATAACGCATTTATCAAAGATGATTCAACTTTGACAATGGAAGACACTGCAATTTTGAATTTCATTAATGATAATGCCGTTGTTAACTATAACCCAACAATCGTTGGCGGTGGTTCTATCTATAAAGAAGGACTTGCTGCAACAAATATTTCTTCTGCTATTGATATGACAGGGGAAGTAAATGTTAAAGAAGGAACTTTGAATTTTACTAATAAAGACAAAGTTATTTTCAAAAAAGGTGACGATTTAAGACAAACAGGTAATTTGACTGTCGGTTCTAATTCTGCAAGTGCTAATTTGAGCATTATTGCTAATCAAACTCAATTTGATGGCAATGTTATTGCAAATGCACAAGATGGAACTCAGTCAGGTTTATACTTGTTAGGTAAAAATACAAATATTGGAGGAAACCTTGATGTAAATAATACAATTACCTCAATTGCTGGTAATACAACTATTGGCGGTAATTGGAATATTGACGGTAATTCGTCATTAAGTTTGATTGGTAATTACGCCAATACAATTGATGTTGCAGGTGATTTGATATTGGGTGAAAACCTAAAAGATGGCAAATTACCTGTTGCATTTGACTATGATCCTCATAGCAATAAGATGGACACAATTATTGTTGATAGCTTTATCAATGATAAAAACTCTCCATTGTTGATTACAGGTATTAACTTTGTTACATCACCTGCTGACAGAACATTTAGTTTAGATGCTGACAGATTGATTCAACAAAGAAATCCTCAAGATCAACCATACTATGATCCAACGGCATTTTATGCAAATACTGCAATGGGTCGTTATTACCTAACTAACGGTTCAGCAGGCGGACCTAATTTAACTGGTTCTCTTGTTTATCTCAACCCTCAACAATATAGAGGTCAGGTTGCAACAATTGCATCTTGGCAAAATCAATTGGTTGTTAACAATATGTTATTCGACCATATGGATGTCATAACAAGACAATTGATGGATGACCAAAAGACAGCAAACAAATATGCTTCTGCTCAACCACAGTTTGCACCTTATCAATATGATTTAAAAGGTGGAAGCCTCTGGTATAAAGCTTATGGTAACTTTGAACGTCTTTCAATGACAAGAGGTTTGAGCGTAGGCAACAATGCATACGGTTCTTTAATTGGTGCTGACTTCCCGCTTATCAAACTTAAAAACGGATGGAATTTAGTTCCTACTGCTTATGTTGGTTATAATGGTGCACACCAACACTTTAGAGGTGTTAGTATGTATCAAAACGGAGCTCAATTGGGCTTAATGGGTACTGCATATAAAGGTAACTTCATTACTTCATTATTAGCTTATGGTGGAGGCTATGCTAATGATATGTCAATGAGTGGTGAATTTGGTTCAGGTAGTGACAATACAGGCAATTGGTTTGCTGGTGTTGCTTCTAAAACAGCGTACAATATTCACTTGCCTGCTGATTTCATTTTCCAACCAACATTAATGGCTGCATATAATGCATTCGGCTCTCAAAATTGGGGCTCTGACTTTGGTGTATTGAGTATGAGTTCAGGTATGCTCAATGGTATTAACGTTGCTCCTGGATTTAACTTGATATGGCAAAAGAAAACATTTAACATCTATGCAACCGCTCAAATGGTTTACAATATTATGGGTGGTGTAGATGGCAGAGCTGGTAATATTGATCTTGGCTATGTAAGAATGAGACATTCATACTTTGAATATGGTTTGGGTGTTTCTAAAACCTTTAAAGATCGCTTTAATGGATTTATTCAGTTCACAATCAGAAATGGTGGAAGAACAGGTATAGGTTTCTCAGGCGGTTTGCAAATCAAGGTTGGTAAGTAGTAAATTAACCCTATAACAAAAGCTCCTCTTCTGAGGAGCTTTTGTTTTTATAATAATTATTGAATACAAATGTTTTATTGTTATTTAAGTTCTGCAGGCGATGCTATTTTGCCTAAAACAGCACTAGCTGCTGCAACTGCAGGTGATGAAAGATAAACTTCACTGTCAACGTGACCCATTCTTCCAACAAAGTTTCTGTTTGTTGTTGATATACATCTTTCACCTTCAGCAAGAATACCTGCATAACCTCCAAGACAAGGTCCACAAGTAGGTGTCGAAACTGCTCCTTCTGCTTCAATTATTGTTTGAATATAACCAAGTTTCATCGCTTCAAGATATATGTCTTGCGTTCCTGGGAATACTATCAATCTTACTTCCGGATGAACTTTTCTGCCTTTTAAAATTTCTGCAGTAACTTTCAAATCGGCAAGTCTTCCGTTTGTACAACTTCCAATAACTGCTTGATGTATTTTTATATCTTTTACTTGAGAGATAGGTTTTGTGTTTTCTGGCAAGTGAGGAAAGGCTACTGTTGGCTCAATTTCAGATACATCATAGACGAGAACTTTTTCGTATTGAGCATCTTTATCACTTGTATAGAATAAAGGTTCTCTGATGCTTCTTCCTTTTAAATATTCTCTTGTTATTTCATCAGGAATTATTATACCTGCTTTTGCTCCTGCTTCTATTGCCATATTGCATATAGTAAGACGACCGTCCATATCCATTGATTCTATTGTAGAACCTCCGATTTCAAGCACTTTGTACAATGCGCCATCAACACCAATATCCCCAATCAAATGTAAAATAAGATCTTTAGCACTCACCCATTTGTTTAATTTTCCGTTAAATTCAACCTTTATTGTTGGTGGTACTTTAAACCAAGTTTCTCCTGATGCCATTGCACAAGCAAGGTCTGTAGACCCAACTCCTGTAGAAAAAGCTCCGAGTGCACCGTATGTGCAAGTATGTGAGTCTGCGCCTATTATTAAGTCACCAGCTGTTACAATACCTTTTTCGGGCAAAAGAGCGTGTTCTATCCCCATTCTTCCTACTTCAAAGTAGTTTTTTAAATTTTGCTCATGAGAAAACTCTCTTACCATTTTTGCTTGTTGTGCTGATTTTATATCTTTGTTTGGAACAAAGTGATCAGGAACAAATACAACTCTATCTTTATCAAAAACTTTATCTACTCCGATTTTTCTAAATTCTTTTATCGCAACAGGACCTGTTATGTCGTTTGCAAGTGTAATATCAAGCTTGGCACTGATGAGTTGACCTGGAGTAACTTCTTTTAACCCTGCGTGTGCTGCTAGTATTTTTTCTGCAATTGTCATTGGTCTTGTCATATTTAATATCCTCTTTATCATAAATTTTGAATGATTTTATTATAAATAAAAATATTTATGTTATCCATTTTTTGTAATAATGTGCTATCATTTTGTTATGGGTAACAATGTAGATGGGAGTGTTTCATGCCGGTTGATGATACTTTAGTAATGATTCTAGCAGGTGGTGAAGGAAAAAGACTTTTCCCTCTTACCAGAGATCGAGCAAAGCCTGCAGTTCCTTTTGGCGGTCGTTATCGTATCATTGATTTTGTTATAAATAATTTTATTAATTCAGGCTTTTACAAATTAAAAATTTTGACACAGTACAAGTCAGATTCTCTTAATAAGCATATTTTAAAAACTTGGCCGTTGTCTCCTATTATCAACCAGTATGTAGATTTAGTCCCTGCGCAGATGCGTATAGATAGCCACTGGTATAAAGGAACAGCCGATGCTGTATTCCAAAATATTCACCATATATTGGCAGAAGACAGTAAATTTGTTGCTGTTTTTGGCGGCGACCATATTTATAAAATGAATGTTGAGCAAATGCTTGATTTTCACAAAAAGAATAATTCTGATTTAACAATTTCTGCTATACCAATTCCTATAGAGGAAGCTGGAGAGTACGGTATTATGGAGGTTGATGAAAATTGGCGTCTTACTAATTTTATAGAAAAGCCAAAAACTAAACCTAAACATATCCCTGGAGATGAAACAAAATGTCTTGCTTCTATGGGGAATTATTTCTTTAATAGAGAAAAGTTAATAGATGAATTACAAGCAGATGCTGTTATTGAAAATTCTAATCACGATTTTGGTAAAGATGTTATACCTAAAATGTTAAAGCAAGGGGATAGGATTTTTGTTTATGATTTTGCGCAAAATACTTTTCCTGGTATGGAAGAATCAGAAAGGGGATATTGGCGTGATGTAGGAACCATGGATGCTTATTGGCAGGCTAATATGGACTTGCTTGCGTATGACCCTGAATTTAATCTATACACAAAAGAGTGGCCTGTAAGAACATATAATTACAATTATCCTCCTGCTAAGTTTATTTGGGAGGAGCTTGAAAGACGTGGTATGGCAACAAACTCTTTGGTATCTGAAGGGTGTATTATTTCAGGCGGTACTCTTTCAAGATGTATTCTTTCACCAAAGGTTAGAATTAATAGTTTTTCAAGTGTAGAAGATTCTATAATAATGGAGAATGTTAACATAGGCAGACATTCTCACATTAAAAAGGCTATAATAGATAAGAATGTAGATATTCCACCTTATACAAACATCGGATTTGATAGAGAACAAGATGAGGCGCGAGGTTTTTACGTGTCAGAAGGTGGAGTAACCGTAGTACCAAAAGGAGCACAAATTTGAACAAGAAGTTAAGAATTTCGTTAATTGTACTTGCTATTGTTTTACTTGTTGGTATTTCAATAACAAGTTGTATGGCAATTTTGCCCAAAGCTAATATGAAACCTTCGGATTATGACTTAGGCCTGACTATGGAACAGGTATCAAAAGAAGACAAACCTGTTTTGGCTGTTTTTTATGTTGATTGGTGTACATATTGCAAGAGATTTATGCCAAAATTGGATAAAGTGAGAAATATTAATAAAGATAAGGTAAATGTTGTCCTTGTTAATGCCGAGTCTCCTGAAAATGAAAAAGTTGTAAAAGAGTATAAAATCTCTGCGTTTCCTACTGTATATATAATTGATCCTAAGTATGACAACAGAGTCCATATCGATGGGCCTTTTCTAGAGTCAGTGGAAATATTAAATACAGAATTACAGAGATATCTGAATTTTAGAAATCTTGTTAAACAAGGTGAGTCTTGTAAGGGATAGAAAGGTCTAATATGTCTTTATTGAATAGAAAAGCATTTACGTTTGCAGAGTTAGCGCTTGTAATGTTGATTATTGGTGTTATTGCGATGCTTACAATTCCAAATTTAAAGAGGTTTTCACAAAGAACAACTTTTGAAAGAGGTGCACAAAAAGCTTACTTTACATTTAATGAGGCTGTTGATCAGGCCATTGTTAAAAATGGACCGCCATATAAGTGGGGTTCTGATGCTCAGAAATATATTGAGGAACAGCTTAAAATTGACGATTCAACCGGTTTAACAAGAGATGGTATGGAGTTAACTGTAAGCTGTACTTCTACAAAATGTGATTTTACTGCTGATGTAAATGGACCTAAAAAAGAACCTAACACTGAAGGTAAAGATATCTTCAAGTTTCTTTTAACTTTTGCTAAAAAAGAAGATATGGGTAATCAAGATTCTGATAAGGTTGAGCCTCAAGATGATGCAATGGACTTGATGCAAAATAATTGGAAGTTTACTGATGCTCTTTGGGATAAATAATTAGCCTTAAAAATACACTGATTATACTATTGTAATCCTCTTGCCATTATAGAGAATTGTTGTTATCATAACAATTGTAAAAATGTAATTATAATGGGAAGAGGATTATATATGGATAGGAAAAAATTAATAGGGATAATTGTTATTGCAATTATTGTTCTCCCTATAGTTTTTAATAAAATGGCTAGTATTATTACAGCAAAAATTGCTGCAGAAATGCAGAAACGCCCAACCCCTGTTGAGGTAGCTTATTCGTCTGAGGGCGATTTTTATCCTAAAACAGAATCTGTAGGGCGTATTGAAGCTAAATATTCTGTTGACGTAGTTGCCAGAATCAATGGTTGGCTCCAAAAAAGATATTTTCAAGAGGGTGCATTTGTAAAAAAAGGACAGACCCTTTTTCTTATTCAGCCTAATGAATATCAAATTGCAGTGCAACAAGCAGAAGCTGCTGTAAGACAATCAGAAGCAGCATTGATAAATGCAGAGAAAGAATTAAAAAGAGCAAAAGAACTTGTTAAAAATGATTTTGTAAGTAAGTCATATTATGATAATGCTCTTGCAACAAGAGATCAATATCGTGCAACAAAAGATGTTAATAAAGCTAATTTGGCAGCAGCAAAGTTAAACTTGAGTTATACCAAAATTACTTCGCCGGTTGATGGTAGAGTTGGTAAAATTCTTATAACAGAAGGCAACTTGGTTAATTCTCAATCTGGTACTTTGGCAAGAATTGTAAGTACAAGTCCTATTTATGTTTATTTCACTATAAAAAGTGAAGACTATATTACCTATAGAAAAAACAGACTTGAAAATAAAGATAAAAAAGATGTTGGGATGAATGTTCAAATAAGATTGTCTGACGGGTCTTTGTATAAAGAACAAGGTAAACTTGAGTTTATGAATAACGAAGTTGACCAAACAGCGGGTACTATTTCTTTGAGAGCTACATTCCAAAATAAAGATAATTTGTTGGTTCCTGGTGATTTTGTTAATGTAACAGCAACGGCAAAAGCTCCAGTGAAGGTTGTATTAGTTCCTCAAGTTGCTGTTTCTGATAGTACTCAAGGTACTTATGTGTGGACTGTAGATGAAAATAAGCAGGCTCAGCAAACATTTATCAAAATAGACAAACAACTTGGAGATAATTGGATAGTTACAGAAGGTTTAAAACCTGGTCAAATGGTTATCAAATCAGGATTCCAAAGACTTAGACCCGGTTCTGTCGTTTCTTATGAAGAACCTTCTGATTCAGTAAAAACAGCTAGTGAAGAGAAAGAAAACTAATTATGTTGGATAATAAAGAACCTCAAAAAAATAACAAAGAGGAATTATACTTTTTTATTCGTAAGCCGAGGTTTGCGATAGTTATTTCTCTTTTTATAACTTTGGTTGGTATAATTGCGATGATGGGGCTAAAGTTGGAAAAGTATCCAAATATTACGCCTCCTCAGATTCAAGTTACTGCTTCATATCCAGGGGCGAGTGCTGACGTTGTTGAGTCTTCGGTTGCATCTATTTTGGAGTCTCAAATCAACGGTGTAGAAGATATGTTGTATATGGTGTCAACAAGTTCTGATGAATCATATCAACTCCAAATTTATTTTAAAGTAGGTTCTGACAGAAATATTGACCTTGTAAACGTCCAAAACAGAATTCAACAAATTCAGCCAAAGCTACCTGAAGACGTAAAAAGGTTGGGTGTTACTGCAAAACAACAGGTATCAGGCGCAGGTGTTGCGATTTTGAACTTAGCTTCTACCGATGGAAGATATTCTCAATTGGAAGTAACAAACTATGCATCAATCTTTATTAAAGACGAAATAGCTCGTTTGCCTGGTGTTGGTGAAGTTGGTGTTTATGGTGCAGGTAATTATTCTATGAGAATATGGCTTGATACCGAAAAAATGGCTAACTTAAATGTTTCAGTGTCTGAGGTTCAGCAAGCTATAAACACTCAAAATGTTCAAGTTTCTGCTGGTGCATTGGGGCAAGAACCAGGTCCTGATAAACAGAAGTTTCAAATTACGTTGAGAACTAAAGGTCGATTACTTGAACCTGAAGAGTTTGAAAATATAATTGTTCGTTCTAATATTGATGGTTCTAGTATAAAAATCAAAGATATTGCAAGAGTAGAATTAGGTTCTGAAACTTACTCAAGAAATGGTAGAGTTGATGGTAACCCTGCAGCTTTGATGCAGGTTATCCAAATTCCAGGTGCCAACTCCATTGAAATCGTAAATGAAGTTAAAAAGAAAATGGCGGAATTGGAAAAGACAATTCCTGATGGTATGAAATTGTCAATGGTTCACGATGATACTCAGTTTATTCGTGAGTCAATGAAAGAAGTAGTTAAAACAATTATAGAAACATCTATTATCGTTGTTGCTATCATATTTGTATTCTTGGGTGATCCGAGAGCAACTCTTGTTCCGTTGATAGCAATTCCGGTTTCTTTGATTGGTACTTTTGCTGCATTACCGGTGTTTGATATGTCTATTAACCTTCTGACGTTGTTTGCTATGGTTCTTGCAGTTGCGACGGTAGTAGACGATGCTATTGTTGTTATCGAAAACGTTAAAAGGCACCTTGAAAACGGAATGACTCCTGTTGAGGCTACTCAAATAACAATGAAGGAAATTGGTGGGGCATTGGTATCAATGGCATTGGTACTTATGGCTGTATTTGTTCCTGTTTCGTTTATGCCTGGCTTATCTGGTTTGATGTATAAGCAGTTTGCCGTTTGTATTGCAATTTCAATTGCTTTGTCTGCTGTTTGTGCCTTGACCTTGTCTCCTGCTTTATGTTCTATTATTTTGAGACCTGAAGATCCCAATAGAAAGCCGTCAAATAAAATGTCTGCTGCTATTAAGTGGATATTTATGGAATTTAATGTTTATTTCCAAAAACTTACTGATCTTTATATTCACTATGTTAAAAAGTTTGTGTACAACAAAAAACTTACTCTTATTACTTATGTAGGTATTGTTGTGTTGATGCTTGTGCTTTTTAAGATGATACCAACAGGTTTTATTCCGGATGAAGACCAAGCTGTTTTAATGACACAAATAAATCTTCCTGCTGGTGCATCTCTTGCCAGAACAACTGATGTTACTCACGAAATGGAAGAAAAACTAAAGAAAATAGAAGGTATAGAAGGTGTTATTGTCTTTGTTGGTATGGGACCTTCTAACCAAGCGTTTATGGTTATTCGTCTTGACGAGTGGGATAAACGTGAATTTAATATTTTTCAAAAAGCCATAAGATTTGTACAAGGTAAAGAGACTGATTTGTCTTTGAATGCAATTCTTGGAAGAATCAGGAAAGAGTTCTCATCAATAAGAACTGCTCAAATAGGTGTGTTCTCTCCGCCTGCTATTTCCGGTATGAGTATGGTTGGTGGTTTCGAGTTCCAAATGTTATCAAAAGGGGAATATACACCTCAAGAGATGGAACAATGGGCAAACAAACTTTTGGCTGCTGCGAATGCTAATAAAAATTTGACAAACGTATATACTCAGTATCAGGCAAATATGCTGCAGTATATTGTCGATATTGATTATGCAAAAGCTATGGCTCAAGGTATAGACTTGCAAGAGTTGTATTCTACATTGTCTTCAACTCTTGGTACGTATTATGTAAACGACTTTAATAAGTTGGGTCGTGTATTTAGGGTTCAAATGCAAGCAGAACAAAAATACAGAAGAAATGCTAATGATTTGACTGGTATATATGTTAAAAATAAATCTGGTAAAATGGTGCCTATAACAACTGTTGTATCTTTGAGACAGACAGTTGGGGCCGGTTCTATAACAAGATATAACCAATATAGAAACGTTCAAATTTCTGGTCAACCAGCTTCAGGAAGGAGTTCTGGTGAAGCTATGAAGGCTATGCAAGATGTTGCTATAAATACGTTGCCTAAAGATATGGGGTATGAATGGTCCGGTACATCAAAACAAGAAATTGAATCAGGTGGACAAACAACAACTATTATTGCGTTGGCTTTGATATTTGTATATTTGTTCTTGGTTGCTTTATATGAAAGTTGGTCAATACCGTTTGCTGTATTGCTGATTTGTCCTTTGGCTGCAGCAGGTGCCTTGATATTCCAGTTGATAATGGGACAAGCATTTGACTTGTATTCTCAGGTAGGTATGATTATGCTTATTGGTTTGGCCGCTAAACAAGCAATTTTGATTGTAGAATTTGCTAAAGAATTACACGAGACTGACGGAAAGTCTATAGAAGAAGCTGCTGTTGAAGCTTCTCAAATAAGATTTAGAGCGATTATGATGACAGTAGTTGCTTTCGTTGTAGGTATGTTGCCGTTGATTCTTGCTCATGGTGCTGGTGCATCTTCGAGAATTTCTGTTGGTTCTACAGTATTTGGCGGTATGATGGCAGCCGGTACTTTAGGTACAATCATGACTCCTGCTTTCTATGTAATCATTCAACATTTGGTTGATATTGTAATGAACAAAAAAGTGGACAAAAAAGAAGAATAAAACCATAATAAATTATTGGGGAAGAGATGAAAAGAACACATAAATTATTAATAATATCATTGGTAATATCTGCTTTTAGCTTTGTTTCTTGTGACAAAGCAGCTGCGTTTGATTGGAATTTCTTCAAAAAGAAAAATGAACCTCCGAAGGTTCAACAAAAGGATGTTGTTGAACAACAAGAGAAAAAAGTAGTGGTTAAAAAGCCTAAAAAAGAAAAATATGACGAGCAAAAAGTTACAGCAAAAACTGATAAGTCTCAGTATTCTGTTAGATTGATAGTTGACGATAGCAAAGATAAAAAAGAAAAAAAAGCTGCTCAAAAAGAGAAAAAAGAAACCAAAGTTAAGCATAAACATTTTTCTCGCCCAAAGGCTTCAAAAGCTAAAAATCAAACAGAACCAGAAATTGATACGCAAAACAAGGACTTGGAAAAAGCTGTAGAATTACAAGAGGGCGATGCTTTTACAGCAGCAAGACCTGATATAGAAGGAGCTGTTTCTGCTAATCGTATTATTTCTGTAGATGATTGTGTAAAAATTGCTTTACAGAACAACCCTACAATTCTTTCTCAATTAATAAGCAAGGATATTTATAAGAATAAAATTGCTCAGGCTTGGTCAAATTACTTTCCTACTTTAACAGCAGGGCTTTCTTATTCAAAAAATGACATGTTGGTAACAAATTTCAGATTTCCAATGCAAGAGTATAATTCTTGGAATATGCCAAATGTCGGTGTAAATATGCTTTTGTATGACTTTGGTAAGACAGGTGCTCAAGCTGGTGTTGCTAAAAAAACTTATGAAGCATCTCGTGAAACCTTGCAAGCAAGTATTAATGATATTGTGTATATGGTTAAAAATTATTATTATAACCTCTTGTATTTGCAACAGCAGGTTGAGGTATATGAAGATTCTGTATTGCAATATCAAATACACCTTGAACAGGCACAAGCATATTATAATATTGGTAGTAAAGCTAAAATTGATGTTTCTACTGCTGCTTATAATTTAGATAATACAAAATTAACGCTAATTCAGGCTAAAAATGCTGTGGATACAGGCTTTGCTCAGCTGACAAATGCGATGGGGGTGCCTGAATTTGCTAAGTTTGATATAAAAGACAGACTTGATAAAAAAAGATATGATATAACTTTTGATGAAGCTTTAAAGATGGCTTATGATCAGAGCCCTGCTTTAGCGGCAGCTAAAAAGAAAATGGAAGGTTCTAAATTACTTGTAAAAGCTTCTAAAGTTGCATTTTTACCTGACCTGAAAGGCTTTGGCTCTTATACTCGAGGCGGAAAAACACCTGATACTGATTATGGGTATCAAATTGGTGCTCAGTTGTCTTATACTAATTTGAATTTGTTGCTTGTTAAAGAGCAAATGGATGAGGCCAAATTAACTTATAAAAAAGATCAGGCTGATTACGAAGTACAACGTCAAAAAGTTTATTTAGACGTAAAACAAGCTTATATTCAACTTAAAAATGCTCAGCAATCCATTCCTGTTTCAAGAGCTTCAATGGATGTTGCACAGGAAAGATATGAGCTTGCTGCAGGCAGATATAAGGTTGGTCTTGGCGATGCTATTGAGCTGAAAGATGCACAGATTACATATATGAATGCGAAATTGCAGTATTATAATACTCTTATGCAGTACCATATTTCAGCAGCGAATCTTGAGCGTGTAATTGGCGCTCCTCTTACTGCTAGTGATGTTACTTTATAGATTGTTATGATTTTGCTATAAATTTGCCTTTTTTAGGTAAATTTGTGAAAATTAAGTCATGAACTATATATGGTTTTTTATAATACTTATTTCTATAGCCTCGGCAGCTTATACAGGTAGAATGGATTCTCTTGTAAATGCCATAATGCGTGGTGCGCAGAAGTCTGTTGAAATTGCTATTTACCTTGCCGGTATAATGGCTTTTTGGTTGGGTATTATGAAAATTGCTGAAAAATCAGGCTTAGTTTCTAAAATAGCTCTTCTGCTTACGCCGATAGCTAAAAAACTTTTTCCCGATTTGCCTAAAGATAGTCCTGCAATAGGTGATATTGCAATGAATTTTACAGCTAATGCTTTTGGACTTGCTAATGCAGCTACGCCCATAGGTATAAAAGCAATGAAAGAATTGCAAAAACACAATATTGATAAAAACTCTGCCTCCAATGATATGTGCACACTGTTAGCAATGAATACTGCAGGATGGCAGATAGTTCCAACAACAGTTTTAGCTGTGTTGATAGCTAGTGGTTCTAAAAATCCTACGGAAATAATTTTCCCTACTTTAATAGTTACAACAATTGCGTTTTTGTCAGCTATTGTTGGAGTTAAACTTTTGGAAAAAATTACTCCTGCACAAAAATTAAATACAGAAACAGAGGTGCAGGATGATTAAAACAATTGTTGATGTAATTTCTGTTTGGCTTATTCCTGTCATTGTTCTTGTCGTTTTAACTTGGGGCTTGCTCAAAAAAATCCCTATATATGAAGCATTTATTGATGGTGCAAAGGATGGCATAAAAGTATCAGTTGATATAGTTCCGTACCTTGTTGCTATCATAGTTGCTGTATCTATGCTTAGAGCTTCAGGAGCTTTTGAAATAGCAGGGAGTTTATTTGCCGGGCTGTTAGAGTGGTTAAAAATTCCTGTTGATATATTGCCGGTTATGATTGTTCGTTCGTTATCAGGTAGTGCTCTTTTAGGGATGTTTTCCGATATTGCAACAACATATGGTCCTGATTCTTATACTGCTAAATTGGCTGCGATTATGGTAGGAAGTTCTGAAACAACTTTTTATGTTTTAGCTGTTTATTTTGGTTCTGTTGGGATAAAGAAATTTCGTCATGCTCTATGCGCGGGAATTTTTGCTGATATAATCGGTATAGTAGTTGCTGTGGCTGTCGCTAGGTGGCTTTTCTTGTAGAGGAATAATTATGATAAAAAAAATACTTATATTTTTTCTATTGTTTTCTGTTATTTTGGTAACAGGTTGTACTAAAAAAGAAAAAGATGATAAGGATTTGCTTTCTGTCATAAAAAACAGAGGTGAAATTGTTGTAGGTGTTAAATTTGATTCAAAGCCTTTCGGGTTTGTTCAAGACGGAAAACTGCAAGGTTATGATATTGATATTGCACATCTTTTAGCCAAAAGAATTTTAGGGAATGAGAAGCTTGTTCGTTTTGTTGAGGTAAATGCTTCAAATAGAATTTCTAAATTAAATTCTGGCGAAGTAGATATGGTTATAGCAACTATGTCTATAAACCCTAAAAGAATGGAAGTTGTAGATTTTTCGTTACCATATTACTATACTGGCCAAGCTATAATGATAAGAAAAGGAACTGATATTAAAACAGTTGGGGATCTGAACGGTCGAAGAGTTATTGTAATTCTTGGTACTACGGGCGAAAAAAATATAAGATATTTTGCTCCTGAAGTTATATTGCAGGGGTATCGTTCTTATGAAGAAGGGTTTAAAGCTTTTTTAAACAGAAAGGCTCAGGCAATGACTTCTGATGACACAATATTGGCCGGTTTTGTTATGGATCATCCTGAATTTATGATACTGCCTCAGCGTTATTCTCAAGATGCTTATGCGATAGCCTTCAGAAAAGAACAACAGAGTGCGTCTTTGAAAACTGAAGTTAATTTGGCTCTCGGGGAACTAAGAAGAAAAGGACATCTGAACTATCTAAAATCTCGTTGGATGCCTGCAGCTAGTACAAATTTTAAAAAATCAAAAAAATAATTAGGTGTATTATAAAAATTTTGACAACTTTTTTTGTCTAAAATAAAATAAGAAAACTATGAATATTTCTATCGATGATATAAAAAACGCAAAAGACCATTCACTAAAAATTAACTTTGAAAATGAGATAAAAGACCTTTCTACAGATGGCGTAGTTAAGGCTGAATTGATTTTTAGTGCATTTGGATCTTATATTCAAGTAAAGGGACAAATTGTTGCAAATGTTAAGCTGATTTGTGACAGATGTTTAAAAAATTTTTTAAAAAAAATTGAAGTTGATGTGGACGAAACTTATATTCTAGGGAGTGCAAAATCCGCTAAGGGTGCACATTCTGGACAAGAAATTGAACTTAAAGACGGCGATTTTATCACCGAACTTCATGGAGAAGATGGCATTGATGTTGAAGATTTAATTTATCAATCTGTAACATTAAACATTCCAAATCCGTCTGTTTGTGATATAAATTGTAATGGAAGCCCTGAAATGGAAAAGTACATAAAAAAAGAAATTTCAGACCCCCGTTTGGATGTATTTAAGAATTTAAAGATAAAAAAAGAAGGAAAATAAAAATGGCAGTACCAAAGAAAAGAACAGGTGCATCAGCACAAGGACACAGAAGATCAAACTGGAAAGCAACAGTTCCTGAAACTACTACTTGCCCAAATTGTGGCGAATTAGTTTTGACTCATACTGTTTGTACAGCTTGCGGGCAGTATAAAGGCAAAGTTGTTTCAAGAAAAGCGGAAGGCTTTGTTGAAGAAGCTAATGCAGAAGCTCCTAAAAAAGCAGCAAAAGCTAAAAAAGCGCCTGCTAAAAAAACTAAAAAAGCAGAAGTAGCTGAAGAAGTAAATGCTGAAGAAACTGTAGTAGTTGAAGAAGCTAGTGCAGAAACTCCGGCTGAAGAAGTTAAAGAAGAAGAAAAATCTTCTGAAGAATAGTTTTCTAAAAACCGCCGTTTAATTTTGGCGGCGGTTTTTTTAAAAAAAGTATGGAAAAGTTTGTAGGGAGAAGAGTTTTAGTATGACTAGGATAGCTATTGATGCAATGGGTGGCGACAATGCACCAGATGAGATAGTAAAAGGCGCGTTGTGGGCTGCATCTGATTACAATGTTGCAATAGAGCTCGTCGGAAAAGATGATGAGATAAAAAGAGTCATCAATGATGTCAAACAAGATGGCATTAGAACTAACAACATTAATTCTCCCAAAGGCAGAATTAGGGTAGATGTTGACAAATTAGACGTTAAAATTACACCTGCGTCTGAAGTTATAGAAATGGGTGAAGCCCCTGGACAGGCAATCAGAAAGAAGAAAGATTCTTCTATCGTTTTGGCTGTTAAAGCAGTTGCTACTGGCAGTTCTCAAGCAGTAGTTGCAGCTGGATCAACCGGTGCAGCAATGGCTTCAAGTTTATTTGGTTTGGGTAGATTACCTGGCATTGAAAGACCTGCTATCGCAACTACTTTGCCTACAATGAAAAAACCGGTTGTTATGATTGACTCTGGTGCAAATAGTAATTGTACTCCTGAGATGTTGTATCAATTTGCTATCATGGGGTCTGCTTTTTCTAAGAATGTTCTTGGTGTTGAAATTCCAAGAATTGGGGTTTTGAATATTGGAGAAGAAGCAGGTAAAGGTAATGAGCTTGCTCAAGCTGCTTACAAGTTATTAGAAGAAAACAAAGACGGTTTGAACTTTATTGGTAACGTAGAAGGAAAAGAAATCTTTTTAGGCGATTGTGATGTTGTTGTTTGTGACGGTTTTGTCGGCAACGTTGCTTTGAAAAGTATAGAAGGTGCTTCTTCTATGTTGTTTAAAATGATTATGCAAGAGTTTAAAAGAGATCCTATTTCTATGGTGATTGGTCTGCTTGCAAAATCTGCAATGAAAAGAATTTTTAAAAGAATTAATTATGAAGAGTTTGGCGGTGCTTTGCTTCTTGGTGTAAAAGGCATTACTGTTATTTCTCACGGAAGAAGCATGGCTTATGCAATTAAGAATGCGGTAAGAGTTGCAAAAGAAGCCGTTGAATCGGATGTTAATAAGAAAATATCAGAGTTTTACGAAGGATAGATTTTATGTCATTAAATTTAATTCCTGTAATGATTGCAGGCGTGGGGTATGGAGTACCGGATACGGTTATCACAAATGATGATTTAACAAAGTTAGTTGATACTAGCGATGAGTGGATTACAACAAGAACTGGTATCAAGGAACGTCGTGTTGTATCAGGCGAAGAAAATGCTGTTACATTAGGTATCAAAGCTGCAAAAAATGCTCTTGAAAAAGCAAAAATGGATGCAAAAGATATCGATATGATTATTGCCGCTGCTTCTGTACCTGCTCACCCATATCCGTCTACTGCTTGCGAAATTCAAGCTGCTATTGGTGCTGATAAAGCAGCTGCTTTTGATATTACAGCTGCTTGTACAGGTATGATTTATGCTATGAATATTGCAAAAGCATTTATTTCTTCAGGCATATATAAAAATATTTTGCTTGTTGCGACAGATGCTAATTCTAAGTTTATTGATTGGTATGATAGAACAAGCTGTGTGTTGTTTGGTGATGGTGCTGGTGCTTTTGTTCTTAAAGAATCAGTTGACGGTGTCGATGATATCATCGCTATGGATATGCATTCAAACGGCAAAGACGGCGATTTCATTAAAATGCCTATGAATGGTGAAAATTGTCCGCTTGTTGAGCCTTGCGAACCTCAAAAACAAAAAATTGTTATGAATGGTAGAGAAGTTTACAAGTTTGTTGTAACTACAATGCCTGAATCTATCAGCAATTGTCTTGAAAAAGCAGGATTAACACCTGATGATGTAGATTATTTAATTCCTCACCAAGCTAATTACAGAATCATTGAGGCAATGGCATCAAGATTGAATTACAGCGATGACAAAATTATTGTTAACCTCCAAAAATATGGTAATACATCTGCTGCTTCTATTCCTCTTGCTATGGCAGAAGGTATTGAAGAAGGCAAAATTAAATTACCTTGCAAGGCTATATTGAGCGGTTTTGGCGCAGGCTTAACTTGGGGTACTGTAATTGTAAGGTTAAGAGAAGGTATTGCATAATTATTAATTCGAGATTGTCCATATAGTTCGTTTTAATTATTGGCGGTACGTATTAATTGATTAGATTTATTAAGGAGATATAAGATGGGAAAAGTAGCATTCGTATTCCCCGGACAAGGCTCACAGTCCGTAGGCATGGGTAAATCTTTGTATGAAACATCTGCAAAGGCTAAAGAAATATTTGAAAAGGCTGATGAAGTTTTAGGCAGAAATATTTCAAAAATGTGTTTTGAAGGACCTGAAGAAGATTTAAAACAAACAATTAATACTCAGCCTGCTATTCTTGTTACATCAATTGCTGCTTTAGAAGCATTGAAGGAAAAAACAGATATTAAACCTGATTATGTTGCAGGTCATTCACTGGGTGAATACGGTGCATATTATGCCGCTGATGTTGTTGACTTTGCTACAGCAATGAGATTAATTGATAAAAGAGCAACTGAGATGAACAATGCTGCTGTTGCTACAAAAGGTGCAATGACTGCTGTTATTGGTATGGATAAAGATGCTATCGTTGATATCATTAGCAGAATCGATGGCATAGTGTCTGTAGCGAATTACAATTCTCCTGCTCAAATTGTTATAACTGGTGAAGCTGATGCAGTTGCAAAAGCTAATGATGCTTTAAAAGAAGCAGGCGCTAAGAGAGTTATTCCTCTTCCTGTTTCTGGTGGTTTCCACTCTGCATTAATGAATGAAGCTAGTGTTAAATTTTCTGAAATTTTAGATGATTGTGATATAAAAGACGCTAAGATACCTGTTTTCACTAATGTTGACGCTGAACCTACAACATCAGCTATTAGATTTAAGTCTAAAATGACTGCACAAATTTATTCTTCAGTAATGTGGACACAAACTGTAGAAAAAATGGTAGCAGATGGTGTTGATACTATAGTAGAAATTGGTCCAGGTAAAGTTTTGGCAGGTTTGTGCAAGAAAATTAATCCTGCACTTAACGTGTTAAATGTATATGATGAAGATTCTTTGAATGCAACTGTAGAATCTTTAAAAGCAGTAGTTACTCTTAAATAAGGAGAATTAATATGACAGAAGATAAAAAAGTAGCTCTTGTTACAGGTGCGTCAAGAGGAATCGGTAAAGCTTGTGCTATAGAATTAGCAAAAGCAGGTTATGACGTTGCTGTTAGTTATGCAGGAAATGAAGAAGCTGCTAATAAAACAGTATCTGAATTAACAGACTTGGGCGTTAAAGCTAAAGCATACAAGTTTGATGTTGCTGATAAAGAAGCTTGCGCTAAAGCAGTTGAAGAAGTTTTGGCGGATTTTGGTAAGCTTGATGTTCTTGTAAACAATGCAGGTATTACACGTGACGGTTTGTTTATGCGTATGAGTGCAGAAAATTGGGAAGCTGTTATTAATACAAACCTCAGCAGTGCATTTTATATGACAAGCCCTGCTATTAAAACAATGATTAAACAACGTTCAGGTTGTATTATTAATATGTCAAGTATTGTCGGCGTTATGGGTAATGCTGGTCAAGCAAATTATTCTGCTGCTAAAGCAGGTTTAATCGGTTTTACTAAATCTTTGGCAAAAGAGTTGGGCTCTCGTAACATTAGAGTTAACGCAGTTGCTCCTGGCTTTATTCAAACTGATATGACAAAAGATTTGGATACTGAAAAAATCGCAGAACACATTCCACTTAAGAGATTAGGTCAACCTGAAGATATTGCAAAAGCTGTCAGATTTTTGGCTGAAGATGCACCTTATATTACAGGTCAGGTAATAGGTGTTGATGGTGGGTTAGTGGTTTAGTTCTGTAAACATTGACTTTACAAAATTGCATATTTATCTTGAAATAGTATAATAAAAAATGAAAATACGTAGTTAATTTAAAATGAGGATGAAAAAACATGAGTACAGTTCTTGAGAGAGTTAAAAAAGTAGTAGTTGAACAATTAAGTGTTGATGAAAATTTAGTTACTCCTGAAGCTAGCTTTACAGCTGATTTAGGTGCTGATTCTTTAGATACAGTTGAATTGGTTATGGCTTTCGAAGAAGAATTCGGTTGCGAAATTCCTGATGAAGAAGCTGAAAAAATTGCTACAGTTCAAGACGCAGTAAACTACATTGAATCTCATTCATAGTTTACGGCTATAGTTTTTGCGGGGAGCATGAAAATACTCCCCGCACTTTTACCGTTTAGTGGTAAATGACTAAATCCGAGATTAGAAAAGGTTAGAAGATGAGTAAAAGAAGAGTTGTTGTTACAGGTTTAGGGATTGTTTCTCCGTTTGGCGTTGGAGTCGATAAATTTTGGAACAGTCTTTTAGAAGGTAAAAGCGGAATTTCTACAATAGAACACATTTCGCTTGAAGGTCACACCGTGCATATAGCAGGTGAAGTAAAGAATTTTAAACCTGAAGAATATCTTGACCCCAAAGAGGCAAGAAGAATGGACAGATATAATCAGTTTGCTATGGTTGCAGCTGATGAGGCTATTGCAGATTCCGGTATTGTTGCAGGTGAAAATGTTGACCCATACAGATACGGTGTTATTGTTGGATCTGCTGCAGGTGGTTTTGATACTTTCGAAAGACAACACGATATTATCACAGCAAAAGGCCCTACAAAATGCTCACCTTTCACTGTACCTATGATTATTGCTGATATGGGTGCAGGTAGAATTTCTATCAAACACGGAGCAAAAGGTGTTAACAAAGCTGTTGTTACTGCTTGTGCTACTTCTGCTCACTCAGTAGGTGATGCATTCCGTTCTATCCAGTGGGATGACGCTGATGTTATTGTTGCTGGTGGTGCTGAAGCTGTTATTACAAAATTGGGTATTGGTGCTTTTACAAGTGCAAGAACTTTGTCTAAGCACAATGATGAACCTGAAAAAGCATCAAGACCATATGACAAAGACCGTGATGGCTTTATTATGTCAGAAGGTGCTGCTGTCTTAGTACTTGAAGAACTTGAACATGCGAAAAAACGTGGTGCAAAAATTTATGCAGAAATCGTTGGCTATGGTCAAACTGCTGATGCATACGATATTGTTGCTCCTGCTGCAGATGGTTCTGGGGCTGCAATGGCTATGAAGCTTGCTGTTAAAGATGCTGGTGTTGAGCCTAATGTTGTTAATTATGTAAATGCTCACGGTACAAGTACAGGTCTTGGTGATATTGCAGAATCTCAGGCAATTGCAAGAATATTTGGCGATTTATCAACAAACCCTGATTTGAAAGTTAGCTCTACAAAATCTATGCATGGCCATATGTTGGGTGCTACTGGCGCTGCAGAATCAATTGTTTGTATTAAAGCAATTAATAACGGTATCATACCTCCAACAATTAACTTGGATAACCAAGATGAAGCTGTTGCTAACTTAAACTATGTTCCTCACAAACCACAAAAAGCAGAAGTTACATATGCTTTGTCTAACTCATTCGGTTTTGGCGGACACAACGCATCATTACTTTTCAAAAAGTATGAAGCTTAGTTTAAATTAAATAAATATCAAATAAAAAAGCCCTTTTATTAAAGGGCTTTTTTATTTATGTTAATCAATATATTTGCCGTTAAAAAGTTCCATTACCATTTTTGATTGGTCTGATAGATTGCTTGGAATATGATTTTTTTCTTCGGAGGATGTTTTTTCTGTACTGTTTTGAGTTCCAAGAGTTTCTTTTATCAGTTGAATACTTTCTTCTTCTTCCGCTTTTTCATTATATGTTTTTTGCGGTTGGGCAGCAGGTTTTCTTTCCAGCTTTTCTATTGATGGTTTTGGTGCTGCATTTGCCAAATCATTTTCATCCGCAAGCTTTATATGTATATTTATGTCACTTACTCCAAAGTATGCCATTGCTGCATTTTTAAGAGGTGTATTTTTGTTTGTATCTTGTGCTTGTTTAACAAAAATATCTTTCATAAATGCGATTGTTATTCCATCTGGGCTTAATTCAACAGGGCGTGACAAGTTGTAGAAAAACATACGTGAAGGTATGCTTGTTATATTTTGAAGGATTCCTTGCCAAGCTGTTGCCAAATCTGTAGAGTTCCCTGTAGTTTGAGCAACTGTTGGAGCCGGCTCTTCAGTTTTTTGTACAACGGGAGGATGAACCTCTTGAGGTTCACTGTGCTCTACCTGTATTGATTCTTTTGCCTCTGCAATAACAGGTGCAGGCTCTGCTTTTGGTAAGCTTTGTGGCATAGATTCTTTTGGTTGTGCTATTACTTGTTTCTTTTCTGTTTGAAAAGCAGGTGGTAACGGTGGTGGCGCAGAAGGATATGTTTGAGCTTTATTAGGTTCTGCATTTGTTGTTATTCCTGATTCAAGTCTTTCTATTCTTTCTATAAGTTGTGAGTATGATGAATACTTAACATTTGATGAAAGCTCAATTATGCATAATTCAAGCCAAAGGTATCTGTTTGTTGTTTCTTTAATCTCTTTTGAATAAAAAGATAATCTTTCTATTATATAAAGAATTTGTTCTGCTTCTACATTTTCTGCTTGTTCTCTAAGTTTAAGAATATGAGCTTCACTAAGTTGTGTTAGTTCTGCTGCAATTTTTCTGTCTGTACAGTTTTTTACAACAAGCAGATTTCTGTAGTACTGTATAAGGTTTGTTATTATTTGGAAAGGCTCGTTACCTTTGTTATAGACACCATCAAGTAGAGTTATTGCTGTTTGTGTATCAGATGTTGTTATTGCGTTGCTGATATCAAAAAGTGTCTCAAAAGATAGCCTGCCAAGCATATCATTTACATCATCAGATGTTATTTCTTTATCTGCATCAAGTACACTGATTTGATCAAGCAAAGCAAGAGAGTCTCTCATACCGCCAGCTGAGCTTCTTGCTATTGTAAAGAGTGCATCTTCTGTTATTTTGATATTTTCTTGTTCAGATATGTATTTTAGTCTTGCAACGATGTCTTCTGTTGTGATTCTTCTAAAGTCAAAACGTTGGCATCTTGAAATAATTGTATCGAGAACTTTGTGCGGTTCTGTTGTTGCAAGGATAAATATGACGTTTTCAGGCGGTTCTTCCAGCGTTTTTAACAGAGTGTTAAAGGCTTCTGTTGTTAGCATGTGAACTTCGTCTATGATGTAAATTTTAAATCTTCCGTTTACCGGTACAAACTGGATTTTTTCTAATATGTTTCTTGCGTCTTCAACTTTTCTGTTTGACGCAGCATCTATTTCAATAACGTCTATTGGAGTTGAATTTGTAATATCTTTACAGCTTGGACATTCTCCACAGGGCTCAAGAGTCGGGCCTTTTTCGCAGTTTAGTGATTTTGCGATAATTCTTGCCGTTGTTGTTTTACCGGTACCTCTTGGACCGCATAACAAATATGCGTGAGAAATTTTGTTGAGGTTTATTGCATTAGTTAATGCTTTAACTATATTTTCTTGACCGATTAAGTCTTTGAACGATTGTGGTCTGTACTTTCTGTATAACGGAAGATATCTGTTTGTCAAAATTTTGCTCCAACTCTGAAATATATATTATAATTATACGAAAAACGGAGTAAAAAGAAAAATATGGTAAAGATACAACCTCAAAAACTCAAAAAAGGTGCTACTATTGGAATCCTTTGTGTTTCGGGGGATATAAAAGATGAAAATCGTTTGCAACAGTCAAAAAAATATTTTGAATCAAAGGGCTACAAGGTTGTTGTGTCTGAAAACGCATTAACTCGAAAAAATTATCTTTGCGGTGATGACAAAGTAAGAGCAAAGGCTTTAAATGACTTTTTTAAAGATGAATCTATTAATGCAATTGTTGCCGCAAGAGGTGGTTATGGTGCGATAAGAATCTTAGATTTGATTGATTATGATGCTATATTGAATAACCCTAAAATCTTTTGTGGTTACTCTGATATTACAGCGCTAATGTTAATGATGTACAAAAAAGTTGGTCTGATTACGTACAATGCGCCTATGGCTTATTCCGATTTTGGCGGTGATGTGTCTTTGTATAATGAAAAATCTTTCTTTGATACTCTTACGACAAAGACTCGTGAGATATTTATAGACAAGCCTAATGTGTACTATGGAGGTGTTTCTTCGGGTATATTGTGTGGCGGAAATTTATCAACAATACAATCTTTGTG